>DASRJH010000015.1:0-7795 GCA_035649575.1 Planctomycetota bacterium
GCCGATGAATCCGCATTCCCACCCGTGTGGCAGGTGTGGTGCGTCGTACCACTCGACGACGTGCCGGCCGAGCGTGAGCGTCTCGCCGTCTGCCATCGGCCGCGGCAGCCGATCGGCGAAGTCCTCGACCGAGGTCATGGCCGCGAGGCGGCTGCAGACTGCGACGGCTCGCGGCGCCACCGCCAGGATGTCGTTCAACGCGCCGCACTCGTCGGCCTCGTAGTGCGAGAAGGCAATGTAGCGCAGCTTGTCGACGGGCATGACGCGCGCGATCGCCTCGCGCACGACCGGGAACATGCGCCGCATGCCCGTGTGGAACAGCAGCGGCTCGTCGTCCACGATCAGGAACTGGTTGCACGTGAAGCCACCGGGCACGACGTCGAGCGGCGTGCTGATGCGATGGATCCCGTCCGCGATCTCGTCGACCCTCGTGGTCGAGCCGGTGTTCTTGCTGCTCATGCGTTGTTGTTCGAAGTTGAGAAGAGCACGAGACGCTACGAGCCGCCGTACTTGAGGGCAAGGCACTGCGCCCCGTCCGGGCCGAGCGTGACGACGAAGAGCCAGTCGAACTCGTCGTCGGCGATCGCGGGGGACTCGCGCACGCCGAAGGCCTTCAGGATCGCCGGCACCGTGTTCGAATGACCGCAGACGAGAACGGTCTGGCCGAGGTGTTCCTTCATCACGCGCGTGGCGAGGCTCTTGGTCTCCGCGGCAGGCACCGCCACGGGCTCGAGCTTCTTGTCGCGGCACAGCGGCGCGACCGTCGCCGCCGTGCGGGCGAACTGCGTCGTGAAGACGGCGCGGACCGGCAAAGAGCGCAGCGTCTTCGCGAGGACTTCCGCGCGCGCGCGGCCACCCTCGGTCAGATCGGGGTCTTCGCCCTCGGCGACCTTCTCGGCATGGCGCACGACGACGATCGTTGTCGCGACCGGCGCGCGCCCGTCGGCGAACGCGCGGATGCGCTCGACCACGCCGCGCAACAGGTCGTTCGGCACCGGCACCGTGAGGTTGTATTGGCGCACGACCCACCGCTCTGCGCGGCGTTCCAACACGCCCGAGCCGCGGCATTCGCCATAGCCCTCGTTGTCGAGCACTTCGTCGAACCACGCGAACGCGCCATCGACCGACACCGTGACCCACCGCCGCAGCGGCACGTAGATCCACGCCGGGCCGCGTTCGAAGTAGGGCATCGCGAACGCCTTGAACTGAGCCCCGGTCCAACGCTCCGTCGCGTCCGTGCCGAGGAATACCGCGTCGTCGGGGAGGATCGCGAAGTAACTCGTCTCGTCCCCCTTCGCGGCCGCATCGTGCAGGTCGTCGAGCGTGAACCCGACGTCGGCGGCCACGCCGGTCTCCGCGCGCGCGGCATGCAGCGCAGTGAAGTGCGCCCGCAGTGTCGCCGCATCCGGCAGGTCCAGCACCTGCACACGCCGGTGGCGCAGCCGTCGCAGCGGTGCTGTTTCCTCTTCGCGCACACCACCCCAGACCGAGATCGTCTGGAACTGATGGCTGTGCGCCAAGGCGACGCGCAGCGCGCTCTTCGCACCCGCGCCGCCGCCGCCGACGTGCATGCCACCCTGCTCGATCCGGAACGACTGCCGCAGCTGCGCGCACAGGATCCCGAGATCGGCCTCGCGGCCGGCCATCGCGGGGCTCACGACGACGAAGCCGCCGCGCGCGATCTCGGCGCCGACGTCACTCACCGCGGTCTGCGCCGCCGCGAGGTCCGCCGCACCATCGGGCAACAGCATGAGCAGCGGGCGCCGTTGGCCTTCGGTGTATCCGGCCGGCAACTGCACGACGTGCGACAATGGCGCCGCGGCGCCAGGAACTGCGACCTGCTCGGTGCGCGGTTCGGGCAACACTTGTGGAGCGGCGCCGAGCGGGACAGCGAGCAGTGCTTGGACGAGAAAGGCCGACGGACGAAGGCGCTTCATTGCGAGCGCAGGTCTAAGGGCTCGTCGCGGTCGCGACCAGTGATCGGTTGCCATGGGCTGGCGATACCGCGGCAGCACGAGGCCCTCCTCGTCCTGCATGTGCCACAGCAGTCGTTCGCGGTAACCGGCGAGGTGCGACGCAGCGCGCACGAAGTCGCGATCCAGCCGCCAGCTGGTGCGCGAAGAAGCGCTGCGCGAGGTCGTCGTGCAGACCCATCATGCGCTGCGCGAACGGCTCTTCATTGCCGTGTGCGGGACTCATTGGTGATCAGGGGAATCGAGCGGGACAGGATGACCAGGACAAGCCTCGAGCGCGGTCGATGGGTGCGGCAAGGCCGTGCCCGGTGCGCAAGCTGCCTCCGGACGCCAGGTTGCTGCATGGTGCCGATTCGTCGAGCATGTTGACGGGCAGGAACCATCGAACGTGAGCCCTGCACCTGGGCGGCGGGTTGGATACCATGCGCCCCTTCGCCCTGGAGGTGTTGTCATGGTCGAGCTTCATGCACCTGCGGACCTGGCCCACGCTTCGATCCCCGTCCCGCCGAGCATGGCCCATCTCGGCAAAGCCCGGCACGAGGTGTTCCTGAGAACGACGCCCGATGGCCACTGCCGCTGGTTCCACGCCGACGGTTCGAAGACCGTCGTGGAAGGTGACTCGGTCGAGCATGCGATCCACATCGCCCAGATCGTGTGGCGCGACATGCAGATGCTGCCGGTCTGAGCCGAGCCTCGTTCGCGACCCGTTTCACCTCACGGGTTCTTCAGCGCCTGCTCGACGAGGCGTCGCGTCTCCGGCGAGCGCAGGATCTCGGCGTGTCCGAGCGGGAGCCCGTAGACACGGTGCGCGGCTTCCTGCACCTGCATCACCAACTGGCTCGCGACGCCGACGGTGCCGTCGTTGTCGTCCGGCAGCCCCATGCCACCGGTGCTCTTGAAGCCGAAGATCAGGTCGTGCTTCGTGCCGGCCGGCAACGGCCGGGCAAGCAGCGAGCGCAGGTAGTCGCTGCCTGGCTCCATGTCGCGCCAGGACGGCACTGGATAGTTGAGTCGCTGCACTCCCTTCGCCGCCGCTTCGTGCCCACCCCAAGGCACCGAGATGGTCACGTAGGTCGAAATGAAGTTCGAGCCGGCCTGCTCGACGACGCGCTGGATCGCACCGCGCGTGACGATCCCGCCCATGCTGTGAGCGACGATCGCGAGCTTCGGGAACCGGTGCTTCTGTTTCAGCAGCAGGATCGCGCTGACCAGTCCGTTCGCCGACCGCTCCACCCGCATGCCGCCCGGGTAGTGGAAGAACCAGGGCTGCACCTTCGCGGTATCGAGCGACTCGATCATCGGGCGCCAATCCTGCGGCGACCCCGAGATGCCGTAGACGAAGACGACGGGCAGCTTGTTCGGATCGTAGGGCTGCAGGAAGTAGAGGCCGACCCCGAGCTTCTGCAGGAAGTCGAAGGGGCGCCACATGCCCATGTCTCCGTTCTCGGCCGTGAAGCGCGGGTCGTCGAAGTTCACGACGTCACCGAGGTGCACGGCCAGCGCGTCGCCCATGTCCGACTCCGTGTCCGGGACCGTGAAACTCTGGCCCGGCGCCAGTCCGTTGGTCGTGGCGAGCTTCAAGGTCACCAGCCTGCTCCGGTCGAACGTGTCGTCGAGCGGCAGGGGCTGCAGGTCGCTGACCGAGGCCGCCGGTTCGCCACCGTCGTAGACCTTGTTCTTGTCGATGTCGGACCAGGCGCCGATGCTGTAGCGACGGTGGTTCAGCAGCAGGAAGGAGGCAATGCCATCCGCGCCAACGGGCTGCAGGCCGATCGTCTCGGGCTTGCCATCCGCCCCGGTCACCCACGCGACGGCATACGTCGGAACGGCGGGCGCCATCGCCTCGACCTGGACCGACAGGAAGCCGTGCGCCGCGATCTCGGCCACCTGTTCTCTCAAACCGAGGATCGCGCAGGACGAACCGGCGGCAGCCAGACACGCGAACAATGCGGTCTGCGACGCATGTCGCTGGGAAGGTCGTCGACGTTGGACGTGCATGAGTGAATCCTGATGGGCGGAACGCAGCAAGGCCGAGTGTGACGTGGGGACCCCGAGCGACGTAGGTTGCCGGGGCCGCCATCCAAGTCAATCCGCAAGTCAATCCGCGGTCATGGCATTCTCCGGTGGCATAGTTGCATTCCCATTGCGTTGCCTCCGCGCTACCGTGCTCGCGCATGACGATCCGAGGACTGACGAAAGCGCTCGGCATCGGGTTGCTCGCGCTCGTGCTCTCGCTGCTCTTGGCGTGGTCGGCGCTGGCGATCTACTTCTCGAACCTGCCCTGGCAGCCGGTGCGCTTCGCGTTGGCGGGCCTGTACGGAATCGCGGTGATCAGCGCCTTTGCGCTGCTGGAGCGGCGCGGCCGCACCATCAAGTGGTTCCTCGTTGCGACGGCGGGCGTGATCGCCTGGTGGATCACGATCAAGCCGTCCCAACTGCGCGACTGGGCACCCGAAGTCTCGTTGCTGCCGAAGGCGGTCTTCGTCGGCGACGACGTCACGATCACCAACCTGCGTGACTTCGAGTATCGCAGCGAGCAGGACTTCACCGTTCACTACGAGCAGCGCACCTACGACCTCAAAGCACTCGAGTCGATGGACCTCGTGCTGTCCTACTGGGGTGGCAACCGCAGCATCGCCCACGTGATCCTGAGCTTCGGGTTCGCGGGCGGCGATCACGTCGCGGTGTCCGTCGAGACGCGTCCCGAGAAGGGAGAGGGCTATTCCATCCTCGGCAGCTTGTTCAAGCAGTTCGAGGTCATCTACATCCTGGCCGAAGAGCGCGACGTCGTGCAGCTGCGCACCAACTTCCGCAAGGAGCGCGTGTATCTGTTCCCGACCCGCCTGCCTCCGGGTGCCGTGCGCCTGGTGTTCCGGCAGTTGCTCGAGGAAGCCAACGCGCTCGTCGAACAGCCGGTCTTCTATCACGCGCTGGAGCACAACTGCACGACCGCGTGGGTTGCGATCGCCGAGGAGGCCGGTGGGCGTCGCGTCAAGTTCGACATGCGGCTGCTGCTGAACGGCTACTTGGATCAGCTCATGTACGAACGCGACAAGCTCGTCGGCGACGAAACGCAGGGCATGCCCTACGAAGACATGCGCAGTCTGCACCTGATCTCGGACGTCGCGCGGCTGTATCAGGGCGACCCGAACTTCTCGGCCAAGGTGCGTTCGCACCTACCCAAGGTCGTGAAGTGAGCTCGCTCGTCAGCGCGTGCGTCCGCTCGTGAGGATGCCGTGGAAGAACAGCTTGAACGTGCCCAGCGGCTGGCCGCGGTAGGTCACGTCGGCGCCGTAGAGCAGCACGCGGCCCTTGCCGACGTGCGCACACAACACTGCCTGCTTGCCGATCAGGAAGTCCTCGCCGATGAGCCACCCGCTCAGCAGCGTGTCGCTGGCGCGGTAGCGCGCGACGACGTCGATGCGCGCGTTGGGATCGGTGACCTGCATGATCACGGAACTGCCCGTGACCATCGCGGCCAGCTCGCGCGGGGCGCCGCGCGCGATCGGGTGGCTCGCGTCGACTTCGATCGCGAGCAGAGAACCCGGCACGTAATACTCCTCGCGCAGCGTGCGGCGTTCGCCGTCTTCGGTCGGCACGTGCGTACCGACCTTGATCGGCAATCCGAAGTGCCGGATCACCTTGTCGCACTCGCCGCCGAGCGCGATCAGCGTGCCACCGTGTTCGACGAACTCGCGGATCGCCGGCAGGGCCTTCTCGCCCGTGAGCCGCGTCGCGCGCGCCTTCAGGTTGCTCCAATCCTCGAACGGCGGCAGTGCGTCAGCGAGCATGTCGAGGCTCTCTTCGTCACGGCGCTGTGCTGCGCGTTCGAGGTCGCGCGGGCCGGGCAGACCGGTGTGGAACACGAGCACGTCGAAATCCCTGCCGAGATCGCCCTCTTCGATGCGGTCGCCCCACACCTGCTGCACCGGGAACTCGAACTCCTTCAGGATCCATTGATCCCAGCCGGTCGGCATGTGACCGCCGTAGGTGTCGAACAGGCCGATGCGCGGCGGCACGATGCGTTCGGGCGCCTGCGGCGGCATCGACGCCGGCACGACGGCCGCGCCGAGCTGGTTGGCGGCTTCGACCAGCATCTCGGCCGCGGCGAGGCCTTGTGCCGTCACGTGGAAGAAGCCGGTCGGGGACCACGCGACCTCGACGCCTGCCGCCAGCATGCGATTCACGGCGATCACCGTATGGCTGTCGCGCGCGTCGAGCCGGTAGGAAGCCACCACGGGCGGCCGCCGCGGCAGGAAGCGTTCAGCGTCGGTTACGACCTCGAACGGCCCGTCGAGTCCTTCGAAGCAACGTTCGACCTGCACGTCGAACTGCATCGCGAGCGTCCAGCCGGCAGCGTCGTATGGCGCCACGGGCTTGCCGTCCTTCATGTCGTCGGGGTGCCACTGCGGTTCGAACTGATCGAGCACGTGGGCGCGGTAGGCCTGATCCGTCTTCACGACGAACGAACCCGCCGGCATCGTGACGCCGTTCATCGGAAACGGCGCCGTCGCGCGCAGCACCTCGACGCCGTTCCGGCGCAGGGCCCGCACCATGCGCTGCGCGGCACTCCAGTCCGGCTGGTCGCTGCGCAGCACGTAGACGCGTGGATCGCGCAGATACGGGTCGGAGAACACCGTGTCGGGCTTCTCGCGCCGCCGCGCCGCTTCGACGAGATACGGTGTCGGCGTCCAGTGATCGCGTCGGCCGCGCTCGATCGCGCGCGTGGCCATCGTGTGCATCTGCTGCAGCAGCTCCTCGCGGTAGCGCGCCGCGTAGTCGAGGATCGCGAAGTTCGCGGTCTGCAGGTACTCGACCGTCTGGCGCGCGTGCCAGGTCTGGCTCTTCACGGGATCCGGGTAGTCGCCGTAGGGCAGGCGCCGTTCGATCGTTTGATCGATCTGCGTCGGCTCGGGCCGGCCGAACGACTCGGTCAGGATGCCGATCACGTTGTGAAAGTAGTTCGTCGAGCGCAGGCCGCCGTTCCACCACCCCGAGTAGGGCGCGCCGCTGCGTGAGATGACGCCCGGCTTGCCTTCCGCGGCGAAGCGCTGGTTCATGTGCGCGCTCACGATCTCGATGCCGCGGATCACCATGGCATCCACGTAGTAGTTGTGCGGATCGCGGAACGGCGGCGTGAAGATGATCGTGCCCCTCGGGGCCGACTGGTGGTGGTTGTAGACGATCTGCGGACACCAGTCGGTGTAGAAGACGCGGTTGATGTTCTGGGCCTCGAGCTGATTGCAGACGTAGAAGTCGCGGTTGTTGTCGTGCCCGATGTAACGCTGGTAGAGCACCGGCGTCGTCATGCTGCGCGTCGCCCGATACGCGTTGGCAATGAGCTCGAGGCCGTCGGGATTCACCGGGCACACGAGCAGCACGACCTCGTCGAGGATGCGCCGCACCTCGGCGTCGTCGCGCGACGTCATCTGCCACACGAGCTCGATGATGTTCTGGCCCGCGATCGCCTCGGTCGCATGCAGACCGCCGTCGATCCACACGGTCGCGCGCCCTTCGGCCGCGAGCGCCTTGGCCTGGGTCGCGTCGATGCGGCCCTTGCTGAGCTGCTGGTTGATCGTGCGCAGGCGTTCGAGCCGCGCGTGGTTCTGCGGCGAAGTGATCACCGCCATCAGCATGCGCTGGCCGTAGCTCGTCGGACCGATGTCGACGAGCCGCATGCGATCCGAGCTCTTCTCGATCGCGCGGAAGTAGCGCACGAGGTCCGTGTAGTTGCAGAGCTCGTGGTCCGCTCCGATCTCGTGCCCGAGGAAGGCGGGCGGGCTCGGGACCTGGGCCCACACGGCCGGGACGAGGAGATCGAT
>DASRJH010000016.1:0-10035 GCA_035649575.1 Planctomycetota bacterium
GTGGCTGTGACAGAACGGTGCCAACGCCGCGAGCAGGATCGCGCCGCACGCGCGCAGGCGGAACCAACGCTCGCCCTGCAACCACGACACCGCCGTCAGCAACAACAGCGGCGGCAGCAGCGCGCCCGCCCGTTCGCCATACAGCCAGTTGGCGCCGAACGCGGGCGCGGCCACGAGCAACCCGGCCACCGCGAGGTTCACCTGCCGCCCGGTGCCTTCGATCGCGAACGTGCGCTGCATCAGCGTCGCCAGCGCGGACACGATCACGACTGCCAACAACGCGTTGACCCAGACCACCGACGACATCGAGGCGCCGGGCACCTGCAACGCGCCGAGGTGCAGCAAGCGCGCAAAGACGTGTGCTGGCTCCTGCAGGTCGGCCCAACCGGCGAAGTCCCATCGCGGCGTCACTTCCCCGAGCTCGCGCCGGTCGAGCCAGGGCTCGGGGAACCGCGCACCGAACGAGGCCCAGTAGGCAGCCGCCAGCGCCGGCAACAGCGCCGCAAACCAACCAAGGATGCGCACGGTCTTCATGCAACTGCCGCTGGGCGCTCGGACACCCACACACGGTAGCAGGCCAGGCCTCGCGCGTAGAGTCGCTGCAGTGCGAGGCCACCCGCGAACGCGTCGACCAGCCGGCGCAGCGGTCGCAGCGGCAAGCACGCGTGCAAGCGACCGAGCCGGCGGGATCGCGCCAGCGCCGATGCCACCGGCAGGATCGGAACCTGCGCGCTCAGGTCGGTTTCCTCGACGATGCGCAGTCCGGCGCGGCCGATGGCGTCTCGCGCTGAGACGACATCACGCAGCGGCGGTGAGCCCCAACGCCGGGCCACCTCGGCCACGTCGAGGTCGCCCGACAATGGGTGGCGCAGCAGGTCCTCGATCCACACGAACGTGCCGCCGCGCCGCAGCACGGCGTGGACGTGCTGCAACACGGAGTCGAGGTCGAGTGCGTGGCCGAGCGCTTCGACGGCCAGCACGACGTCGAAGTCGCCATCGACCGGCGCCGTGAAGTCCTGCCGCAGGAAGCGGCAGCGCGCCGCGAGACCGCGGCGGCGTGCTTCCGCGGTGGCCCGCGCGATCTGGAACGCACTCTGCGTCACGCCTACTCCGACCGCGTCGCCGCGTTCGATCCAACGCAGCAGCGACGCGCCGAAACCGCAGCCGAGGTCGAGCACGCGCGCGGCCGGCCGCCCGTCGAGCTTCGCCTGCAGCCATCGATCGAGGCCAGGGCCACCGTCTGCAGGCCCGCCCTGTGTCGACGGCAACAGGCGCTTGCGCAGTTCGAGCCCTTCGCCGGCACGCGCGCGCGCCCATCGGCGACGCCACCATTGCCAGCGCGACAACGTCTCGTACATGGCTGCCATTGCCCGTGCATCGGTCGTCATGCGCGACTCCGATCGCAACGCAGCACGAACACGAGCTCGTTGCACCAACGCAACGGCGCGAGCGACCCTGCTTCGGGCTCCTTGCGCCCCGGGCATGGGCGCCACCACGGCAGCAGCTGTCTGACGCGGGCGCGGGGCCACTGGTCGGGCAGCACGCGCTGCACGACGAAGCCACACTGCGCGAACAGCTCGCGCCACTGCGCCAGGGTCTGTGCGTCCTGGTGCCCCTGCACCTGCCGGCGGCCGAGCCACTGGCGCCAGACGCGCCAGACGAGCGTGCTCGCATTGCGCACGAGGAAACAGAACCGCGCCTCCGGTTTGGCGACGCGTTGCATCTCGCGCAGCGCGGCTCTGCGATCGAGGAAGCGTTCGATCGAGCCGATGCACGTCACGCAGTCGAACGTGCCGTCGGCGAACGGCAGCCGCTCGGCGTTGCCCTGGAGCACGTCCACTCCGGGCATCAGCTGCTTCGCGAGCGCCACTGCCTCGCTCGACAGGTCGATGCCGGTCGCATCGACGCCGCGTTCCCGCGCGGCTCGCAGCAGCAGACCCGGACCGCACGCGACATCGAGCAGACGTTCGCCGGGTCTCGCCTCGAGCAGCTGCACGAAGATCGGGTAGGAGCGAGGTGGGCGCAGGTAGCGCAGTCCCCTCGTGCGGTAGGTCGCATCGAACCACGCGGCGACATCGGTCTGTGCCACCGACGCGGCCGCGGAGGGCCCGGCTGGCCGAGCGTGATGGCAACGGCGAGCGGGACCGACGTAGCGCGGCACGCGCGTCGCGTAGTCGCGCCACACTGCGCCATGCAGCGCCAGCAGGTTCGACTCTTCGATGAGCACGCGCTGATGCATGTTGCCGAGGTAGAGCGGCAGGCCGAGCCACAGCCACGGCACGCCCGACGCGAGACACAGCCCGATGTAGAGCACGAACATGCCGCACAACCCGGGGTTGCGCGACCAACGGAACAACCCCTGCGGCGGCCCGCCGCCCGCCCGCCGCTGCGCGCGCAGCTGTAGCGTCGCGACGAAGGTCGTGACGCGACCGGCGGCGACCAGCAACAGACCGAGGCCGACCAGGACCGGTGAGTCGAGCGTGACCCAGGCGGCGCGCGCGGCAGGCCAGAGGATGCAGCAGAGCGGCACGAGGAACAGCAACACGCCGATCGCGGTGGGCACGAAGAACCACAGCACCTTGCGCCACAGCGGCGCGCCAGTGGCTCTCGTCAGAGCACCTTCGCCGGCCACCCTCTTGCAGGCCAGCAGCTGCCACGTGCTGGCTTCGCTCGGAACCGGGAACACCGTCATCTCGACCAGCAGCGAAGCGTAGGCGAGCAGCACGATGACGTCGGAACCGGTCATGCACGAGCTCTCGCTCGATGCGCGAGCAGGAAGCGAGCGTCACCGAGAAACGACCATGCCAGCAGCAAGACCGCGATGGCCGTCACGACATCGCGGACTGCGGGTCCGGTGGCCGGGCACAAAGCGATCAGCAGCGCGATCATCACGGCCGCGCAGACGCGGCGGCCGCGCCGGTTGTCGCCGTTCACGGGCTTCGGTTCGTGGGCCGGGATCCGCAGCCACCAGGCGGCCAGCACGAAGGCGGGGCGCATCGCGGGCAGCAGCAGCACGTGCGCTTTGCCACCGATGCTGAGCACCACGACCGCGAGACCGAGCGTCGTCAACTGGTCCGCCTCCATGTCGAGCACAGCACCACCGGGCGAACCACCGAACCGCCGCGCCAGCGCGCCATCGACGAGGTCGAGCAACACTACGGCAACGGCCGCTGTCCAGACCGCGACGCCGAGCTGACCTGCGCCGGCTCCGACCACGACGAGGAGACCCCCGACGCGCACCATCGTCACGAGATCGGCCAGGCTGCCGGCGCGCAGGATCCACGCCAGCGAAGCGAACGACACCGCGATGCCAGCGAGCAATGCCAACCGCCAGCCGGCAGCGGGACCCGCGGCGCCGCACACGCCGAGCACTACGAGCACAGGCAACCACACCGAGGCCTGCACACGCAACCAGGTCTGCAAGGCCGCTACGGGCATGGCGCCGACAGACTAGCACACGCTGCCACACGCGCCCTACTTCGCGAAGCCCTTGAACAGCATCTGCGCGAAGTCGGCAGTGTCGAAGGCGACCATGTCGGCCGGCACGTCGAAGCCCTCGACGAAGCCCATCGCGCGGAACGGTTCGAGCAGTTCCGCGCGATTGGCGAACACGTGGATCACGACGTCCTTGCTGCGGTCCGGCACCGACGTGGACGCCGCGATCGGCGGCTGATGATCGCCGAGCGCGATCACGAGCGACGGCCGCGTCAGGCGACACGTGAACCCGACGATCGTGCGCAGCGAGTACTCGATGACATCGCGGTAGGCCTGCAGGGCCACCGGGTTGTCCGGCAGTTGGAAGAACGACAGGTGGTAATCGGCCTGAGGTGGCCGCTTGAAGGTGTCGTCGTCGATACGCCAATCCTCGATGTAGGGCGGAATCGGCGAGAATGGCGCATGGCTCGAGCAGGAGATGAAGGTCGTCAGCAGCGGCGTCGTCGCAGGCTTCACGACTCGCTCGAGCAAGTGGTGCAGCGCGAACTGATCCGGCATCTCGCCCATGGGATAGAAGATGCCGTCGTAGGGCATTTCGAGGCGGGTCAGGCTCTCGTCGAAACCGTAGAAGTGCGCGCGCGTGCGCACTTTCGCGCGTTCCGCCTCGGGGAGATCCTTGCGCACGGCAGGCAATACCTCGACCGTGTGATACCCGGCCTCGGCGAACCGCTTCGGAATCGGCACGAGCGAACTCCCCATCAACAGTTCCCAGAGACGGTTGTCGGTCACGTGCAACCCCGCAAAGAGCTGCGCGTGGGCGAGCCACGATGCGCCTCCCGTGATGGCCGGATAGCAGGTCGCGCTCCTCATGTGGAATCCGGCTTCGCACAGGTCGCGTTCGAGTGAGGGCCAGAGGGAGCGCAACGGCGGACCGAGTTCGGCGTGCCTCGTGGCGAACCGGCCATAGGACTCGACGAACACCAGGTGAACGTCGGCACCCCGAAGCTTCGTGAGATCGTGAGACACCGTGTCGAGCCGTTCTGCGGCGCTTTCGATGTTCTTGTACAACTGGCGATCGAAACCCTCGCGATCGATCAGCCTGTTGGCTGTCCGCGCGGCGTTGTCGGCGAGTTGGGCGAGCCAGGAGTCGCCCCAAACCGAGCGGTAGGAAGTACTGCTCGTCCACACCACGCCGGAGATCGCAAGGACCTGGAGCACGAGGGCGCAGCCGTAGGCTCCGCGCGACCCTCGCGCCGGACGCGCGACCGCCGCGAAGCACCACGCGAGCACCACCCACAGCGTGATCAGTCCGATGGCGACGCAGCTGAGGACCACGTTCCGATACCAAACAGGGTGCTGCTCGAACACCAGGTCGATGAGCCAGGGCAACTGCGGCACATCGATGAGTTCGAATTTGTGGTCGGGCCGGTAGACGTCCATCAGGTCGATGGTCGCGTGGAACAACATCGACATCAGCAGCAGGAGCGCGGCCAAGAGCGCCCACAACCGCGGCCGTCTGGATGCGGCACCGAACGCTGCGAGCCCGATCAGTATCAGCAGATCGGGAGAGAGTCGACACACGTCGCCCCGCAGAACCTCCCAGGTGTACGGGTACTGCAATCTCGCGCAGCACTGGAGCACCACGATGCCGACCAGGAAGCCGAGCCACGCGCGCGGGGACATCAACGACCGACCTCCCGACTGATATCGACGAGCAGCATCGCGGACGGGCCGAGCACGGACGCCACGACGCGCGCCATGGTGGCAAGGGACTCCGACCAGACCGTCGTGCTTTTCCGCGGCGCCGCACACTGCGAATGTGAAGGCGCCGGCAGCCATACCGAGGCGTACCTACGAAACGACGGCTGCAAGGCTGCTACGGGCATGGCACGAGAGACTAGCACACGCCCGGCGGGTCGGGGCCCTGGCGACGAATGGCTCTCCCTCATGTATCCTTTCGCGCCAGCGGGGTTCGTTCACACCACGGCGGCTCCCTGCAGGCTGCGCCACTCCATGGCATGTGAACTCCACGACAACGGCCTTTGGCCGGCTCTGCTCTCTGCACGCACCCAGCTCGCCTCGGCCATGGGCGATCTGCTGCTCGTGCAACACGGCACGACGTGGCATTGCGTACCTGCAATTGGTGCGAACCTGTGCTCTGCCCGGCAGGTCCTCGCCGCACCGGATCCTCGTGTCGCTGGTCGCGAGGTGCCGCCGGCCCCACCCGACTGTGCTCTGTCGGTCTACAGCCCAGAAGGCGATTCCACGCCCCGCTTCGACCACCCGACGGGACGACCCGTGGACTCGAACGTGCTCTCGATGGCCCAGGTCTACCTGCCGGTCGTGCTCGGCACCGCCGCCGCGCGCGGCGCCGGTCGCGTGTTCGTCGCCGCTCACGTGACACAGACGCTCGACGGCCGCATCGCCTGCGAGAACGGCCAGTCGAAGTGGATCGGCAACGAAGCCGATCTGCGCCACGCCCACCGCATGCGCGCGCTGCTCGACGCCGTGATGGTCGGGGCCATCACTGCGCTCTGCGATGATCCACAACTGACCGTGCGCCACGTCGAGGGCCCGAACCCGCGCCGTATCGTGCTCAGCGGTCGCGGGAGCGTGTTGCGGCGGGGGGTCGGGCTGCGCGTGTTCACGCCTCCTGGCTGCGACGTCGTCGTCGACGACACGCTCGACTCACCGACGCACGATCCGATGGCCGGCCTGATCAAGGTGCGTTCGAGATCGGGATCGATCGAGCCGTACACGATCCTCGAGGTCCTGCGCGATCGCGGTATCCACTCGCTCTATCTCGAAGGCGGTGCCACGACCGTTTCGTCGTTCTTGCAGGCGCGCTGCATCGACCTGCTCCAGGTTCACATCGCGGCGATGGTGATGGGCTCCGGCCTGCCGAGCTTCGTGCTGCCTGCAGTGGACCACGTGCAAGACAGCATCAAGTTCACGATGGCGCACGCGATGCTCGATGGCCACGTCCTGCTGTCGTGTTGGCCGACTCGCAGTGCACAGACCCGCACCACCTTGGTCTGACATGCCCGCCTCGCTTGCCTACTGGGTGGATACCGCGGGTCAGGGTGCGCTGCACGCCGTGGAACTGCCGCACCCAGGCGACACAGATGTCGATCTGCAGACGCAGTTCTCGGGCATCAGCCCGGGCACCGAACGGCTCGTCGGCCTCGGTCAGGTGCCTTCGGGTTCTGCGTCGGCGATGGCGTGCCGCGGCATGCGCGGGTCGTTCGCGTTGCCGATCCTCTACGGCTACAGCCTCGTCGGCGTGGTTCGGGGCGGCGCGCTCGATGGCCAACGGGCCTTCGTCATGCACCCGCACCAGCAACGCGTGATCGTGCCGCGCGCGACCCTCGTGATGCTGCCGGCAGACGTGCCTTCACCGCGGGGCACGCTGCTGCCGAACCTCGAGACCGCGCTCAATGCGACATGGGACGCGGAGCTGCGCGCCGGTGAACGCATCGCCGTGATCGGCGGCGGCGCCGTCGGTCTGCTGGTGGCCTTCGTGCTGTCCTCGACACACCGCGGTGAGGTCGTGCTCGTCGAGGCGGAAGCGGCGCGAAGACAGTTCGCCGCACGCTTGCCGTGGGTGCGTGCGGCGGTGGCACCCGAGGAGCTGGCGCCTGGCACTTTCGCGGTCGCCTTCCATGCCACCGGCACCAGTCACGGTCTGCAACTCGCCATCGACGCGCTGAGCTTCGAGGGGCGAGTCATCGAGCTGTCGTGGTATGGCACGAAGACCGTCGAGCTGCGGCTCGGCGGCACCTTCCACAGCGAACGCAAACGCATCGTCGCTTCGCAGGTCGGCACCGTCGCGGCGAGTCATCGCGAGGCGGGATTCGGCGCGCGCACGGCCGCGGTCCTGCAACTGCTCCGCGATGCCCGGCTCGACGCGCTGCTGCAAACGCCGATCGCATTCGCCCGGTTGCCCGAGTTCTTCGCGCGCCTCTATCGCGGGGAACAGAGCGACCCGTGTCCCCTCGTCGTCTACTGAGTCATCGCATAGGCGCTGCATGCGTATCCCGACCGGTGCCACGTGATCCTGCTGCTGGAGCCCCAGCGCGCGCCTGGCTTCGTCTCGGGCGGCTATCGCTATCAGGACGAGATCATGCCGCGGCTGGCCGCACGTGGCGAAGGCGAACGGCGCGCGATCGCACCGCGCGAACTGCCGGCCGTCGTGGCGCGCACGCGTCAGGAACGGCGCGACACGGTCATCGTCGTCGACGGGCTGTTCATAGCACTGACGCAGGAACCGCTGCCGGCCGAAGTCACTGCACTGCTGCACGTCGTGCCCGGACGCACGCCGTGGGCAACCACACCGCCGCGCGTGATCGCCACGTCGCAACGCACCGCTGATGCCGTGCGCACCGCGGTGCGATCGGTGACGGTTGTCCGGCCGGGGCTCGATCCGTGCTTCGTCCCGGGGCCGGCTCGCGCCGCCAGCGCTCGCCTGCGCATCGTGTGTGTCGGCACGATCAGCCCGGGGAAGGGACAGCATCTGCTCGCCGCATCACTCGCGCACTCGACCACGGCCGCGCGGTGCGAGCTCGTGCTGATCGGCGACGAGAACGAGCACCGGGACCATGTCGCTGCGGTGCGTGTCGCGGCAAAGAGCGTGCCGCTGCAAGTCCGCTGTGGCCTGTCGCCGGTTGGGGTCGCGAGCGAACTCCAACACGCAGACCTGTTCGTGTCCGCTTCGCGCCGCGAGTCGTTCGGCATGGCAGTCGCCGAAGCCGCGGCGTGCGCAGTGCCGGTGCTCGCGTTCGACACGGGTGAGATCTCGAGCTTCGTGCAGGACGGCCGCAATGGCTGGCTGCTGCCACCCGATGCGACGGACGCGGAGTTCGCGGCGCGGCTGGCCCAGGTGCTGACGGATCCGGTGCGTCTCACCGCCGCCCGCAGCGACTCGATGCGACCACCGCTGCAGACCTGGGAGTCGGTGGCGCGTTCGTTCGCACGAGCGTGCCGCGCCTGAGGCTCGCCCTTACCTACGCCGTCCGTACACGGCGGCATGCACGGCTTTCACGATGAGCTTCAGCGCCTTCTGCTCGTCGCGCGGCCAGCGCAACGCATGTGTCGTCTCGACCTTCTCGATCGCTGCGAGGAACAGCGCCCAACCATCGGTGAGCCCGTTGAGGCATCGATGACCTGCCCTGATCTCGGCCAGGGCCTGGACGTGACCGCCTGCCTCGAGCCGGGTCATGAGGTCCGCGACGGCCTCGAGCAGTTCCTGGCTCGATTCGAACGGACGGCTCACGGCACGGGACGCGACGAGCCGCCGCCCGCAGACCCGGCCTCGACGACCTGGCGCGTGTGTTCGGCGCGCTGCTGCCAGCTGCCGAGAGCCTCTCCTGCGCGCGAGGGACAGATCTCGAACAGCGGGCAGTCTTCGCACTTGGGTTCCTTGGCCACGCACACGTAACGCCCGAGCAGCAGCAGCCGGTGGCCAGCATGGATCCACTCGGTGCGAGGCAACTTTGCGCAGAGATCCTGCTCGACCTTGTCGGCCACCGTCGCGGTCGTGAGGCCGAGGCGCTGGCACACGCGCATCACGTGCGTGTCGACGACGATTCCCTCGGCGATGCCGAACGCCACGCCGAGCACGACGTTCGCGGTCTTGCGCGCGACGCCGGGCAGCTGCACCAGGGCACTCATCTCGCGCGGCACGACTCCGTTGTGTTGCTGATGGATCGCGAGGCTCGCGCCTTGGATCGCCTTCGCCTTGTTGCGGAAGAAACCGGTGCGGTGCACGACGGCTTCCACCTCCTCGCGCGGCGCCGCCGCGAGCGCCTCGGGCGTCGGCCACTTCTGGAACAAGAGCGGCGTCACGGCATTGACGGTGCGGTCCGTGCTCTGGGCGCTCAGGATCGTGGCGACGAGCAGGGTCCAGGCATCCTTGTGGTCGAGCTCGCAGCGCGGCTGCGGGATGGCGGTCTGTAAGCGCGTCGAGACTTCGGCGGCGTCAGCGGGCGGGCCGGAGGGGATCGGCGGGCCCGGCTTTTTCCTGTTGGGCACGCATACACGTTAACGGAGCCGAGGGCCGTCCCTCAACCGCGCTGTCCGAAGACTGCGGTGCCGATGCGCACGAGCGTGGAGCCGGCCGCAATTGCTGCTTCGAGATCCGACGACATGCCGAGGCTCAGCACCGGCAAAGGGAGCCCCGATCGCGCGCGCAAGTCGGAACACAGTGATGCCGTGCGCACGAACGCGGGCGCCGGGTCCCCTTCGAGTGGGCCCATCGCCATCACGCCGCGAACGGCGAGGTTCGGACAAAGCACCTGCACGTGGCCGAGCAATGCCGGAGCTTCGCCGAATGGACAGCCGTGCTTGGTCGCCTCGTCGGTGGCGCGCACTTGCAGCAACACATCGAGCCGGCGATCGAGGCGCACGAGGTGGCGCTGCAATTCGTCGGCGAGTCGTTCGCGGTCGAGACTGTGTACGAGCGCGAGGCCTCCCACGCGCAGCAGGTCACCCACCTTGTTGGTCTGCAGCGAGCCGATCAGATGCCACTGCAAGCCCGACAACGCGGTCACCTCCGCGGACTTCGTCAAGAGCTCCTGCACGCGGTTCTCGCCGAACAGCAGC
>DASRJH010000017.1:0-6680 GCA_035649575.1 Planctomycetota bacterium
GTAGAGCGACACGTAGTCGGGCTTCTGCACGAGCGCCACCGTGCGCTTCACGCCGAGCGTGCGCGCGAGCTGGCACGACATCAGGTTGCGCTCGTCCTCGGTCGAGATGCCGAGGAACGCGTCGCACTCGCCGACGTGCTCTTCCTGCAGCAGGTTGAGGTCCGTGCCTTCGGCGTTCAACACGACGACCCCCTTCAGCACCTCCGACAGACGCTCGGCATCGCCGCGATCCTCGACGATGACGCGCACGGTCACGTGCTCGCGCTGCAGCATCTGGCACACGCGCAGCACGATGCCGGAGCCGCCGTAGACGACGACGTTGCGCGTGCTGCCCTTGGCCAGCCCGATCTTCTTCTCGAACGCCGCGATCGCCTTCGGCTCGCCGAGCACGAACACCTCGTCGCCGGCGCGCAGGTCGTCGCCGCCGCCCGGCACGAGCACTTCGTGGTCGCGGTCGATCGCAGTAATGAGCATGCCCTTCGGGATCTTGAGGTCCTTCACGAGCTGGCCCGTGAAGGGGCCGCCCTCCGTGAGGCCGAAGCGGCGCATCTGTACCCTGCCTTCCGCGAAGTGCTCGACGCCGAGCGCCTGGTCCTGGCGCACGGTCTTGACGATCTCGCCGGCCGCGAGGTCGTCGAGCGACAGCAGCAGGTCGTATTGCAGGTTCTTCTTGTAGAACGTCGTGGAACGGCGCACCGCCGAAGTGTCGCGCAGCCGCAGCACGGTCTTCTTGGCGCCCATCCGTTTGCCGAACAGACACGTGAGCATGTTGACCTTGTCGTCGTTCGACACGGCCAGCAGCAGATCCATCTGGTGCGTGTCCGCGCGGTCGAGCACGTCGGGGCGCGACCCGTCGCCGTGCACGGCCTGCACGTCGAGCAGGTCCGCGACGCGGCGCATGCGCGGGAGGTCCGGGTCGACCACGGTGACCGAGTGGCCTTCGGTCGAGAGCACCTTCGCCAGATAGGAACCAACTTCGCCGAGGCCGACGATCAGGATGTTCATCGCGTGGGGCGGCACGATACTGTGCACGGCTTCCGGTTTGCTCCTCCTCCTCGACAACAAGGACTCGTTCGTCTGGAACCTCGCGCAAGCGCTGCAGGGACTCGGCGCTGCGGTCCGCGTCGTGCGCAGCGATGCGATCGACGTCGAGCACGCGGGGGAATGCCGCGCGATCGTCGTGTCGCCGGGGCCCGGCCGCCCCGAGCAGGCGGGTGTCTCGGTCGCGGTGATCCAACGCTGGTCCGGTCACCGGCCGATCCTCGGCGTCTGCCTCGGTCATCAGGCCATCGGTTTCGCGTTCGGCGCTGCCGTCGACCGCGGCGAGCCCGTGCACGGGCGGCCCACGCCGATCGTGCACGACGGCACGGGGCTCTTCCTGGGCATGCCGAGCCCGTTCCCCGCGTGCCGGTATCACTCGCTCTACGTCGCGCGCGAGCTGCCCGCGGAGCTCGTGGCGACGGCACACACGCGCAGCGGTGAAGTGATGGCCCTGCGGCATCGCGACCATCCGACCTTCGGCGTGCAGTTCCACCCCGAGTCGTTCCGCACGCCGCTCGGCGTTCACCTGCTCGCGAACTTCCTGCGGGAGGTCGCGTGACCGACGCCGTCATCTCGGTCGGCGGGCTCGTCAAGACGTTCGGGGATCGCGCTGCGCTGCGCGACGTGAGCTTGACCGTGCCGCGCGGCGAACTGCTCGGTCTCGTCGGGCCAAACGGCGCGGGCAAGTCCACGCTGCTGCGCACGCTGATCGGGCTCGTGCAGCGGACTCGAGGCCGCGTCGCCGTGATGGGCCACGACCCCGCCACGCAGTCGCTCGCGATCCGCCATCGCACCTGCTACCTGCCCGGCGAAACCGGCGTCTACCACCAGATGACGGGGCAGCAGTTCCTCGACTTCGCGCTCGGTTTCTATCCGCGGCATCAGGCAGGCCTGCGTCAGCGGCTGCAGGAGGGTTTCCAGCTGCCGCTGCACCAGAAGGTGCGCAGCTTCAGCGCGGGCATGAAGCAGAAGCTCGCGCTCATGGCGACCTTGATCCCCGACGTCGATCTCTACCTGCTCGACGAACCGGATCGCACGCTTGACGCGAGCATGCGCTTCTTTCTGCGCGACCTGCTGCTCGCCATGAAGCGTCAGGGCAAGACGGTCGTGCTCAGCAGCCACCACCTCGGCGAAGTGGAGGCGCTCGCCGACCGGCTCGTGTTCCTGCTCGACGGCACGTTCGTCGTACCCGAGCGGCTCGCTGCGGCGCGCGCGTCGCTGCGGCGCCGGCCACGCCTGCGGCTGTGCGCCGGTGCGACGCTGCCGGCTGGCGCGCGCGAGCTGCTGCGCGAGCCCGACGGCACGCTCGTCGTAGCGACCGACGGCGACCCGATGCAGTGGCTGCGCTCGGTGCCCGACGGCGTCGTCGAGAGCGCCGAAGTCGGCATCCCGCGCCTCGAGGACCTCTACGCGGTGCTGCTGCACGACCCGACGAACGGAGGCGGCGCGTGATCGCCGGCAAGACATTCCACGAGATCCGCTGGATGGCGCTCGCGTACCTGCTGATCCTCGAGCTGCTTTGCGTACCGGTGCTGATGTGGTGGCCCGACCTGTACCCGGAGCTCCAGCGGTCCACGCTGCTGCGCAACCTGAACATCGGCGACTTCGCGCGGCGCATCGGGCAGGGCATCACGAGCGACGACCAGGACCTCGCGTACTCGAGCTGGGTCGCGCTGATGCTGTTCCTGCGCAGCGGCAACCTCGTCGGCATCGCCGCCGCGGTGCTGCTCGGCACCGGCTCGTTCGCGCGCGAGCGCGAGAACCAGACGTTCGAGTTCCTGTTGAGCCGGCCGGTGTCGCGCGGCCGCATCCTGTGGGACAAAGTCTGGCCGGCGGCCTTGTGCGTGGTCGTGCCGCTGTTCCTCGTCAATGCGTCGGCCATGTACTGGAGCCACGTGATCGGCGAACGACTGCAGCCGCGGGAGCTGTTCCTCGCGACCACGCATGCGGCGTCGTTCGCGCTCGCGTTCCTGCTGCTGACGACGTGGGTGTCGGTACATCTGCGCGTGCAGGCGCACGTCGCGGCGATCGTCGGCGCGTTCGCAGTGCTGCAGGTCGGGCTCTACCTGACGCAGCGGATCCGGCCGTACACGCTGTTCCGCCTCGTCGACTTCGACTGGTATGGCCCGATCCTCGCCGGCAACACGCGCGCGTGGCAGATGTTCGATCCGTGGAACGGCCCCGGCTATACGACGTGGCTGCTGCTCGGCTGCGTCGTCTTCTACGCGCTCGCGTGGCGTTCGCTGGCGCGCACGGAGGCGTAGCGTGGTCGGCTTCGAGGTCGGGTTGACCCTCGTGCGCGAGGTGCTGCGCGCGCTGCTCACGCCGCTGCGCCTGCTCGGCTACCTGCCCTGGCGCCACTACTGGCGCCGCGCCGCGCGCGAAGTGCTCGATGCCGCGGCGCACACGGCTCCCGAAACGGCCGAGACCGCGCTGCGCGAGTTCTTCCAAAAGCGCCGCGCTCCGCGCGCAGAACGTCCCCACCTGTTCGTGTCCGCGGGCGAGACGAGCGGCGAAGCGCATGCGTCGCGTCTCGTGCAGGCCTTGGCACGCTCGGTGCGTTGCACGGCCTTCGGCGGTCATCAGCTCGAGCAGGCCGGGGCGACGCTGCGCTGCGCGTTGAGCGAGCACGCGGTCATGGGATTCACGGGGGTCCTGCGGCAGCTGCCGCTGCTGCTGCGCGCGTTCGCGAGCTACCTGCGCCTCTTGCGCGACGATCCACCGGACCTCGTGGTGCTCGTCGACTATCCGGGACTGCACGTCGTGATGGCCAAGGCGGCAAAGCGCCGCAAGATCCCCGTGATCCACTACGTGGCGCCGCAGTACTGGGCCTGGGGCCCGTGGCGCATGCGCCGCTACCGGCGCGCCGTCGATGCCACGCTGACGATCCTGCCGTTCGAGACGGCGTTCTTCCGGCGTTTCCGCATCCCGGCCGCCTACATCGGACACCCGCTGCTCGACGAGCTCGAAGCGCATCCACCCGACGCGGCGGCGGTCGCGGGCGTCCGCCGGCAGCCGACGCTCGTGTTGCTGCCGGGCAGCCGGCGCGCCGAGATCGAGACGAACCTGCCCGGCATGCTGCGGATCGCGCGCCAGCTGCGCGACGGTGATCCCTCGTGCCGCGTCGTGCTGCCGCACAAGGACGGGCGCCGCACCGGGCTGCTGCGCGCGATGCTCGCGCAGGCCGACGCGGCGTTCGTCGAGCACCACGAAGGGCCGCTCGCGCCATGGCTCGCCGGCGCTCACCTGATCCTCGCGAAGTCGGGCACCGGTTCGCTCGAGGCCTGTCTGCACGGCAACCCGACCATTGTCGTCTATCAGCTGCGTGGGCTCGTGAGCACGCTCGGCTACCACAACATCCTCAGCGTGCCGTGGATCGCGGCCGCGAACCTCGTCGCCGGTCGGGCCGTCGTGCCCGAGTTCTGTTTCCATCACCCGGGCGGCTGGGACGACGTGCTCGCCGCCGCGCGAGCGTTGTGGCTCTCGGGACCCGAGCGCGACGCGACGCGGCAGGGGCTCGCCGAGGTGCGGCAGCGCCTCGGTGCTTCGGGCGCCACGGCGCGCGTCGCGGCGATCGTCGGCGCGTTCCTGCTGCCGGAGGCCCGCGCATGAACGCGCTCACCGATCTGCGCCGGTTCCTGGCGCTGCTGCGCGCCGAGAACGAGCTCGTCGAGATCCATACCGAAGTGGATCCGGATCTCGAAGCCGCCGAGGTCCATCGCCGCGTGATCGCCGCCGGCGGTCCGGCGCTGTTGTTCACGCGCGTGAAGGGCTCGCCGTGGACAGCCGTGACGAACCTGTTCGGCACGGCGCGTCGCGTCGGACTCGCGTTCGGCAAACGACCGCAGCAGCTCGTGCAACGCCTGGCGGACATGCCGCACACGATGTTGCCGCCGACGCTCGGCGCACTGTGGCGACACCGCGACGTGCTCGGCTCGCTGCTGAAGGTCGGGCGCAGGAACGTGCTCAGGGCACCGCTGCTCGCCGCCGTGGACACTCCGCCGCGGTTGTCGCGGCTGCCGCTCCTGCGCACGTGGAGCGAAGACGGCGGCGCGTTCGCGACGCTGCCGCTCGTCTACACGCAGGATCCGCAGGGTCTCGGTTCCAACCTCGGCATGTATCGCGTGCAGCGGTTCTCGGACGACACGGCCGGCCTGCACATGCAGATCGGCAAGGGCGGCGGTTTCCACCTCGCCGAGTACGAACGGCTCGGCCGCGCGATGCCCGTGCACGTGACGATCGGCGGGCCACCCGCGCTGATGCTGGGTGCGATCGCGCCGCTGCCCGAGAACGTGCCCGAGGTGTTGCTCGCTTCGCTGCTGCTCGGCCAGCGCCTGCGTTGCGCGCGCACGACGGCGAGCGACTGGCCCGTGTTCGCGGATGCCGAGTTCTGTCTCGTCGGCGAGGTGCGTCCCGGCGAGCGCCACCCCGAGGGCCCCTTCGGCGACCACTACGGCTACTACTCGCTGCAGCACGACTACCCGCTGCTGCGCGTGAAGACGCTGCTGCACCGCGAGGATCCGATCCTCTGCGCGACCGTCGTCGGCAAGCCGCGCCAGGAGGACTTCTACCTCGGCGACTACCTGCAGGAGCTGCTGCTGCCGCTCGCGAAGGTCGCGATGCCGTCGGTGCGCGAGCTCTGGTCCTACGGCGAGACCGGCTACCACTCGCTCGCGGCTGCGATCGTGCGCGAGCGCTACGGCCGCGAGGCGATGCAGAGCGCGTTTCGCATCCTCGGCGAGGGCCAGCTGAGCCTCACGAAGTTCCTGCTCGTCACGGACCAGCCCGTGGACCTGCGCGACTTCCGCGCCGTGCTGCCGCACGTGCTCGCGCGCGCCGACTTCCGCACCGATCTCTACGTGTTCGCGAGTCTGTCGATGGACACGCTCGACTACGCGGGCCCCGAGGTCAACAAGGGCAGCAAGGGCGTGCTGCTCGGTCTCGGCGAGCCGCGGCGCAGCCTGCCTGTTCAGTTCACCGGCCAGCTGCCGCCGCCGTTCGTGCGCGCCGAAGTGTTCTGCGCGGGCTGTCTCGTCGTGCAGGGACCGGCGTTCGCGCAGGACCGGACCGCCGCGGCGGCGCTCGCAAAACTGCCAGCGCTGCGCGACTGGCCGCTCGTGGTGCTCGTCGACGACGGCAGGCAGGCTGTGAAGTCGGCCGTGAACTTCCTGTGGACGACGTTCACGCGCTTCGAACCGGCGGCCGACATCCATGCGAGCGACGTGCGGCTCGTGCGCCTGCAGCCGAGCTACACGCCCCCGATCGTGATCGACGCGCGCATGAAGCCCGGGTATCCGAAGGAGCTGTTCTGCGACGAGGCGACCGCGAAGCTCGTGTCGCGGCGCTGGCGCGAGTACTTCCCGAACGGTGGAGTGGAGATGGGCGACTCGGACCGCGCGCATCTCGATTGAACGCAGCGGAGCTCCCCAAGAAACAGAGTCAGCGCCGGACCATCGATCTCCTCCAGTAGTTTGCCTGCCACTTCTCGCACGCACGGCAAACTGACGTGGGCATGCCCCCGGTCGAGCACTGAGTGGTATGCTCAGAGAAACCATGTCACATTTTCGGGCCCGCGTGCGGAATGGGCGGCTCGTGCTCGACGAGCCGACGGACCTTCCCGAGGGCACCATTCTCGACCT
>DASRJH010000018.1:0-8569 GCA_035649575.1 Planctomycetota bacterium
GTCGCGACACCGAGCCCGCACCAGAGGCACGGCGCCCACCAGCCGTCGTCGCCACGCGCGATCCACGTGTGCGTCGGCGACGTCGAGAACGGGTGCACGAGCCACGGCTCGGGCGCATGCGGGTACAACACGAGCGAGTGGCTGCGAGCGAGGCGCCGCAGCGCGCGTTCGAGCTCGGGAACCGCAATGCCGAGACGCGCGGCGAGATCGCGGTTCGGCGGCACGCGGCCCGCGTCGATCAGCCCACGCACGAGCGCGTGGTGCACGGCCATGTCGACCGCGGCGTCGGCGCGCGTCGGCGCGAGGTCCCGAGCCGATTGCGGCGAACGCGACCACGCGTCGACGGCGCGCACGCACGTCGCTCCGGCGACGACCGCGTGCGGCACGCCCGCGGGAACGGCGACCACCTCACCCGAGCCGAGGCGGATCGGCGGGCGCCCGTCGACCTCGAACACGAGCTCGCCGTCGAGCACGAGCGTGATCTGGTCGACCTCGTGGTCGTGGCGCGGAAAGCGCACGCCGGGCTCGACTTCGTACCAGGTCAGCTCGCAGTGATCGGTGGCGACCGCCAAGTAGGTGGCGCCCGCGACATCGGGTCGCAGCGGCAGTGAGCCGGACGGATACGCGCGCACCGCGCCGGCCAGCGAGCGGGCCATGCAGGTCGCGCTCGCGGGGCACTCGGCGGCGAACTGCGGGTGCGTCGCGATCGCGACCGGGGCCTCGTCCCGCCGCGCGACGGCAAAGCCCCAGCGCGCGAAGAACGCCGCGGCCGTCGTCGTCAACAGCCAGAGCTTCGCGAGGTGCTGCTGCGCCGCGATCGCGAGCAGGTGCGCGACGAGACGGTCGCCGATGCCGCTGCCGCGCCAGCCGGGGTCCACCGCGAGCGATCGCAGCAACCCCGCGTCGCCGCGTGCTTCGAGCGCGATCGCGCCGACGATCGAGGTGCCCGCCTGCGCGACTACGAACACTGCGGTCGGCAGCTGCTCGCCCTCGGAACGCAGGCCGGCACCGCGCAAAAGCGCATCAATTGCAGCGCAGTCGCGCGGCAACGCAGGCCGGAGCACGGGGACCGTCATGGCAGCTTGATCGCGAGCACGGCGCTCTCGCCGCCGCCGTCGTGGGTGCGGCGCGTCGTCACGAAGAGCAGTTCGCCGTTCGTCACGAGCTCGCTGTCGAGCTCGGACTTCGCCAGGGGCGTGATCTTCCAGAGCAGCCGGCCCTGCTTGCGATCGACGGCGTAGACCTTGCCGTTCATCGCAGCGAGGTAGACGGTGTCAGAGCACACGAGCGGCCGGCTGTAGATCGGCGCGCCACCGTGCTCGCCCTTCTCGGTCGCGAACTTCCAGGCCACGCGGCCGACGCCTTGATCGACCGCATACAGGTTGCCGTCGCACGAACCGAAGTAGACGAAGCGATCCACCGCCGTGCTGCCAGCCTCCACGTACAACCCGGTCGGGACCTTCCACGCGAGCTTCCCGAGCTCCCGGTCCACGGCGTAGAAGCTCTGGTCCTGGCTGCCGACGAAGACGTGCAGCGGCCCGAACTCCGGCCGACCATGCATCCAGCCCTCGGTGCGGAAGTCCCACAGCCGCTTGCCGGTGGCGACATCGAGCGCGATCGCCCTGCACTGATCGAAGATCGACAGTGCCACGACCTTGCCGTCGATCGCAGCGGCACCGGGGCGCGCCGGTTTGCTGCCGAAGCGCGCCTGCGCACCATCGAACCCGGGCGGGTCGTCGGGCCGGTCCTCGACGTAGTCGTGGTGCCACAGGATGCGGCCGGTCTTCAACTCGCATGCGTGGACGTTGCCGTCGGGGCTGCCGGCGATCACCACACTGTCGTTGCAGGCGGGACCCGCGACGCCCGCGTCGATCGGCGTGAACCACAGCTGCACGCCGGTCGCGCGATCGAACGCGAAGAAGCCCGTGTCGGTGCCGACCAGCAGCGCGTCGAAGCCGGGCACATTGGCGAGTGCCATGCCGTAGCCGTAGGTGAGCCCGAGCTTCCCCGTCGTCCATCGCCGTTCGCCGGACGCTGCGTCGATCGCGTGGATCGCGCCGGCCCGATCGAGCGCGAACACGGTGCCCTCGCGCACGAGCACGCCCTCGAACTGGCTGTCCTGCGGTGCGTACTTCCACTGCACGCGGGGTTCGTTCGCCTGCGCCGCAGCGGCGTTGACGAGGCAGAGCAGCGGAATTGCCGCGAACAGCGAGGCCGCACGGAATCGGAGGCATGATCGAGCTGCATCCATGCGCCGCACGATACGGGTTCGTGGTGTCGCAGCGAGTACGCGCTTCGACGATGGGGCGCGGTCTGACGCGTGCTCGGGTCTAACGCCGCGCAACCCCTTGCCGGGCGATCCGGCCGGCGTAGCCAACCTTCGCCCGCCACACTTCCTTGCCCTCGTGATCGAACTCGACGACGGCGCCATCGCCGCCGACGACGAGGTGGCCGTTCGGCAGCAGCTCGGCGTCGTTGCACGCGAACCCGACCTGCCACTTCCGCAGCGTATGGTGCTCGGAGTCGACACGCAGCACGCACTGCGCCTCGCTGTCGGTGAGCAGCGTGGTGCCATCGAGCAGCCGGTCGGCGTCGCGTATGTTCACCCCCCGCCACTGCCAGACGACCACGCCGGAACGGTCCACCTCGACCACGCCGCTCGCCCGGTAGCTGGCGATCAGCGTATTGCCATTGGCGAGCCGATCGGCATCGATCGGCCGCACGTCCTGGTCGTAGATCCACACGATCTCGCCGGCGTGATCGACCTCGATCACGCGTTTGTTGCCGCTGTCCGCGATCAACGTGTGGCCGTCGGGGAGGCGCTCGGCGTCGCTCGGCTGCTGCACGTCGGCGAAGGCCCACGTCTCCTCGCCTTTGGCATCGAACTCGAGCACGCGGTGCTGCGCGGTGGCGGCCACGAGCAGGTGTCCGTCCGGCAGCTGCTGCACGCCCATCAGCAACGGAAACCCCGCCAGCAACTCCTGCCTCTCGTCGCCGAGCAGACGCAGCGCCTTGCCGGCCCGATAGTCGGTCACCACCGTCGCGCCGCCACCGTCCAGCGCCGGCCAGGCGTCGCGCGCGGCCAGTGCAACGCCGAGGTCCTTGTGCCGCAGACAGCGCTGGATCGGTTCGCGCAGCGACTCGATGTCGCCGGCGAGGCCCGACGCGACGAACAACGCCTGGCGTACGAGCTCCGGCCGCGGGTCGACCAACGCCTTGTGAACCACCGGCAATGCGGCAGGTCCGAGTGCCACGAGCTCGCGTGCGGCGTCGAGGCACCGGTCGGGCCGACCAAGTTCCTTCATCAGGACGGCCGCACGCGCGGTCGCGGCCTTCGGCGCCGGCGCTTCCTGCGCGACAACCATCGCCGCGAACGACAGTGCGAGGACGATGCGTGACGGCATGGCGAACGATGCTATCGACGGCGCGCGCGAACGTGCAGGGCCAGCCGATCGCGAGCTGCGTTGCGCGACTGCGACAGGCAGGTTGTTTCGCCCAGACGGCGCCGACATCATGGCAAGCCAATGGAGCAGTCGCCTGCAACCCGCCGCGCCTGCTGGATCGGCGCCCTGCTGCCCGTCTGCCTTGCGATCTGGTTGCACGGTCCGATGTGGGACGGCGGCTTGCTGAGCGACGACCTCGCGTTGCGTGTCTATGTCGTCGATCCAGGTCCGCACGGCCCGGTGGTCGCGTGGCGTCGCGTGCTGGAAGACCTGCAGGGGCCGTGGCTGTTCGGCTCGCAATACTTCTATCGCCCGCTGGTGACCCTCACGTTCGTGCTCGAGTACTGGCTCAGCGGCGGTGCCGAGTGGATGCCCCACGTCACGAACATCGCGCTGTTCGTGGCGTGCGTGATCGGCGTCGGCCGGCTCGCGGGGCACTTGGGGGGGCCGTGGGCCGCGTTCACGGCCGGGATGCTGTTCGCCACGCACCCGGCCGGCAACGAGCTGATCTGCTGGCCGTGCGCGCGCGCCGACCTGATCATCGTCGCACTGACGGTGGCGGCCCTCGCGGCGCTCGCGCGGCAGCGACGGGCAGGCGGCCTGCTGCCGCGCCCGGCGCTGTGTTGCGCCTGCATCGCGGCGGTGCTCAGCAAGGAGAGCGGGCTGATGCTCGCGCCGTTGCTCGTGGCGTTCGACCTGATGCTCGGCGGTGGACTCGGGTGGCGCAGGCGCTCTGCGCTGCACCTCGCCTTGTTGCCGGTGTGGCTTCTCTACCTCTGGTGGCGGACGCACCTCGGCATGATGCCCGCCCTCGCGGACCTGACACCGGACCTCGATTGGTCGCAGTGGCCGTCGCTGCAGGTCGAGCGGCTGTCGCGACTCGTCGCCCCCGGCGTAACGCCGACGTCGGCCGTGACCCTCGGCTTGTTCTCGGCGTTCGTGGCCGTGATCGCGTTCGGAACGCGCGGCATACGCCGCTGGATCGCATTCGCGGCGGCGTGGGTCGCGCTGACGCTCGCGCCGACGTCCTGGCAGCCTGTGTTCCCGAATCTGCACAATGGACGGTCCTTGTTCCAAGCGTCGCTGGGGCTCGCCTTGGCCGCGGGCGTCGTTGCCGCGGCGGCGACGCCGCGTTGGTTGGCCTCGGTCGGCCGCATCGCACTCGTGGTCGCGGCGATCGACATGACCGCCGGCGTGCGCACGTTGCAGAACGAATACGCGCGCCAATGGCAACGCGTGCGCGCGCTGCGCGAGCAGGTGGCCGCGACGGCGCCGCGCGTGCGAACCGAGGCCCCGCTCGTCGTACTGAGCTTCCATCTCGGCCACGACTTCCGGCTGCCGTTCGTCGATGCCGAACGCGCCTACCCACTCGCCGCGCCGCCGTTGGTTCCGGCTCCGATCCCGTTCGTGTCGCTCGGCTCGGTGCTCGACCCGTTCGGCGGCCCTGTGCTGATGCAGGGCGACGTCACGGCGTGGCGCGTGATGTGGCAACACGGCGCTACGCTCGCGTACTGGCGGCTCGGCGAGCACAGCAGCGGGGAACTCGTGACGATCGACAACCACGGCGTGTCGACGCCGCGCTTCTCGCCCGACGCGAACGGGTTCGTGCCCGACGGCGGCCCCGCTTCGCCATGGTCGATCGGTGGCCTCGAAGTGGTGGCCAGCGCGGCCTTCTCCGGTGGACGCGTCGTCTGTCAGGCGAAGGACGGGCACACCGGGGAACTGGCTCTCGGCCCGTCGCGCGCCAGCGGCACCGAGCATCGCCAGACGGTCGACGTCAGCGCCGATGGGCCGTTCGTCATCTTCGCGACGCTCGGAGGCGGCATCGTGCGCATGACCGTCGAACTGGACGGACCCGCGTCACCGCGGGCCACGGCCCTCGTCGCGCGGCCGATGCCCGAGCTCGCGCCGTTGCGTCGCACGCTGCGCGGCGCGCCGATGGCGCTCGCGGAGTGTGCTGGCAGGCTGGCCTGGGAGAGCATGCCCGCGGACGCCGAGCCGGGGAGTGCCGCGATCGTGTTGATGAACCGCAGCTTCGGTTTTCGCCAGGCCAGGCCGACGAGCGGACGCGACGAGTTGCCGCACGTCATCCGTCTGCGGCTATGGCAGCTGGCGCGCTTCGGCGATGCCGCCACGTACTACTACCTCGAGTGTCGCGTCGCCGGCCGGACATGGCGCTCCGAGGTCGACTGGTTCGTCGACCGGCGCCCGTGACCGGCCCGGCTGATTCGGGTGTATTCCACTGACGGATGCAGGTGTCGGGAGCCATGCGCGCGAGCCCGCATTCGAGTAGAGACACACACGTTCGCTGCCACGGGCGGCATCACGATTGCGTCGATCGCCTACATCCCCAACGACCTACTGGCCGGCGGCAACATTCACCTGCACCCAATCTGGCAGCTGCATGGCTCGCCGCCGGCGCCGCCCGGGCCGCCCGAAGGCCCGGGCGGCAGGCGGGGTCACGGTCATCGCAGGATCGGCTCGAGCGCCCGCGCCGATGCGCGCCATCTGCGCCTCGTCGATCATGCCGCCGAGGATCTTCTGGAAGCGGGGGTCGGTGACTCCGGAACCGATGAACTGCCAGCGGTAGGCGCGCAGGAACGACTGCCGCACCGCGTCAGTCTCGGCTGCGGAAGCTCGCGGCCGCTGGCATGCGCGATGGACGGCGAGGGCATCGCTGCACAGGCGAGTGCCGTACGGGTCGGCATCGCCGACGAGCGTCTTCTGCCGTTTGCTTGCTGAGGCGCCAGCCCACGTCGACAACGGGGTCAGCGCCGTCGACTCGACTGGCTGCGGATGGCCAGTCCGGCACTGGTTGCCGAGTCACTGTCCGCGCAGTTCGTGTTTGGCAGTCGCGGCGTAGGCGAGTGTCGCAGGGTCGAAGACGAGCCACTGCGCGACGATCGACGTCCCGAGCGTCGGAACGAGTTGGAAGGGGAAGTCGACGGCAGCGTAGCCGCGGTCGATGCCGGTGGTGCCGAGGATGCGCCATTCGGATGCCAACGGGCCAACGTGGAGTTCGCAGCCGGTCAAACCGAATGGAGTCAAGTTGATCGGCAGGGGCAGGCCGCCGTAACTGGTCTGGTTCGCGAGCGCGAGGTTGAGGAAGGCAACGGCACCTGGTGGTGCCTTCGCGATCGTGACGCGGGCACCGGTCGTGGTCTGGCGGGCACCGATCAGCGGCGGTTGGCCGCTGCTCGAACACGCGACTCCGGTCACCGGGCCCTGGCCCGCGCGAGCCATGTCGTAGGCGCGGATGCGGCCATGGTAGGTGCCGGTAGTCCACCAGTTGATGTCCATCCAGGCAACCACAGGATAGGGACTGCCCGGCTGTACGCCGAGGCTCGCCGATGTCTCCATCCAGCCGCTGGTGCCGTTGTGGCCCGTCGTGGATTGGAAGTTGTCGAGGTGCCACAGCTCCGTGCCGTCGCGACCCGAAGTACAGATCGTGCGGCCGCGCACGTTCAGAGACAGGTACCAGTCGGCACCCGTGACGATGTCGCCGACGCCGTCCTGGTCGAAGTCCTCCCCCGTGACCACCGAGTTCGCGTAGTCGACCCAACTGCGGATCACGGCCCCGGTCTGACCCGAGTAGGCGACTGCGATCTCGCGCGAGGCGGACCAGTACGCAAAAGCCGCCCAGTCGTTGACGCCGTCGCCGTCGATGTCGCCGAGGTTGCTGACGTGTTCCGAGGTCTTGTCCCCGGGCAGCAGGCCAAAGCCTTGACGGATGAGCGCTCCCGACTGTCCCGACAACAGCATCTGCACGCCGCGGCCGCTGGTGTCGTTGCAGCCGACCAGGAAGTCGTCGCAACCGTCGCTGTTCATGTCACCCATCTTGCACAGGCTGATCGCGATGAGTCCCTGGGACAGGCACGGCACGATGTACCGTAGCGCGCCGTCGGTGTCGTAGACGAAGATATCCGACATGCTCGTGTGCTTCGTGATCGTCACGAAGTCCGGCCTACCGTCACCGGTGACGTCGAGGTCGCCGAGCATGACGGCGCCGAACTGACCGCTCGATGATCCGGTCACCTGCCACAGCACCCTATTGCTCTTCACCGACAGGATGTCGATTCGCCGGCCGGCCGAGCTGAAACTGTACAGCACGGCAATCTCGGGCTCGCCGTCGCCATCCATGTCGCCCGCGTAGCAGGCCACCGGGTCGTGGTAGTAGCCGTCGTCCCTGGTCCACAACGTCGAGCCATCGAAGCCAGACGTGATCTGCAGGGTCGCGTACCCCACCGGCCCAACCATGATGACGCGCAGGAAGTCGCGGTAGCCATCGCGGTCGTAGTCGACGAACGGCATCATGCGGAGGTACTCAATCGTCGAGGGCCCCGCCCCGGGTACCTGCCATCGCAGTTGTTGCGCGGAGGCGGTAGCGGATGCAAGGCTAAGACTCAGGAAGAAAAGTGCGTTCTTCATTGGACCATGACCCAGAGCGCGCTCGAAACGGCGGGACTGTTGGTGACCAGGAACAACATGTAGAACCCGCGCGGCGCTAGGGTTTCGAGTTCCGGGCAGGTGATCCGCACTTCGTGCCCGTTGTTGATCTCGACCTTCGCCTCGATGTAGCGCTGGTGCATGTCGCTGTGGTGGGTAACCGATCCCGGCGCCATCAACACCGCCTTCTGGACCGCGACGCCGAGCGGCAGCGGGTCGCAGGAACGAGACGATAGTCGCACTGCACTCAGACGTCACACCCCCCAAACCCGTTCTGGCGACGCCCCAAGGTCCTCCGCGGCGGCGAAGTTGCAGCGCAAGCATCCCCGACACGCCTCTCGATCCCGCGCCGTGGCGCGCGTCACGGCGCGCGCACGGCGAGCAGCATCTCGACTCCGCATGCGGCGGGCGAACGCAGCGCGCGCCGGACACTCTCGAGCTCGCCGCCGAGGATCTCCGGCATGGCGGTATCGCGATCCCACTTGCCCCAGCTGCATCCGCCGAACGTCGCCACGCCGCCGACCGTCGCGAGGAAGTCCCAGTCGCTCGCGCGTTCGACGAGCTCGCAATGCACCGTCGCACCGGTGCCGTCGCCGTCCCGCGCGAAGTGCAGCACGATGGACTTGCCGGCGCACGCGTCCGTGCGAGCAACCTCGAACAGCTTCTCGACCAGCACGCTC
>DASRJH010000019.1:0-4341 GCA_035649575.1 Planctomycetota bacterium
CTGGCCTGCACCCGGGTCTGTCGGTGGACTCGGCTCGCCGCGAATGCCCAGCACCGCACGAACCGTGCTACCGACGGGCGACCGCGATCGCCCCAGAAGGATCACCGTGACGGTTCCGTAGCCCGGAAGCTGCACTCCAGACATGTCGATCACCCCCGTCACCTCGACGCATCCTGCGAGGTATTCCTCGATCACCCTCTTGCCGAATTCGGCCTTCATGAACTGGTTGCCGGTGATCATTCCGACGAAGCCCGGCGCACGGCGCTCGCCCATCTTCGGTCGAGCCAACTCGAAGCAGAGCTGCGTGAAGGGCACACCCAACTGGTACTTCCAGTAGCAGACCTCGGGCCAACGCTTTCGGTACAGCTCGTTCAGCGCCTTGTCGCGCGCCCGGATGTACGGCGGGTTGCCGACGACCGCGTGGTAGCTGCGCCCGAAAATCGCGTGTAGCAGATCCTTGTCTTCACTGCCGAAAAAGTGCTCGTAGTCAAACTCCTCACCGAGGTCCATTCCGAGCATGCGCTGCCGCGCCCCCTGGTGGCGACCGTGCAGCAACGAGTCGCCGGCGGCGACCATGACGCGAAAGTCGAACGCATCGCGAAGCCGCCGCACACCGGACACCTTCAGCGCCTCGACAAACAAACGGAAGCGCGCGATCGCCACCGCGAACGGGTTCAAGTCCACGCCCGCCACCGCATCCAGCGCGCGCTGCGCCAGGACGTGTGCCTTCTCCGCTGGTTCCGCTTTCTGCCACCGTGCGAACAGCCGCGCGAACGCCCCCAGCAGGAAGTGTCCAGAACCGCACGCTGGATCGATGATCCTAGTCTCCTTCAGCCCGAACTCCGCGAGTGCCGGTTCCAGCGTCTTCTCGAGCAGGAAGTCCTCGATGAACTTCGGCGTCTGCACCAGCGCATACCTCTTTCGCGCATGCTTGGACAGGTCCTGGTACAGGTCGCCGAGGAAGCGCGTGCCCCACTCCGGATCGGCGAAGTCGTGCACCACGTCGCCTCCGGCCCCTAGCCAGAACTCGCGCAGAACCCGTGCTCCGTCCGCCGTCGGCCCGAGCGACCAAACCAGCGAGTGGCCATCTTCGGCCAGCAGCGCCTTTAGCCCCGGGAGCTTGCCGAGCTCGCCGAACACGTGCAGCAGGTACTCGCGGTCGCTCTTGTGCGGATGCTGCCGCAGCCAGTGCGTGTAACGATCCTTGACGAGTTGCATCCGCTGCCCGCCGAGCCACGGCTCGTCGGTCAGCCCGTTGTCCTCGACGAACCGCACGAACACCGTCGCCAGCACCCACGCCACCGCAACCTGCGTCACCTGCTCGTCGCGGAATGTCTCCCACGCCGCGGCCGTGCGCCCGGCCCTGCGCGCCGCGTCGTACTCACCGTGCAGCTTGTCGCGACTCGGTTGGTCCTCCTCGAGTCGCAACCGCAGGTCGTCTTCGAGTTCGAGCACGACCTGCTTCAGGTCGGCGAGCAGACGGACGCGGTCGATCATGCGTTCTCCAGCGAACGAACGTAGTCGCCAGGGAGGTTGAAATAGCGCGCTCCGTTCAGAATGCGCGCACGGTACTTCGCGGCCGGTTGCAGCCCCTTCTTCAGGAATCCGGGCTGCGCAACGTACGCGATCGCCGCGCACCGAACGCCGTCGTCGCACTCCACCTCGATTGCCGTGCGGCGATAGTGCTTCGGCGCGCCTTCTGCCCGGTCCAGCGGGTGCATTTCCGCCTCCTCGCACGCGAACACGACGCCCCAGACGGCAGAACCTTGCTCCATTACGATGTTCGCCTTGCCCGTGCCGTCCTTGCTGCGCTTGTTGAAGCGCAGTTGATAATCTTTCAGGCAGGCCACCCGTGCGTGCGGCACCCGGCCAATCCGCTCTTGCATCTGGGCCGGGTCCATGTTGCTGCCGTAGGCGAAGTAGTCGGGCACGTCAGGACGCCTTCTCGCAGTGCAGATCCTGGATCCAGGCTCCCGGCACATCCGCCCAACCCGCGCGATCGATCACCGGGATCGGTTCGCCGTCGAGCGTGGGCTTCTCGTTGTTGCTGTGGGTTGCGACCAAGAGCCACGCGCCATGCAAGGCACCCTGCTTGCCGGGCTGCAGATGCGTGCGCTCGCGGAGTCGCTCGACGACCCCCTGCAGCAGCCCATACCGCTGCAGGATGCCGAGCCTCGTCACCAGTACCGTGCGTCCATCCTTGCCCACCCCGTCGAGCAGCCCCACCACCGCCCGCTGCGCCAGCAGCAGCAGGTTCCGCCAGTCGCGCGAGTCGGGCGAGGCAGCATCGGCGGCGAGCACCTTGGACCACGTCACGTTGGCCGCTTTCGCTTCGTCACGCAGCCGCTGCAGGAACGCCGATTCGATGCTCACGACGTGGAGTTCGAAACGGGCCGCGAGCCGTGCTTGCGCTGCTTCGTGGTTCTGCCGCGACACCGCCAAGACCAGGAACTGGCCCTTCGCCTCCGCGCGCTGCAGGCGATCCTCGAACTGCAGGACCTCCGACATCGCCGGCGAGTTCGGCGCCGGACGGGCCCAGGTTGACACGGAAGGCGCCAGGGTAGGGTCGCCCGCCAGCGACGAGCTTCGGGCGATGCGGAACCGCCAGAGCTGCTGCTCGTCGTCCCACTGCAGGTCGGGCAGCACCTGCGCCAGCATCGCAGCGAGCCGAGGTGGATCGACCGGCAGCGGCGCGGCTTCCGGGTAGCGAGCCGCCACACGATCACGCAGCTGTGCCGTCGTCAGCGTGGTCGCGCCGAGCAGCGCACCTTGCGCCAAGCGCAGCGTGCGCTCGGCATCCATGCCGCGCGGGTAGAGCTCGAGGCGCACCGAGGCAGCGACACCGCCGGCCGTCGCGGCCAGGCGCACGAGCCGCTCCGAACCGGGCGGCAGCATGCCGTCGGGCGCCGGGACTCGGCGCAGCTCCTCGACGACGCGCTGCGGGCTCGGCAGTGGCTCCTGCCCTGCGAGACGCCTGGCACAGTCGCCGAGCTGTTGGGCGTAGCGGACCAGCGCCGCTGGTTCGACCTCCCGCCCCTCGGCCGCCGCGGAGGTCGCGAGCCAGACCCGTTCCTGGCGGCGAACCGTCTCGAAGCGCGGTTCGGCAGAGGCGGCCTCGGCTTCGAGCGCGGCACGCAACACCTGCCGGCTGCAGCCCGTCCGAGCGGGCTCGGGCAAGCCGGCGCCATAGGTGTTGGCGATCAGCTGCACCGATTCGGCGAGCGACGCGAGGCCGCCCTGGGTTCTCAGCAGACCCTGCAATTCAGCGCGCAGCCGCGTCAGCCCGGGGAGCTTGCGCCAGCGCTCGCGTGCCTTGGCCACGATCTGGTGCACCTGCATGGTGGTCAGGTTCACCTGCTTGCCGACCTCGGTCTGCGTCGGCCAATCGTCGTGCGGTGCGGTGGCATCTCCGGGGACATCGCCGGCCAACAGGCGCTGCAGCACCTCGGGTTCGCGGCGGTCGGCCGCGCTCCTGCCGCGAGGCTTCGGCACGAGCCGCTCGGCCAGATCGTCCAACGAGAAGCTGGCAGTTGCGTCCTCGCCCGCTGCGCCGGCCGGAGCAGCCTCCTCCTCGGCTTCCGTTCTCGCCTTGCGCTTGCCCTTGGCCAGCACCGGCTGCACCTCGGGGAACCGGCGGCGCAGCTCCGCGACCTTCTGCAGCAGTTCCTGCCGCGTCTTGATGCCCGCCCCTTTGCGGTGCGTGATCTGGTTGAGCGGCAGCTCGAGCAACGCGCGCACCGTGTCTACGGCGTCGCGTTCGAGCACGTTGACGGCGCGGTTGCTCAGGCCGGTGAGCCGCAGCGGCGTGTCCAGGGTCACATGGCCCACAGGCTCGGCGGGCAGCGCGGGTTGCTCGGCATGCTCGAAGATGGCATGCCAGCGGCTCTTCATCTCCTCGGCATTGTCGAAACGCTGCGCGAAGTCGCGGTGCAGCGCCTTGCGGAAGAACGCGGCCAGCGGCTCGCGGACGGCCGGATCGAAGGCGTCCGCGTCGAGCTGCAGTTCGATGCCCGGTGCTGCGGCAGGATCGCTGCGGCCGTCGCCCCAACGTGGCGTGCTGCTGGTCGCCATCTCGTAGAGCGTCACGGCGGCGGCGTAGCGCTCGGCCCCGGGGTCGTACTGGCGGCGCTTGCCGGTGCCGAGGAACGGATCCATGTAGGCCCGCGTGCCGGCCTGGATCTGGTGTGCCGGGGCATTGGCCAACGAGAAGTCGAACAGCACGAGGTGCAGGCTGTCGCCGCGGCCCACGGGACCGACGCCGATGTTGTCGGGTTTGAGGTCGCGGTGGAAGACACCCTGCTCCTCGAGGTACTGCACGGCAGAGAGCAGGTCGTCCCCGAA
>DASRJH010000020.1:0-22881 GCA_035649575.1 Planctomycetota bacterium
TCGTGTGCTCGAGCATGTGCTTTCCCGTGAACGGCCAGTCGAAGTTGCGCCCGGTCAGGACACCCCCGCCGACCACCTGTTCGCCCCACACCGTGAAGCTGCTGCAGCCCATGAGTCCGAACACGTCGAGCGCGTTGCCGACCAGCAGGTCCTTGAGGTCGAACGCACGCTCGAGCTCGGGCATCTGCAGGTCGGCCTTGCTCGCGACGAGGCCTTCGAAGAGGGCCTCGATCTCCGCGCGCACGTCGTCGGGATACTCGATCAGGCGACCGACTGCCATGCGCGCCTGCTCGAGCAGCGGCTGCTGCCGCGCGAAACGGGCCGTGAACTCCGCGATCGCGACCGCGGCGACTTCCTTGCCGAGCAGGAACCCGTGCGCGTAGCCGCGTTCGGCGGGCGTGCCCCACACGCGCAGCAGCTTGATGCCGCCGTGCTCCTCGAGTCGGCCGTTGACCGCGCGAACCGCCGGCGCCTGGGCCAGCGCGGCGGCGCAGAAGGAGAGGACCGCCAAGCAACGGATCGCGCGGGCTCTGATCGTCATGGCGTCACTGTGCCGCGAGGACAGCCTGTTGCCAATCGCCACGAGCCACTCCGACGCAGCTCCTCGTGTCTCAAGGAATCCGACGTTCGCGCGGTGGCCGACCGGGATCTCATTGCGGTGAGACCTGTCGGCCGCTCAGCATGACTCGCCGTTCGGGGCTCCATCAAGCGACTGCCGCAGATGTTTCAGCTACCTCGGCTCACTTCGCCGCGCGGTAGATGTCCTGCACGCTCTTCAGCAGCTTCAGCGCTTCGGCCATCGGGCGCTGGAATGCGTTGCGTCCCATGATCGAGCCGAACGAGCCCCCGTCCGCGAGACCCTGGATCTCGGCCAGCACCTCGGTGGTGCCCTTCGCCTCACCACCCGAGAAGATCACGATGCGGCGACCGCCGAAGGCGCTCTGCACGACGTGACGCGTGCGATCGGCGAGCGTGCCGATCGGGATCTTCTCCGACTCGTAGACCTTCTTCGCGGCCTCCTGCTCGATCTGCTCGGTCGGCGGCTTCACCTTGATGACGTGCGCGCCGAGTTGCGCCGCGATCTGGGCCGCGTAGGCGCAGACGTCGATCGCGGTCTCGCCCTTCTTGCTGAGGCTGCTGCCGCGCGGGTAGCTCCACACGACGACCGCGAGACCGGCCGCCTTCGCCCGCTCGGCGATCGCGCGCAGCTCCATGTACATCGCGTCGCGCTGGTTGCTGCCCGGATAGATCGTGAAGCCGACCGCGGCGCACCCGAGGCGCAGCGCGTCCTCGACCGAACCCGTCACCGCGGGTTTCGGGTCCGGAGTGCTGTAGAGCGAGTCGCTGTTGTTGAGCTTGAGGATCAGCGGGATGCGGCCCGCGTATTTGCGCGCGCCGCCCTCGAGGAAACCGAGCGGCGCCGCGTAGGCGTTGCAGCCGGCAGCGACCGCGAGCTCGAAGTGGTAGTGCGGGTCGTAACCCGGCGAGTTCTTCGCGAACGAACGCGCGGGGCCGTGCTCGAAGCCCTGGTCGACCGGCAGGATCACGAACTTACCGGTGCCGGCGAGCGCGCCGGTTTCCATGATCCAGCGCAGGTTCTTCAGGACGCCGGGGTTGTCGGATTCGTACCAGCCGAGGATCTCGTCGACGCGCTTGCTCATGACTCTCAGGGGGAATAGGAGGCCGCAGATTGTGGAGCCGCGCCCTCACGATGCAAGCGGCCCGTATGGTCGATGCGATCGATCATTGGGCACCCCCCGCTGAAGAGATCGAGCTGCCCTCCAGGGTTCCGCGAACACCGCGAGTGACCTGCGCGAACGTTCGCAGCGGGAGGCGGCGATCGCGACTACTTGAGCTTGAGGCCTTCGAGCTGGGCGCCGGTCGTGAACTCCCAGAAGAACCACAGCGGATCTGGCCCACCGCCCAGGTGGAGCATGGCGCGCACCTGGTAGTGCTTGTCCGCCTCGAGATGCGCCTTCGGCAGCACGAAGAGCACGTCGCGCAGGTCCATCTTCTTGTTCAGCGGCACCTTCGGCGTGTGCACCCACGTGGGCACCTCTTCCTTGCAGCGTTCGACCCAACCGCGATAGTCCTCCTTGTCCTTGTGGCAGAAGTGCTTCGGTGGGGTCTTGCCGCCCTTGCGCGCCTCGAACAACTGGATGCTCGAATCGATGAGACCGCGCGCGACCTCCTGCTGCAGTTGCAAACTGACCGGGTAGCCGGTCTTCGTGATGTCCTGCACGTCGGGTGGCTGATCCTCGAGCGGATTCGGCTGCTCTCGACCCGAAAACCCGCGCGGCACGCCCTTCATGCCGTGCGGCGGCCAGCAGATGAACTTGGGCGCAACCGCCGGGTCGTATGGCTCCTCGAGAGAGGCCATGTCGAGGACACCGACCGTGTAGTTGTTCTCGAAGATGTAGGCGTAGCCGAAGCGCTTGATGTTGTGTTCGAGCAGCGGAAAACGGTGGTAAGGAGTGCCGATCCAGCCGTCGATGGAGTCGCGCGCGAAGTCGACTCCACCCAATGCGTTCACGCTGATGATGACGCCGCTCGAAGCGAGCTGACCGCGGCGCGAGAACTCGGGCTTCGCTGGGTCCTCCTCGTGTGCCTTCGGCCAGGTCAGGTGCGGGTCCGGGTATTTCGCGCAGAACTTCGCATGGTCTTCGCAGCCCAGCGAAGCTTCGGCGTCGAGCTCACAGGGCGGCATGCCGAACCACGTGCCCGTCGTCACGTCGACCTTCGTCTCGCCTTGGGGCGGAGGCGGCCAGCTGTACGCCAGCAACTCCGCGCGCACGGCGTTCAGCCGGTCGACGACGGCGAGTTCCTCTTTGCTGGGCCGCTCGGGCAGCAGCGGCGGCCCGTAGCCCGTGCCGAACGCCACGCCCGAGTCGCCGCGAGCCCATTCGCGCCACTCGGCGTCGACCTCCGCCAGCGGTTTGCCGAACGCAGCGAGCCCGATCGCGTCGACTTCCTCGAGCAACGGGATCTTCCCGGTCGGCAGCTTCAGGAAGAAATCGACCCACTTGTCCGGGTAGGCCGCGACGACCCACGTCATGAAGCTCCAGGACTTCATGCGGCATTCGTTGCGGAACCGCGTGAGCTTCTCGCGCGGTACCTGGTTGATCGCCCAGTCCTGGTTCGACACGGCCATGTCGCGTATGGCGCGCAACCACCAGTTCGTCTGCTCGGGCAGCTCGAGCGCGTCCTCGGTCACCGAGCCCTCGGGACGCGCACCCCAGCGCACCATCGAAGTCGACTTCAGATACCAGGTCATCGCGTGGATGATGCCCTGGCCGAGCCCTTCGTTGCGTCCCTGGACCATGCCCTGGAAGAACGCGTAGCCGATCATCGAATCGTGCACCTGCTTCGGCATCAGGCGCACCATGACGACGGCCGTGCCCTCCTTCGCCTGCCAGATGTTGTTGGCGAAGTCCTTGGCGCGATCTTTGGAGCCGTCCTTCTTCCAGATGTGCTCGTTCCAGGTGAGCAGCTCCTCGCGCTCACGGCCCGTGAACAGGAAGCCATACCAGGCGAACGCACGCGACGCGTTCTCGACGAAGTGCAGCCGTTTGGCGGTCGCTTCGCCCATCAGGTAGACGCCGAAGTCGAGCCCGCGCTCGCCCCACATGACGGCTTCCGATGCGAGCTCCTGCGAGCCGCGCGCCCACACCGTGAAGTGCTTGCTGCGGGCGCCGAAGATGTTGAAGTCCGGCTTCTTGAGGAACTCCGGCACGTTGTCCTGGAGGTTCTTCAGCTCCACGGGCATCTGGTCGAGCGGCAGCTCTGCGACTTCATAATCCATCTTGCGCGCGAGCTCGACCGCCTTGAGCTCGATCTCCTTCATCCTCTTCGCGAAGGTGATCTGCTCGTCGGTGCCGAAGAAGCCCGGGCCTTCCTTGAGGCCGAGCGCGAGGTTGGCCTCCCTGTCCGTCGGGTTGTAGTAGACCGCCTTCTGCAGATGGTAGGACGCGCGCTCGGGGCAGTTGCCTTCCTTGAGCTTGAGGCCGAGCACGCGGTGCAACGTGCCGAGCTTGATCGCGGCGTTGTACCAGCCCTCGAGGATCTTGAACCGCCCTTCGTAGTTGGCCTTGTCGACCCACTTCTTGCGCTTCTCGGGCGGCAGCGCGATCCACTCGTTCTTCTCCTTCTTGAAGCCGAGCTCCGTGCGCGCGGTGGAGTTGTTCGGTTCGTAGACGAGCACGAGGTCGAACGCTTGCTTGGCGCGCTGCCCGACCTTGTTGATCTTCGCGATGTTCGCGAAGTCGAGCAGCGTGCTGACGGCCCTCTTGACGAGTTCCTGTTCTTCCTTGGCGAACGCGTCTTGCGCGGCGGCCGGCACGGGGGTCTGTGCTTCGCCGGGACGCAGGCACAGCACGAGGACGAGGAAGGAGAGAGCGTGGCGAAGGGTCGAAGTCATCGTTGGCGAACGGGTGCAGAGGCGCCCGGGCAGTCTACGGACTCGCCGGCGCACTGGAAGCTGCCAACACGTGGGAAGTGCGCCGAAGCCCTGGAACATCACCCGTCGCGGCACGCGACGCCGCAGTTTGGCGACGCCGCAGCGGGGTTGGCTGCGTAATTCGCCGTCGTTGTTTCCCCTCGTAGCGGCGTCGCCAGAACGGACGTGAGCCTTGGTCGCCCCTTGGGCGAGCAGGCTCAGAGACCCAGAGTGAGCACCATGCCGTTCGACGTCACGAGACCGAGCGGCGTCAGCGGCGGGCTGTAGGTCAGCGCCTGCCCGATCAGCAGGACGCCGATCAGGCTCGCGACGTTGGGGATGGTCTCCGGAACCTGCACGCTCGACGACGGAGAGAGGTAGAGCGTCGCGACGGGGTCCACGACGTGCGCCGCACAACCGGGCATGCCGATCGGTGTCAGGTCGATCGGCGGCGTGGCCTGCGTCAGCGAACGCAGCAACGCCCCGAAGCCCGTGCCGGTCGGTATCCCGGTCGTGTTCCACTGGAACGAAGTGCCGAGGATCGGACGCGCGCTCACGTCGAGCGTGAGGCCGCTGAAGATGCTCGTGCACAGCGTGTATGGAACCGCGAGTGTCGCCGAGAGGTCGCGACCACCGGGGTCCTGCTGCACGCCACCTGGCGACCAGCCGACGACGTAGCCGTTGCCGGCCGGCTGCATCGACTGCCAGATCACGTGCACGGTCCCGTTCGGCAGGAACTGATACTGGAACGTGTTGTTGCCACCGCCGCCGAAGTTGGGCACGTTGAACCACGTGACGCGTACGACCGCGGGGCTCGAATCGAGCACGACGGGAGCCGTGGCGTTCGGCGTGAAGTCGTGCCAGGCCGCGGCCCACCGCGGTTGGCCCTGCAGGAACGCGCTGACCTGCGGAGTGTACGAGGTGCCGTTGCTGCCGGCCGGCGAGATGAAACCGTTCGAGCAGACGCGCAACTGCGTCGTCGAGCCGCCCGGGTATGGCAGGCTGAACGGCAGCGCGACGGCGACTTCGGAGTCGTCGCTCAAACCGAGCGAGGTACCAGTCGGCGCGATGTAGGCGACGGGCCACTGGGCCACCGTGTAGGTGCCGTTGTTGAGCACCATCGTCATCGAACGCGTGTTGAGGTCGAACAGCGCCGGCGACGCGAACGACTCGTAGAAGGAGCTCGCGCAGTTACCGCAGCTCGTTCCGATCGACTGGGCCGTGGCCGCGGGGATGCCGCTCGGCACCATGCTCGCGACCTGGACCGAGAGCTGACCCGGACCGAGGCGGGCTTCGTCGATGTCGACGTAACCGAACGACGGAGCGACCGAGCAGTCGAACCAGAAATTGTAGATCGTGTTCCAGTCGAGCGGGTTCGAAGCGCTCGCCGTGAACGAGATCTCGGTGGCCGTGCGCGAGTAGGTCCAGTCGTCGAGCGGGTCGGCGTCGATGTCGCGGAAGCCCGCATTCTGGACCGTTGCCGCGGCGTCGACCGGAAGGCGCAGCGACGCGCCGCCGCGGTGGTTGTCGAGGTTGTGCACCGCGTACTCGTAGTGCCACACGCCGGCGAGGGGGCCCGTGACCTTGACCGCGACGAGGAAGCGGCCGTCGTCGTTGCCGTTGCCGCCGATGTCGGTCACAGCGCCGGTCCAGTGCGTGAGCACGGAGCCGAACGTCGACTGCCCGCTCGTGTTCGTCGAGTAGCCGCTGCCATTCCAGCTGACCGTCACCTGACGCGAGGAGAGGTTGTTGCCGCGATTGGCGACCGGCTCGCCCTGGGCCACGACCTGGCCCTGCCCCCAGTAGACGGCGCCGGCGACGATCTCGCTGTCGGGCACGATCATGCGGTTCTTGACCTGGTCGAACGCGATGACCTGCGTGGTCGTGAGCGATCGGATCGAGTCGATCGCGGCGGCGCCACCGACCGAGGGATCGCCGGTGTCGAAGTAGCTGCCCTGCGGATTCCACGTGCCGAGCCACGGATTGATCTCCGTGGTCGGACCGAGCGCATACTGATACGCGTTCGTGCCGGCGCCATAGGTGTCGGAGCAACCCGTGTAGAAGAAGGAGCCGAAGCTGCCCGTGCACGGCACGCAGGGGCCGCTGGCGAAGTTGTAGGGAGTCGCCGAGTGCTTCAGGAAGCTCTTGCCGGAGATCTGCACCATGCGGCCGTTGCTCTCGCGCGCGAGCAGGAACGCGATCTTCGGATAGGTGTCCAGCATCACGCCGCCCGCGCCCGTCGAGACCCACGGCAGGTTCACGGTGCCGCAGTTCGCGTGCGAGTGGCCGACCATGAACCCCGCTTCGCCGTTCGGATAGGCGGGACCGCGGTGTCCGTAATAGCCGAACCCTGCGACGTCGTAGAGCTGGATGTCGAGGCCCGGCACGGCGCCGATCTGGGAGAGAACCGGCGCTGCGAGCAGCGCCACGGCGAGAGAGCGGACGAGCATCGCGATGTCATCGCGAGTCGAGGACGACGCGTCAAGTCCTGCATGCGGCAAGGAATCCCGGCAGCCCGGGCATTACAGAATCTGATGGTCTTCGTGGACCTCCCAGCTCACGCAGTGGACGTCGCAGCCCCTCGCAAACGATCAGTCCGGGGCTCAGCGCATCTGCACGTATTTGCCGCCCGCGTCCGCGGCGAGCCACTCGAGGATCTCGAGGTTGCCGCCGATCGAGATGCAGTTGATCTTGACCTTGCGGTGCTTGTTCCAGAATGCGACGTCTTCGCGGATGCGATACGGATCGATGACCTCGCCGTTCGTCGGCTCGCCGTCCGACATGATGAAGATCGTGTCGACGTCCTTGTCGTCGAAGGCCATCTTGACGCTGTCGTAGAGGTTCGTCGCGCCCCTCGCGCCGAGGCGGTTGATCCACTCGATCGCTTCCGCGCGGCTCTGTGCGGTGTTGACGCCGATGCCTTGCTCCTGCCAGCGCGCGACGCTGCTCGCGAACGCGAGGATGTTGAACAGCGCGCCCTCTTCGAGGCTGTTGATCGCGGTGATCAGCTCCTGTCTCGCGACGTCGATGCGCGCAGCGCCGCGCTTGCCCACGTAGCGCCCATACATCGATTCGAGCATCGATCCCGAGATGTCGATGATGAAGATCACGCGGTGCGACTCGACCTTGATGCCGAAGAACTTCGCGCCGCCGGCGCGCGTGCGTTCCGTGAGACGCCGGCGCTCGCGCTCCTGCTCGGCCTTGTCGAGGTCCTTCTCGGTCGCGACCGCGAACTTCTCGCCTGATTCGGCCCACCAGGCCTTCCACTTGCCGACGTCCTCTTCGAACGCCTGCGCCGTGAGCCGCCACAACACCTCGGCGATCTTCTTGCGCATGCGGCCGGTCTCCTTCTCGAGCCGCTCGATGAGCTCCGGCACGGATTGTCTGTCGCGCATCTCGGCCAACGCGTCGATCGCCGCGAACCGCGTCGACCAGTCATCGTGTTCGAGCGCCGTGAGCAGTACGGGCACACGCCGCTTGTCGCGCGACTTGCCGAGGAGCTCGATCGCGGTGTTGCGCGTGTCGCGATCTTCGTTCGTGCAGAAGCCCGCGAGTTCGTTGATCCACGGGCTCGCGTTGCGTTCGATCGCGCTGATCGCCTCGATCGCGATGCGTTGGTCACCCGGTTGCTTCTTGTGCTCGAGCATCGCGCGCAGGTCGGGCAGCGATTCGCGGTCGCCGCGGTTGCCGAGCACCTGACCCGTCGCGCGCCGCACTTCGAGCGCTTCGTCCTCGAGGCCCTTGCGGATCAGAGCGAGGACCTTCGGGTCGTTGACCTTCTCGGTGGCGAGCAGCGCAAAGACCTTCTCGTGTGGCTTGCCCTTGCCGATCAGCCGCGACATCTTCTTGTTGGTCTCATCGTCGTCGAGCGAGACGATGAGCCGCGCCATCTCGACGCGCAGGTCTTCTTGCGTGACGTCGCGTTTCCTGGCCAGCTCGATGAACGTGTTCACGGCCTTGGGCCCCTGGCGGTCGCACAGGATGCGCGCGGCCTCGGCGCGGTCGGAGCCCGGGAAGTCGACTCGATCCAACACCCACTCGGCCATCTCCGCAGTCTTCGGCATGCGCTGCTTCGCCATCCAGTTCAGCGCGTGGCGGCGGATCTTCGGATCGATTTCCCGTTTCAGCGCCTCGCAGATCTCCGCTTCGCTGAGGAACGGCACGACTCCCGCGAAGGCGAGGTTCCGGATCGAGTTGAGCTCGTTGGGCGCGATGTTGCCCTTCTCGTCCTTGCGCTGCTCCTGCTTGAGGTTCCACAGGTGGCGATACCAGGCGGCATCGGCGGCCGTCGCGAGTTTCACGTGTTCGCGCATGGCCGGCTCGCGCACGATGTCCGGCGCTTCCGACTCGACGATCTTCTTGAGCAGGCTCTTGCCGATCAGGGGCGACAGACCGAGCGCCTGCAGCGCCGCGAGCCGCAGGTCGTCCTCCTCGGCCTGGGTCGCGATGTTCGCGATCTTCGTGAAGGCCGGCTGCTCCCCGTCGGCGACGCCGGCGAACTGCGAGAGCCCGCGCATGATCTCGCGCCGCAGCAAGAGACTCGCGGCGACGTCGTAGGCCTTGACCAGTCCCTCCGCGGCCTGCCGCGTGCGGGTCAAGGCGATCTTCTCGACGAGCGCGATGTCGGCGTCGTCCTTGTTGCGCAGCAGGTCGTCGATCCAGCCCGTGAGACCATCCTGGGCGGGTAGCGCCGTGGCGAGCAGCAGCACAATCAGGCAACGACGGATATGCGTCACTTCGGGGACCTCGTCGGCGGAGGGGTCCAAACGGACTCTGCCCGGATCGTCCGATTGCCGGCGCAGTCAGTCAAGCCGAGGAACCGATGGCCAGCGCGAATCCAACGGCAGCACGCGGGTTGGAATCCCTGCCCCGAACGCATCGAAATGACGCTTGCGCGATCCACTAGGGAGGAGCGTCCGGTGAACACACGGAAACCACCAGTTCCTCGAGCCGACACGGACCGCACCGCGAGCGGAGCGGCCTGCGCGCAGATTTCGGCCGTGCGATACCAGTTCGTGACGCCGTTCGCGACTGCTGGCAAAGCCGACGGACCCGACGTGCCGACGCGCTTCTGGTGTCGCGACCCTCGCCACGACGCTGCCGGGGCCTACGGCAGTCTGCCGCGGTTCCCGGCGGTTTCTCCGCAGCGCAGCGGCAGACACGACCCACGCCGCAGTTCCTTCCTGCCTGCGCCGCGCGCGCCCGGGAACCGGGCCTCAGTTCGAACGGGCGATCCGTCGAGAGACAGAACTACCGCGTCGTCCGACGCGATTCCGTTCGACATGACGAGAGCCATCAACGAGGAAGAGTGGGGAACCACGAGGAAGCTGCAGTAGCAGCAACCTCGATGCAGCTTCTCCCAACCAGGTCGCAAGACGGACACAGAAAACCGGGGAAAGGAGGAGCAGAAGATGTCAGCAGAACGAGCAGGCGCCGCGCGAGAGCGGGCGATTCCGATCCAGTCCGTCTTCTTCGCGATCGTCGCACCGAGCGCTTTGATCATGGCTCAGACGGCGCATCCGTTCGCCGCGCCGATGGGCACCACGACGTTCAGCCTGTCGGCGGTGGCCGGCGTGGCCGACCTGAATCGCGACGGCAGTCCCGACGTCATCGTTCCGGGCCTCTTCTATGGCACGATGACCACGTCCCTCGACGAGAACGGCAGCGCGCTGACCGCGAACGGCGCTGGTCCAGGCATCACCCCCACGGCCGTCACCGCGCTGCCGCGCGCCGCCGCGATGGCCTGCGCCAGGTTCGACCAGGACCAGTTCGAGGATCTCGTCACCGTCAGCACGTGCGGCACCACGCACTTCCAGCGGAACCTCGGATCGACGCTGCTCGCGGGCGCGACCTTCGCCCCGGACGTGTGCATCGACAACTTCGGGCCCCGCTTTCCCGTCAACCCTCCGTTCGTGCACTACTGGTTCCCCTGTGCGCAGGCCGGCGACTTCGACCTGGACGGGTTGCAGGACGTGCTGATCGCGGGCGGACCGATCGACCGCTGGGGCGCCTGCACCCGTCCCGGGTTCGTCTGCGTCTACAAGGGCAACGGCGCAGGTGGCTTCGACGTGATCCGCCATATCGTGCCGGGCAGCATCATCGATGCCGAATTCGCGGACCTCGACAACAACGGCACGCCGGATCACATCGTGGCGCTCATGGAGACCGGATCGATCGGCGCCTTCGGCTACGACATCCTCCACCTCGCGCTCGTCAACGGCGCTCTCGTCGAGACGACGCCGCCACAGAACATCGGGCCCGGGAGGCTCACGGCATTGGAGCTGGCCGACGTGATCGGCGACGCGAACAAGGACTACATCCTCGCGCAGACGTCGGCGGGCGGCAGCACCATTTCGTCGCAGGTCTACTACTTCCAGGGCAACGGCCTCGGCAACGTCAGCAACTCGGTCTGGGGCACGTTCTATCTGCCGCCGAACACGAGCGGACTCGGCGACTACGTCTCTTCGATCAAGGTCGGGGACTGGAACCGCGACAGCAACGTGGACATCGCGCTGCTGCGCGGTTTCGTGCGGCCGCAGTCGTCGGCCTCGGCGGCGCCGGCGACCTATGGCAACAGCGAAATCCTGGTCGCGATGGGTCCGACTCTCGCCTATGCGACGTTCGAGTCGATCGCGTTGCCGGGCTACCACAGCTTCTCGTCGACCCACAACTACAACTTCCCGCTGCTGCCCTTGTTCGCGGAGCCAGACTGCATGCGCACCATCGATCTGGGCCGGGACACCAGTCAGGATCTCCTGATCACGGGCATCCGCCTGATGGGCCCGTCGGGCGGAACGATGATCGCGACGCTGAAGAACCTGACGCCGCCGATGTTCGGCGATGCGCGCTTCGAAAAGGTCGGCGACCCATCGGGTGGCGCGCCATCGCGACCCGCGCGTCTCGGCTTCGAGGGCGGCCGCCCGAGACCCGGCAACGCCAACTTCGCGTGCACGGTCCTCAACGTCCAGGGCGGCTGCCTCGTCGGTCTGATGTGGAGTCCCGTCGGGTTCGCGAACCTGTTCTCCGCCTACGGGATCCAGTTCCACCTCGCGCCCGTCGACATCGGGTACGCGTACATCGCGTCGGGCTCGCTGCCCGGCCAGGGGTTCCACAGCTTTCCGCTGCCGATCCCGAACCACCCCGCAATGGTCGGCGACGCGGGCTACTTCCAGTGCAGCTACTATGACCACGTGACCGGCAACTTCGGCGGCACGCAGGCCACCGGGGTCTGGATCGGGAACTGACGCCGCGGCGTGCAGGCTCGGAGCAGTCGAAAGGACCGGGAAATCCAGGCCGCCGCCTGACCGCGGCGGCCGGGGTGGCTCTAACACTACCTGCCGTACTCCGGTAGATTGCTGGAAGCAACTGCCGTCGGAGAGCGTCTCCGCTGGCGACTTGTTGGCCCGAGTCCACCCCAACTCGCCCGCCATGGATGCACGCCACCGCCCGCTGACCCTGATTGCCCTTGCCGGGCTCGGGGCTTGCTCTTCCGCCAGCTACGTTGCTTCGGCCGACGAGGAGGTGGACCAGGTGCTCGGCACCGCCACCGAAACCACCCTCGGCAACCGCCGCGAGTGGATCATCCAGCCCAAGACCGAAGAGCCCGCGCCGGCCGAAGCCAAAGAGCCTGAGGCCAAGGAGCCCGAGACCAAGGAAGCGGTCAAGCCGGAGGCCATGCCTGAGACCAAACCAGAGGCCAAGGCGCCGGAGGCCAAAGCGCCGGAGGCCAAGGCGCCGGAGGTCACGCAGCAGCCCGAGGTCAGACCTGATGTCAAACCCGAGGCCAAACCGGAAGCTCAGAAGACCCCGCCCGATGCACCGCCTGCCGCCGACCCGGCGCTCCCGCCGAAGCCCAAGCAAGACGCCGAGATCTACGACCTCGCGCGGACGCTCGCGACCGCCGTGCGCCAGAACCGCGAATTCCTCGCGGCGCGCGAGAGCCTCTACCGGCAGGGTCTGTCGATCTCGCTCACGCGCTTCGAGTTCGGTCCGCAGTTCGAGGCCGCCGTTTCCTACCTCTGGCCCAAGAGCGAGGGTGGCGTCGGGTCGCACCGCGTCGGTGGATCGCTGACGGCCTCGCAGCGCTTGCCCACGGGCGGCACGCTGAGCCTCTCGAGCGGCTACAACACCGAGTGGCCGTTCGGCCCCGGTCTCGGCGACACGATCTACAGCTCGAGCGTCTCGGTCTCGGTCTCGCAACCGCTGCTGCGCGGCGCGGGCTACGACATCTCGCACGAGCCCCTGACCCAGGCCGAACGCGCGCTGATCTACGCGATCCGCGACTTCGAGAACTCCCGCGAGGACCTCTCGATCCGCGTCGCGCGGAGCTTCTTCGAGCTCGGCAGCCAGCGCAAGACGCTCGTGAACGAGGACCGCAACTACGACTCCGCGGTGTTCGACCGCGGCAAGGCCGAAGCGCTGCTGCAGGTCGGGAAGAACCTCGAAAAGGACGTGTTCCTGGCGCGCCGGCGCGAGATCGACGCGAAAGACCAGCTCATCAGCGCACACGCCGCCTACGACCGCGCCGTCGACGAGTTCAAGATCCTGCTCGGTCTGCCGACGACGTCGTCGATCGACATCGCCGACCAGGAGCCGCCATACGAGGCGGCGCGCTTCGAAGTGACTTCGGCCGTCGCGGCCGCGCGCCACAACCGGCTCGACCTCATCACCGCGCGACAGAACCTGCAGGACGTCGAACGCTCGGTGCGCATCGCCGAGAACGCCTTGCTGCCCGACCTCAACCTGACCGCGAGTGCCGGCTTCGCGGGCTTGTCCTCGGACTACACGCAGTCCGCGCCGGACCAGTGGAACTCGTCGGTCGGTCTGACCTTCGAGGTGCCGCTGCAGCGCAAGTCCGAGCGCAACGCGTATCGATCGGCCTTGATCAGCCTCGAACAGGCTCGGCGCGGCCTGCAGCAGCAGGAAGACCGGCTCGACCTCGCCATCCGCGACGCGGTGCGGAACCTCAGAAGTCTCGAGGAGCGCATCGCGCTGCAGGAAGACCAGATCAAGCATGAACAACGCGCGGTGACGGTCACCGAGATCCAATACGAGCAGGGCAAGCTCGAGAACCGCGAACTGCTCGAGGCACGCCAGGCGTTCTTCAATGCCCAGAACGCGCTGATCCGCCTCAAGGTCGACCACTTCGTGGCGCGGCTGAACCTGCTGAAAGACATGGGCATCTTCTTCGTCGACGAACAAGGAATGTGGCGATGAAAACGATCATTGTCGTTGGTGGACTGGCATTGGCCGGGGGTGCCTTCTTCGTGCCCTGGTCGTCGGAGAAGTCAGAGGGGGCGGAAACCTCCGCGCGCGAGCTCTACACCGTGCGCAGAGACGACCTCAAGGTCACCATCACCGAGAACGGAACCATGGTGGCCAAGCAGTCGCAGAAGCTCGTGGCCAAGGTCAGGGGCGAAGCCAAGCTGCAGTTCCTGATCGAGGAGGGCAAGGAGGTACCCGAGGGAGAAGTCGTGGTCCGGCTCGACGGCACGCAGGTCAAGTCCCAGGTCGAGCAGACCCAGATCGAAATCCTGCAGACGGAAGCGAACCTGAAGACCGCGAAAACCGAGCTCGAGATCCACCAAGTCGAGAGCGCCGCGACGATGACCAAGGCCCAGAACGCGCTCGACCGCGCGAAGAAGGAGATCGAGAAGTACGTCGACGGCGAGTCGCCGCAGCTGCGCCGCAAGCTCGAGGTGGAACTCAAGGACGCCGAGACCGGCTACAACAAGGCAAAGAAGGAACTCGACGACTGCAAGAAGCTGCTCGAGCAGAACTACGTCAAGAAGTCGGATCTCGAGCGGGCCCAGATCGACTTCGATCGCGCGACAGTGCAGAAGGAGAGCGCGCAAGTCGGGCTGTTGATGTTCGACAAGTACACGTTCCCGATGGCGCTGAAGGAGCTCCAGACCAAGTTGGACGACGCCGAGCGAGAGCTCAAGACGTCCGAGAAACGCGGCGAGTCGACGTTGGCCCAGAAGACCGTCAACGTGCAGCAGGTCGAGAAGCGCCTCAAGGTCCAGCAGGACCAGCTCAAGGAGCGCCAGAAGGACCTCGAGAACATGGAGATCAAGGCGCCGTGCCCCGGGATCGTCGTCTGGGGCGACCCACACGAGTACTGGTACCGCGAACGACTGAAGGTCGGCGGCCAGGTCTGGGGCGGCCAGACGCTGATGACGATCCCAGACCTGCGCGTCATGCAGGTGAAGTTGCAGATCCACGAAGCCGACATCAGCAAGCTCAAGGTCGGACTGCGCGCCACGGTGACGACGGATTCGTTTCCGGGTGTGCAACTCGAGGGTGAGGTCACCAAGATCGCGACGGTGGCCGCCGGCAACGAGAACTGGGGTGGCTCGAGCGAGGTCAAGAAGTTCGACGTCGAGATCACACTGAAGGAAGGCGTGCTGAGCGAAGGCACCGCGAAGGAAGCCACGGCGAAGGCAGGCACTCCGACGGAGGGCACTCCGAAGGAAGCCACTGCGAAGGAAGCCACCGCGAACGAAGGCACTCCGACGGAGGGCACTGCGAAGCCAGACACTTCGAAGGAAGCCACTGCGAAGGCAGTCATTCCGACGGAAGGCACTCCGAAGGAGGCCGCCGCGAACGAAGGCACTCCGACGGAGGGCACTGCGAAGCCAGACACTTCGAAGGAAGCCACTGCGAAGGCAGTCACTCCGACGGAAGGCACTCCGAAGGAAGCCGCCGCGAACGAAGGCACTCCGACGGAGGGCACTGCGAAGCCAGACACTTCGAAGGAAGCCACTGCGAAGGCAGTCACTCCAACGGAAGGCACTCCGAAGGAAGCCACCGCGAACGAAGGCACTCCGACGGAGGGCACTGCGAAGCCAGACACTTCGAAGGAAGCCACTGCGAAGGCAGTCACTCCGACGGAAGGCACTGCGAAGGAAGCCACCGCCAAGGCAGACACTTCGAAGGAGGGCACTCCGACGGAAGGCACCAAGAAGGGAAGCCAGCGCATGCGACCCGGCATCAGCGCCAAGGCCGAGATCCACATCGAGACGCGCCCCCAGATCCTGTTCGTGCCGCTGCAGACCGTGTTCGCCGAGGACGGCGTGCACTACTGCCACGTGCAGGTTCCGGGCAAGACCCCGGAGAAGCGCAAGGTCGTGATCGGCACGAACAACGACACGTATCTCGAGATCCTCGAAGGCCTCGCCGAGGGTGATAGGGTCCTGCTCTACAACCCGATGCTGCCGGAGTCGGGCGAGGCCCCGAAGAAGGAGCCCAAGCCCGACCAACCCCCGCCACCGTCGGGCCCGAAGCAGGGGCCGCCGGGGCCGGCGCCAGGCGCAGCGAAGGGTTCATGAGCGACCTGCCCCAGAAAGCCGTACTCGAGCTGCGCGCCATCGAGAAGACCTACGGAACCGAGAAGAACCCCGTGCGCGTGCTGCGCGGCATCGACTTCCGCGTCGACGAGGGCGAGTTCGTCGCGGTGGTCGGCTCCTCGGGTTCGGGCAAGTCGACGCTTCTGAACATCCTCGGCTGCCTCGACCGGCCTACGGTCGGCTCCTACCGGCTCGTCGACGAAGACGTCAGCACCTTCGACGACCGCCGGCTCTCGCACGTGCGCAAGACGCGCATCGGGTTCGTCTTCCAGTCGTTCCAGCTCGTGCCCCACCTGACCGTGGCCGAGAACGTCGAGCTGCCGCTGTTCTACGCACGCATGCCGCGCCGCAAACGCCGCCAGCAGTCGCACGCGATCCTCGAGCGCGTCGGACTCGGCCACCGCTCCACGCACCTGCCGAACGAGCTGTCGGGCGGCGAGTGCCAGCGCACCGCGATCGCGAGGGCGCTCGTGATCGAACCGTCGCTGATGCTCGCCGACGAACCGACCGGCAACCTCGATTCGAAGACATCGGCGGAGATCATGCGGCTGTTCGCGGAACTGCACGCGGGCCACCGCACGATCGTCATGATCACGCACGACCCGGGCATTGCCGCGAAGGCGCGGCGGCGCATCACGCTCAAGGACGGCCTCATCGAGAGCGACGACCACACCCCCCTGAGTCCCACCGCGGAGGCGGCATGTTCGCAGAACTGATCACCGAGGCGCTGCGCAACCTCATGCGCCACAAGCTGCGTTCGCTGCTGACCGCGCTCGGCATCATCTTCGGCATCGCGTCGGTCGTTTCGATGGTGTCCGCGGGCGAGGGCGCGCGCCGCGAGATCCTCGAGCAGATCCGCGAGCTCGGCACGAGCAACATCATCGTCAACGCGAAGAAGCCGCCGGCCGAGCAGGACTCCAAGAAGAAGGAGAACTACCTGCTCAGGTACGGCCTCACGTTCCACGACCTGCGTCAGATCCGCGAGACCGTGCCGTCGATCACCGCGGCGCTGCCCGTGCACGACGTCAAGGACTGGATCTGGTTCAAGAGCCGCCGCGTCGAAGCCAAGATCCACGGCGTCACCGAGCGCTACTTCGAACAGCTCGGCATGAAGCCGATCATGGGCCGCCTGCTCAACGACGCGGACGAACTGGACCGCAATCGCGTCTGCGTCGTGCGCACGCGCGTGCTCAAGGAAGCCCGCTACGTCGGCGACCCGCTCAAGCTCGATCTCAAGATCGGCCGCGAGTACTACCGCGTCATCGGCGTGCTGCCCGACTTCACGAGCAAGAACCCGGACCGCGCGATCCTCGGGCTCGACGACCGGGCGCTCGAGGTCTACGTGCCGTTCGAGACGGTCGTCGACCGGCTCGGGCTCACGAAAGGCACGACCGAATCGGGCACCTCGGAGTGGTCCCGCGTCGAGCTGCACCAGATCGTCTGCACGGTCGACGACGAGGCCAACGTGACGATGGCCGCGCGCGGTATCCAGTCGATCCTCGCCAAGTTCCACGAGCGCAGGGACTACGAGGTCACGGTGCCGATCGAACTGCTGCAGTCGCGCGCGCGCACGCAGCGCACCTTCGACATCGTGCTGCCCGTGATCGCGGGCATCGCGCTGCTCGTCGGCGGCATCGGCATCCTCAACATCATGCTGGCCAGCGTGACCGAACGGACGCGCGAGATCGGCATCCGGCGCGCGATCGGCGCCTCGCAGCTCGACATCACGCTGCAGTTCCTCGTCGAGACCGTGATGCTCGCGCTCGTCGGCGGCATGCTCGGCGTGCTGCTCGGGATCGTCGGCAGCAAGGTCATCGAGCAGGTCACCGAGTGGAAGCCCGTCGTCACGCTCGGCGCCGTCTCGGTATCGCTCGCGATCTCGTGTCTCACGGGCATCGTGTTCGGCATCTATCCCGCGCGTCGCGCGGCGATGATGGATCCCGTGCAGGCGCTGCGGCACGAGTAAGCTGTCGCGCAGCAGCCAGTCTGCGAGACCAGCTCGTCAGCTCGAACGCCGAGCCGACGGGCAAGAACATCGGTGGCCCGGCGGCGGATTGGGAATGCGCCTGGTTCGGCGTGAGCCAAGGCGGCGGTAAGGGCGCGAACTGGAAGCGGCGCGCCGGACCGGTAGTGTGTCCCTGCACCGACAGCACCACGCACCACCACGGAGGGTCGTGATCGCCACCATCGAAGTCCGCATCGCCGCCGAGCTCGGGGTCCGTCCCGAGCAGGTTTCCGCCGCCGTCCAGCTGCTCGGCGGCGGTTCGACCGTGCCGTTCATCGCGCGCTACCGCAAGGAGGCCACGGGCGGTCTCGACGACACGCACCTGCGCACGCTCGAAGCACGGCTCGGCTACCTGCGCGGGCTGGAGGAACGGCGCGCGCAGATCACGGCGAGCATCACCGAACAAGGCAAGATGACGCCCGCGCTGCAGCACGCGATCGCGCTCGCGGACACGAAGGCGGCCCTCGAAGACCTCTACCTGCCCTACCGCCCGAAGCGCCGCACGAAGGCGATGATCGCGCGCGAGGCCGGCCTCGAGCCGTTGGCGCAGACGCTGCTCGCGGATCCGACGCAGGATCCGCGTCGGCTGGCCGCGGGGTTCGTCGCCGCGGACAAGGGTGTTGGCGATGCCGACGCCGCACTCGAAGGCGCCCGCTACATCCTGATCGAGCAGTTCGCCGAGGACGCCGCGCTGCTCGGCAACCTGCGAAAGTGGCTCCACGCGGAGGCTTTCGTCGTCGCCAAGGTGGCGAAGGGCAAGCAGGCCTGTGCCGAGGCGCAGCGCTACCGCGACTACTTCGCGCACGACGAGCCGTTCGCCCGGATGCCGAGCCACCGCGCACTGGCCATCTTCCGCGCGAGGAAGGAGGGCTTCCTCGACGTCGGCCTCGGGCTCGCCGCGGCCGACGGCGCCGAGCTCGCAGCACTCGGCGACGACCCGGCGCAGCGCGGCCAGGGTTTCGTGATGGAGCGCTTCGGCATCCGGCGCCAGAGCCGCGCGGCCGACCAGTGGCTCGCCGACACGGCCGCGCTCGCGTTCAAGGCCAAGATCGCGCTGCACCTCGAGAGCGAACTGTTCGCCGCGCTGCGCGAGAAGGCGGAGGCCGAGGCGGTAACGGTGTTCGCGGGCAACCTGCGCGACCTGCTGCTCGCCGCTCCGGCCGGACCCAAGGTGATCCTCGGCCTCGACCCGGGCCTGCGCACGGGCTGCAAGGTCGCCGTCGTCGACCGCACGGGCAAGCTGCTCGCCACGACGACGGTATATCCGCACGCGCCGCGCGAGGACTGGAACGGTTCGCTCGCGACACTCGCCGCTCTCTGCAAACAGCACAGCGTGTCGCTGATCTCGATCGGCAACGGCACGGCGTCGCGCGAGACCGACAGGCTCGCGACCGAGCTGATCCGGAAGATGCCCGAACTGGGTCTCCAGGGTCTGGGGCTGCAGAAGCTCGTCGTCAGCGAGGCGGGCGCGTCGGTCTACTCGGCCAGCGAGCTCGCGGCGCGCGAGTTCCCCGAGCTCGACGTGTCGCTGCGCGGCGCGGTGTCGATCGCGCGGCGCCTGCAGGATCCGCTCGCCGAGCTCGTGAAGATCGATCCGAAGGCGATCGGCGTCGGCCAGTACCAGCACGATCTCGACCAGCAGAAGCTCGCGAGGTCGCTCGACAGCGTCGTCGAGGACTGCGTGAACCACGTCGGCGTCGACCTCAACACGGCGAGCGAGGCGTTGCTGAGTCGCGTCGCCGGGCTGTCGACGACGCTCGCGAAGAACATCGTCGCGCACCGCGACAGCAACGGTCCGTTCGCGACCCGCAGGCAACTGCTCGAGGTGTCGCGGCTCGGCCCGAAGGCGTTCGAACAGGCCGCGGGCTTCCTGCGCATCCAGGGCGGCGACAACCCGCTCGACGCGAGCACCGTGCACCCGGAGGCCTACCCGGTCGTCGAACGCATCCTGCAGCGCACCGGCAAGGAGATGCGCAGCGTCCTCGGCGACCAGACCTTCCTGCGCAGCCTGAAGCCGCAGGACTACACGGACGAGAAGTTCGGCGTGCCGACGGTGACCGACATCATCGCCGAGCTCGAGAAGCCCGGCCGCGACCCGCGGCCCGAGTTCAGGACGGCGGCGTTCCAGGAGGCCGTGCAGTCGATCGCGGACCTGCGCCCGGGCATGCAGCTCGAAGGCGTGGTTTCGAACGTCGCGGCGTTCGGAGCTTTCGTGGACATCGGCGTGCACCAGGACGGCCTCGTGCACATCAGCCAGCTCAGCGACAATTACGTCGAGGACCCGAGGGAGGTCGTGAAGGCCGGGCAGGTCGTCGTGGTCAAGGTGCTCAGCGTCGACACGGCGCGACAGCGCATCGCGTTGACGATGAAGCTGCACGAGCGTGTCGAGGGGCAGGTCGAGGGTCAGGGTGGTGGCGGGTCGCGCGATGCGGCGGCGCCGGGCCGGCCCAGCCAGCGCGAGCGCGGTGGCGATCGACGGCCACCGGAGCGGCGCGACGAGGGGAAGAAGCAGGACGTGGAGCCGGCGAACCCGCTCAAAGCACAGCTCGCGAAGTTGAAGTTGCGCGGCAACTGAGAGTCGCGTCCCCCCACCGCATGGCCGCACCCAACCGCACGCCGCCAAGGCGCGCGCGCTCGAGATCCGACCTATCCCGCGTCATCGTGGCGCGACGCCGCAGAAGAGTCGCTGCCGCGCCAACAAGCGTTACCGTTCCCGCATGATCCGCCCCCTGCTCGCGCGATGGGCCGCGCTCGCCGTCCCGCTCGCGACGCTGAGCGCCCAGGAGTTCCTGTTCCAGAATGCCAAGGTGTGGACCGGCGACCCCAAAGCCCCGAACGCGGCAGCCGTGCTCGTGCAGGGCGAACGCATCCGGTTCGTCGGCGACGAAGCCGCGGCGCGGGCGCTTGCCGGCCCGGGCGCCGAAGAGATCGACTGCGGCGGCAACACGCTGCTGCCGGGTTTGACCGACGCGCACGTGCACTTCCTCTGGGGCGGCGACGAGTTGCTCGCACCGGACCTGCGTTCGGCGCGCAGCGAAGAGGAGTTCGCGCAGCGGCTCGGCGAGGCCAGCAAGAAGGTCAAGAAGGGCAGCTGGCTCCAGTCGGGCTCGTGGGACCACGAGAACTGGCCCGGAGGTGCTCTGCCGACGCGCGCGACGCTCGACCGCTACGTACCCGACCATCCGGTGTTCGTGACGCGGCTCGACGGCCACATGGCGGTCGCCAACTCGCTCGCGATAGGGATCGCCGGCGTCACGGCGCGGACGCCCGACGTGCCCGGCGGCACGATCGTGCGCGACGAGAACGGCGAGCCCGCGGGCGTCTTCAAGGACGAGGCGATGGCGCTGATCTCGGCGCGCATTCCCGCGTGGAACCAGGAACAGCGGCAGCAGCGCGCGCTCGCCGCGATGCAGCATGCCGTGAGCCTCGGCATCACTTCGGTGCACGACATGCTCGACGAGTGGGCGCCGCTGCTTACCTACCAGGACCTGCGCGCGGCCGGGCAGCTCACGTGTCGCATCACGGTCTACACGCCGCTCGGCGAGATCGACCGCTGGGTGGCGGCGCACGTGCGGCGTGGTTTCGGCGACGCGTGGCTCAAGGTGAACGGCGGCAAGGGCTTCGCGGACGGTTCGCTCGGCAGCTCGACGGCTTGGTTCGACGCGCCCTACAGCGATGCGCCGGCGAGCAGCGGGCTCGCGATGCCGCAGCTGACGAACGGCGACCTCGCCGAAGCGCTGGCACAGTGCGAGCACGTGGGCCTGCAGCCGGCGATCCACGCGATCGGCGACCGCGCCAACAACGCCGTGCTCGACCTGTTCGCGGCCGCACCGGGCCTGGCCGCACAACGGCCGCGCATCGAACATGCGCAACACCTGCGGCGGGACGACATCGAGCGGTTCGCGAAGCTGCACGTCGTCGCGTCGATGCAGCCCTACCACTGCGCCGACGACGGCCGCTGGGCCGAGAGCCGCATCGGCAGCGAACGCTGCAAGACGACCTACGCGTTCAAGAGCCTGCTCGAGGCCGGTGCGACGCTCGCATTCGGCAGCGATTGGCCCGTGGCGCCACTGTCCCCGTGGCTCGGCCTGCACGCCGCCGTGACGCGGGCCACGATCGACGGCAAGCAACCGGACGGATTCGTGCCGGCGCAGAAGATCACGCTCGAACAGGCGCTGACGGCCTACACGCGCGGCGGCGCGTTCGCGAGCCACGACGAACAGCAGCTCGGTGTGCTGCGTGCGGGTTGCCTCGCCGACCTCGTGTTGCTCGACTGCGACCTGTTCGCGACGTCGCTCGACAAGGTGAAGGTGCGGCTCACGATGGTCGGCGGCCGCATCGTGCATCGACGCCAGTGAACCCGCGATCTTGACACCGCGCAGGCCCGGCTGACGATGGTCGGCGGCCGCGAAGTGCATCGGCGGCAATGAGCCCCAGACCATGCAAAGCGCCGCGGCCATCCCAGCGCAGTCGAAGACATGCCGGCGTTCATGCGCTGTCGTGCTCGCCTGCCTGCTCGGCGCCACTGTCTTCGGCGCGCTGCAGCTCGCCTTCCACTGCGACGACGCCTACATCACGTTTCGCCACGTCTCGAACGCGCACGACGGACACGGACTGGTCTGGAACGCACCTCCGTTCCGGCCGGTCGAGGGCTACACGGGATTCCTCTGGGCGCTGATGCTCTGGGCCACCTGGTCGTGGTTCGGCGTCGAACCACCCGATGCCGCGAACACGCTCTCCATCGCGTGCGGCGTGCTGTTGTTCGCGATCACGGCCAGGGCCGCGTTCCGCCTGCGCGACCGCATGTCGCTGCCAGCCGTCGTGCCGCTGCTCACACTCTCGGTCATCGTCGCCAATCGCACGTTCCTGTCGTGGATGACGAGCGGCCTCGAGACGGCGCTGTTCAACCTGACGTTCGTCGCGTGGGTCCTGCTCGCCTTCCGCGCGAAGCCCGGCCGCGACGCGCGCTGGCTCGCCACCTGGTCCGCTGCAGCCGCGGCCGCGGCGCTGACGCGACCCGACGGTTTGTTGTTGGTCGTGGTCACCGCCGCCGCTGCGGGCGTCGCGGCGCTGCAGCGAGAACGGCGTCCCGG
>DASRJH010000021.1:0-7630 GCA_035649575.1 Planctomycetota bacterium
AGGTTGCGGCGCTGCTATCGGTGCCGATCGTGCGCGGCGTCACGGTCAGCACGTGCAGCGGCACCGAGGCCACGTCCGAACGCATGGCCCGCCGCAGCGGCGCGGACGTCGAGACGATGGAGGGAGCTGCCGCCGCCTACGTGTGCCGTCAACTCGAACTGCCCATGCTGCACGTGCGCGCGATCAGCAACTGGACCGGCGACCGCACCCGCGGCGACTGGAATCGCGGCGCTGCCCTGGAGGCGCTGCACCGCGCGGTGAACAAGCTCTTCGCTAGAAGCTGAAACCGAGCGTGAAGTAGGCGCGCACGTCGCGCTCGCCGTCGAGCTGGAACGCGACGCCGACGCCCGGCGTGAAGCCCGCGTCGAAGAACTCGGTGTTGGCCAGGACCTCGGTGCCGACGCTCGTGAACCACTCGCCATCGCCGCCGAGGTGGTCGTTGCTCGCCTTGGCCGTGTCGCCGAACAACTCGACGACGAGCTGGCGCGCGCGGAACGGCGTCGTGCTCGCGGCCGCGAACGGCCGGAACGGCGCGAAGCGATACGCGAAGCTGCCGGCCAGCAGATACCGCCCCGTCGCCACGGCTTCGTCGAGGTAACCACGCGGCAGACCCGTCGACAGGCCGCCGCCGATGCTGAAGTTGCCCTGCAGCGTGTCGTCGCCGTCGGACCAGCCGGCCTGGCCGCGCACGATCACCTGGTGGCCCGCCTGCGGGAAGATGCTCCACGTGTAGCCCGCGTCGCCGAATGCCATGTTGCGGTCGAGCTCGCCGCCGAAACCCGAATGACGATAGACGGCGACCGCGGTCAGACCGTCCTCACGCGTGTAGCTCGTCGGGTAGAACGTCGAATCGTCGTAGCCGACCGTGATCTCGGCGTAGGTCTCGGTGTCGCGGAACGGCGGCTTCACATACGTGCCACCCGCGTAGTCGCGCGCCGATTCGTCGACCTCGTCGTGGTCCTCGATCCCGAACGAGCCGTAGAGCAGGAACGTGCGTTCGAGCGCGAACAGGCCGCGGCCGATGCGCACTTCGCCGTGTGCCACCGTCTCCGTGTAGTCGAACAACTCGCCGCCGCGCGCCACGGTCTCCGCGAACGTGCGTTCGCTGCGACCGCCGTTGATGCCGAACTCGATCTCGTGCGCGAGGTAGTCCCAGCTCAGGAAGCCGACCGGCTCCTGCTCGGCGAACCCGACGCCGCCACCACCCTGGATCACCTGCGTGAACAACGGGTCGGCCATCATGCCGTAGGCGCCGTAGCCGCCTTCGGGCACCGCGAACGTCGAAGGCGCCCAGAACAGCGGGCGCATCTCGCGCAGCCCGCTGTAGGGTCCCACCGTGAGCGCTTCGGCAGCGCCTGCGGGCAGCGCTGGAATGGGGGTCGCGCGCCGCACCGCCGGGCCCGGTGTGGCGTCGGGCGCCACAGGCGCCGGCCAGGCCAGCGTGAGCTCCGGCACCGTCTTCGCATACGACGCGGGGTCGTTCGGCATGCGCGCGAGGAACGGGCCGCGCTCGTCGTGGTCGACGAGCGCCAGCGTGCTGCCGTCGGGCGAAGGCACGCAGGCGACCACGCCGCCGATCGTGTTCGTGATCGGCGTCACCGCGGCCACGCCGCCCGGCGTGACGCGATACGCGTTCGGAACACCCGTGTGGTCGGCGCAGCAGTAGAGTGCCTCGCCGTCGGCGGACCAGACTGGATGCAGGATGCGACCGCGCACGGTCCACAACACGGAACGTGCGTTCGCGTCGCGCAGCGAACCGAGCACGAGCCGCGAGCCCGCGGCATCCGTCTCGACCCAGACGAGCTCGTGTTCGCGAGCAGCGCCGGGCCGCAGCGCCGGCGTCCACGGCATGCCCGAGGTCGGCACGGTGACGCCCGCGTCGAGTGAGCCCCCTCGCAGCTTGTGCACGACGAGATCCTGGCCGCCGCCGTCGCGCAATTGCACGGCGACAACCGTGCGTTCGCCAGAGCTGAGCGGACCCGCGTCGGGCTGCAGCAGGCGCCAGCCGAAGCAGGCGCCGTCGACGACGATGTAGCTGATGCTGCGCCAGTTGAACTCGTGGTAGACGATGCCCGTGTGCTCGCCGCCGTCGGGCAGCGCGCGCACGGCACCCATGGCCAGCATCGTCGTGCCCGAGCTCCGGAGCCACTCCTTCGTCGCGCCGAGCCGCAGCGTGTGCAGGCGCGCGCGGTCGTGCGCGGGATTGCCCGCGAACAACAGCGTGTCGTTGCCGCGCCAGGCCGGAGCGCCGACCAACATGTCGGCCGGTGTGTCGCGGCGCAGACTCGTCACGGGCGCGCCGCGCAGGGTCTCGAGTGCTCTTGCCTGCTCGTCCTGCAGCGCTGTTCGCGCGCGCGCGAGCAGCGTTCCGTGCCGGACGCCGACGAGGCGGCGTGGGCCGCTGTCGAACAGGAACGCCCACTGGCGCGCCTGCTCCTGCACGAACCGCCACACCGAGGCGCGGTTGCCGAGGCTCGCTTCGAGGTAACGAAGGTAGGCCGTTCCGTAGCTGTAGGCGCGTCCACCGAACGGCCACTCGTGCCAGGTCACGCGCCAGTCGCGTTCGTGCGGGATGCCGCCGGCGGCTGCGTCGAGACGCCAGACCATGTGCGTCAGCGGATCGCGGCCGCGGCCGGCCCACGCGCTCTGCGCATCGGCGTAGGCCGTCTCGGCCCAGACCGCGACGCCCTCCTGCCAGAAGCGCGGCATGGTCTGGTGGGCCGGCGTCGAGAGGTAGAACAGCAGGAAGCTGACGAGGTCGTTCGGCAGCAGCCGGCCGAAGATGTTCTCGAGCACGCCGCGGAAGCCGCTGTTGCGATCGTTGCTGATCTGGTGCGCGAACTCGTGCACGAGAGTGCGCTCGACGTCGAGGCCGCCCGCGAAGATCGTCGAGTCCGGTTGTGCCGGCGCGAGCTCGACCTGCACGAGCGGGAACGGCGTCACGAACGAATAGCCGTTGTGGTCGTCGACCCAGTCCGCGAGCAGCACGCGCAGCTTGTCGCTCGGGACGAAACCCGCGTCGGCGATCATGTGGGCGTAGATCTGGTCGGCGCGCGCGACGACGGCGCGCAAGCGGTCGGCCGACGCAGCCGGCACGTAGGCGCGCAGGTGGCGCGCGTCGATCGTCGCGATGTCCTCGCCGGGCCAGATCAGGGTCTGCGCCGACAGCGGCAGGCACAGAGAGAGGGCTGCGGCGATTCTCCTCGAGATCATGCGGGCAGTGTGGCCGCGCGCGGGGCCCGCGGCAATCGACGCGTGGCGCGTCGCGAACCAGGCGAACCAGCCGGCCTGTTGCGGCATGGTCCCGCGGCTGCGAGACTGCCGGTGGCGGAGGTGAACCGACGCGCATGCGTGCACGATTCCATCGCACTCTCGTGTTTGCCGGGTCGATGTGCTGTGCCGCGGCACAGACCGAGACGCCGGCGATCGCCGATGGCCCGATCGTCTGCTTCACGGTCGGGCGCGGCGAAGGCAAGGACCGCGAGAACGTGCACTTCGTCGCCAACGTCGACGGCGCAGCTGCACCGCGCGAGTTCTTCCGCAGCCGCGACAACGCGCGCGTGTTGCAGCGTCTCGACCGCGACCACCTGCTCGTCGCGAGCTTCGGCTCGCCCTACGCTCTGCTCGTCGTCGATCTGACGGCCGGCACGACACGCGAGCTCGCCGCCGGCGCTCCGCACGAGTTCGTCGCGGTGCACGGCGACGACGTGCTGCACCTAGGCGATCGCCGCGAGCCCGCGCACGACAACTTCTTCTATGCAGCGCCATGGCGCGAGCCCGGCGAACGCCGCCGCCTCGCCGAGCAACGCTTCCAGCGCGTGCCGCTCGTGCAGGGCAATCTCGCGATCGCATTTACCGAGGACAACGAAGTCTGGGTCGTGAGTCTCGCTCGCGCCCAGGGTCGCCGGCTCACGACGGCGGAGCCCGGCGTCACGGGCTTGCGCGTGTCGCTGTCACCTGCAGGCCAGCGCCTCGCGATCGGGTGCGTCGACCAGGGTCGAGGCCGGCTCTGCGTCGTCGACACGAGTACCGGCGAAGTACTGCGCACCGTCGCCGATCTGCCGATCCAGGTCGCCGCCGGTTCGAGCAGCACGCCCGTGCTCGAGGTCGGTTGGCGCGACGACGGCCACGTCGTCTGCTCCGAGACGCGCGGCGACGTGCAGGGTCTGCGCGGCAGCTTCGTGTTCGTCACGCGCGACCTCGCGACCGGTGAAGTGACCGACGAGACGGCCTACAGCGACCTCGGATTGTGGCACGAAGCGCCTCCCGTTCCGGGTGCTCCGCCGAAGAGCCCGCCGCAGTTCGAGGTCATCGCCGAGGGCGGGAGGTCGGTGTTGCGCGCCAGAGGCAATCCAGAGCCGCTCGCTTCGATCGAACGCAGCGTGCTGCAGTACGAGGATCTGTGCGTGTCGCGCGATGGCAGCGCCGCCATTGCCCGGCTCGGGAGAGAACGCAATAGGTTGGTCCTGTTCACGGCAGCCAACACGGCGCCGCGTGAGCTCGCGAAGGAATGGGCCTGCGACATCACGTGGTTGCCGGCCTCGAAATGACGGGCGCATTGCCTGTTCGGGCTCGCACGTATGGGGTCGCCATATCACGCCGCGCCGTGCGACCTTGACTTCTCACCGCGCGGCACACACGCTGTGATCGTTGTCCCCCGTCATCGGCACTCATCATTGGCCTCCCGCCAACCGATAGGTCCCTTCATGCCCTGCCATGGCCGTGACACCGCGCTGCGCACGCTCGCCCTCGTGGCGCTGTTGGTGCTCGGGCTCGGGCTGCCGCGGTTGCTGGTGATCTGCATCCATGCGGATGGGATCGGCCGGGTCGAGTTCGTACACGCCGCCGGGGCCTGCTGCGCGCAAGAGCAGCACCACGGGGGCGCGTGTTGCGCGGACGATGGCAGCGCCGAGCTGGCAGCACCGGGTCGCGGTTGCGAGCACGTGGACTTCGCGATCGAGCTGGCGCCGCCACCCGCTGGTCAGGACCACCACGACGAGCCACCGCCCGTCTTCGGCTGGATCCAGGAGCGCGCGACGGCGCGCACCTCGGGAACGACCGTGCCGCACCCGCCTGCAACGGGGCCTCCACGCACCGACCAGCGCACGCTGTTGCGCGCCACCACGCTGCTGCTGCTGTAGTCGACCGTTCGCACGAGCGCTCGCTTGCGCTCGCCGTGCGCCTGCGCTTCTGGCGGCGCTTCCTGGCTTGCGAACCGTTCCCGTCGACTCCTGATGCCACGACCTCATTCCCTGGCACTGCTCGCGACCGTCGTCGCCAGCGCGTGCCATTCCTATTCGGCCGAGCCCGTCGATCTCGAGGCCCATGCGCGCGAGTTCGCAGCCCGCGCCCTCGATGGCGCATCGGTGCGGCAGTTCGCCGATCGCCTGCGCAGCCATGACCCGACCCTGCCCGCGTTCGACCTCGGCGACGGCTTGACCATCGGCGAAGGCCGCTACGTGGCGCTGTTGTTCAACGCCGAGCTGCGCACGATCCGGCTGCGCGCAGGCGTGGCGCGGGCGTCGGCCGAGAATGCCGGCCGCTGGGCCGATCCGGAGCTGCACGGCGACTTCGCGAAGATCCTCGAGAGCGTCGGCCACCCGTGGGTGGTGTCTGCCTCGATCGGACTCACTCTGCCGATCACGGGACGCCCCGGTCTCGAGAAGGAGCTCGCCGAGAGCCGCCACGCCGAGGCGCTCGTGCAGGCCCGCGTCGCCGAAGCGCGCGTCCTGAACGAGCTCGACAAGTCGTGGGCGCAATGGAGCGCCGGCAGGATCGCAGTCGAGCTGCTCGAAGAGCTCGTCGCACAGCTCACGGCCGTCGAAGCGATCGCAGCCCGTCTCTCGGCCGGCCAGCTCATCACGCGGGTCGAAGCGCGCGCCTTCACGTTGGAACGGCTGACGCGCCAGTCGCAACTGCTGCACGCGAAGGCGTCGCTGGGCGCCGCCGAGGTCGACCTGAAGCAGTTGCTCGGACTGCCGCCGGACCGCGCCGTGCCCTTGCTGCCGGCGACCGGCGTGGGCCAGCGCATCGCGGATCCTGGGCAGCGCCGCGTCCTCCTCGCCGATGGACCCCGCGTCGCCATCGCACGGCGCGAGCACGATGTCAGCGAGCACGCGTTCGCCCTGGCGATCCGCAAGCAGTGGCCCGAGCTGACGCTGTTTCCCGGGTGGCAGGAAGAGGACGGACAACCGCGCGCCGCGTTGGGATTCAGCCTGCCGCTGCCGCTCTGGAACGGCAACGCGCGCGAGATCGCGGCGACGCGCGCCGCGCGCGAAGTCGCGGCCGAGACGCTGCGCGCCAGTTTCGAACGTGCGACGCAGGACCTCGCGCGCGCCGAGCGTCGTTTCGAGGCGGCGCAGAGCCGGCGCCGGCTCGTCGACGTCGAGCTCGTGCCGCTGGCCGAGCAACAGGTAGTCGAAGGCCGTCGTCTCGCCGAACTCGGCCAGCTCGACACCTTGCTGATCCTGGACGCCGTGATGCGCGCCTACGAAGCCAAGGCCATGGCGCTCGAAGCGGTCCTGGCCGAGACCGAAGCAACCATCGAGATCAACGCCCTGTTCTGGCCAACCCTCGCGGTTGGCGACGCCGCGGAGGCCGCACGATGAGACTGACCCGAACCATCTTCTGCTGCCTCGGCTTGCTGGCTGCGTGCCGCAAGGAACCACTGAAGGAGCCGCAACAAGACCCGGAACCCGCGATCACGAACCGCATTGCCGTTCCCGCGCCGGTTCGGCGCAACCTCGGCATCGAATTCGTGAAGGTCGAGCGCCGGCGCGTGAGCCAGACGCTGCGCGTGGCCGGTTACTTCGAGTTGCTGCCGGCCGGCCGGCACGAACACCGCACGCCGCTCGCCGGGCGTGTCGAGGTCCTCGTGCAACCGCTGCAGCGCGTCGAGGCAGGCGCGCCGCTGTATCGGCTGGAGGCTCCGGAGTGGCAGCGCACGCGGCGAGAGCTCGGCGAGATCGTGACCGCGATCGAAGTCGCAGAAGCGCGCATCGCGGCGCTCGAGCCGCTGCTGGTCGCGCACGAAACCCACGAACAGAGCTTGCGCGAGGCATCGGCGGTGCTGACCGAACACGTGAAGACGCTCGAGGCCACGGCGCGCGAGGTGGGTGGGCAGGCCCAGGAGCTCGCCAACGCGAGGACGCAGCTCGCTGTGCTGCGCGCCCAGACCACCGAAGCAGCCGAGCAACACGCGTCGACGGGATCGGAGTTGACGCGCTTGCGCGCCGAGATCCGCGCGGGCCATCAGCGGTTCGACCTTGCGCTCGCCGCGGCCGCCACGGTGGTGGGTCTGCCGGTCGATGCGCTGCTACGAGCAGCAGACCAGGGCGGCACCAAGGAGCCCGCCTGGCGCAAGATCTCGGTCATCGAGGTCCGCGCCGGGGCCACGGGCATCGTGGACAAGCTGCCCGTCGCGACCGGCGGGTGGGTCGAGCCGGGCGAGCTCGTGCTCGCGATCACGGACCTGTCGCGCGTGCGCTTCCGGGCGCGCGGCCTGCAGAGCGATCTGCCAGACCTGCACGACGGCTTGCCGGCGGTCGTCGTGCCGGCGCGTGGCAGTGCCGCGTCTTCGGACCGCCTGTCGGGCACGCTGCTGCTCGGCGTCGAAGCGGATCCCGCGCAG
>DASRJH010000022.1:0-22328 GCA_035649575.1 Planctomycetota bacterium
CCGGCGAGGCGCTGGCCGTCGTCAGGACCGAGCTGATGCTGTTCGGGTCGGCGACGAATTCGACCGTCGGCTGCTGCGCGACGACGACCTCGCTGGCACCGGGGTTGACCGTGGCCGTGATGGTCTTGATCTCGGCCATCGTGCTGGCGATCGTGCCGATCGCGACACCGCTGGCGTCCGTGAGGCCGGGTTGGACCAGGATGTTGTTGCTGCCGGTCGCGGCAAGGTCCACGACCTGACCCGCGACGGGGTTGCCGTTGACGTCGCGCACCGTGACCGTGATCGTCGAGGTGGTCAGGCCATTGGCGAGCACGCCGAGCGTCGGCGCCGCGGTTGCCGTCGACAGGACAGCGCTGATCGTGCTCGGATCGGCGACGAACTGCACGGTCGGCTGCTGCGCGAGGACGACCTGGCTGGCACCGGGGTTGACCGTCGCCGTGATCGTCTTGGTCTCGGCGGTCGTGCTCGCGATGGTGCCCGTCGTGACACCGGTCGCGTTCGTGACGCCGGGTTGCACGATCGTGTTGTTCGATCCCGTGCTCGACAGTTGCACGGCTGCGCCGACGACCGGGTTGCCGTTGACGTCGCGCAGGATCACCGTGACCGTCGAGGTGGCCGAGCCGTTGGCGACGACGCCGGTCGCCGGCGACGCGGTCACGACCGAAATGGTGGGACTGACGGTGCTCGGGTCGCCGACGAACTCGACCGTCGGCTGCTGCGCGACGTTGACCTGGTTGACACCCGGGTTGATCGTGGCCGTGATCGTCTTGATCTCGGCAGTCGTGCTCGCGATCGTGCCGGTCGCGACGCCGAGCGCGTTGGTGACGGCCGGTTGGACCAACGTGTTGTTGCTGCCGGTCGCGGCCAGCTGCACGACCTGCGCGGCGATGCCGTTGCCGTTGATGTCGCGTACCGTGACCGTGATCGTCGAGATCGTCGTGCCGTTGGCGACGACGCCGGTCGCCGGCGCCGCGGTCGCGCTCGACAGCACGGCGCTGATGTTTTGGGGATCAGCGACGAAGACGACCGTCGGTTGCTGGGCGAGTACGACGGCATTGACGCCGGGGTCGATGGTGGCCGTGACCGTCTTGGTCTCGGCGCGGGTCGAGGAGATGGTGCCCGTCGCCACGCCGCTGGCATTCGTGACGGCCGGCTGCACGATCGTGTTGTTCGTGCCGGACGCCGTCAGCTGCACGATGCGGTTCGTGAGCGGCGCGCCGTTGCCGTCGACGACGGTCACCGTGATCGTCGAGACCGCGACGCCGTTCGCGAGGACTCCGGTCGCCGGGTTCGCTGTGACGGTCCCGAGTGTCGGGGACGGTTGGTTCGCGATGTCGTGGAGGCTCTTGTTCTCGATGCAGCCGCTGAGGGTGGCGAGTAGCAAGCACGCGACGAGTCGCAGGTATCTGGACAGATTCATCCCTTCATTCCCCGGAGATAGACGTGTCTGTTTCGACAGGCCGCCGTCGGGACCTAGAGCCGAGGCGAAGCCTGCACCGGGGCCGCTCAGCTACGGAACCGGCGCCGGCGCGCGGAGATCGCGCCGATGACTCGTGGGGCTCATCGGGAAGGGCCGTTGGCAGCGGCGTTGCCGCTACGAGAGTCGAAGCTGCGCGAGTTGGTGGTCGGGATCACGGTCGCGAGAGTTCCTGCCAGCCGTTGAACACCAGGTATTTGGTGGGCAGCACGGCCGAGGCCAGTGAGATCGCCTGGCTCGAGTACTTGACGTGGGACGTGCCGGCGAGCTCGAAGTGAGAGGTGTCGGGGCCCGTGACCACGGTTCCGTAGAAGTTGCAAGAGGTGCCGTGGAGTTGCGCATTGCCGAGCAGGTAGACGATGCCGTCGAAGCGGAAGGTGCCCTCGACGCGCAGGTCGCCCGTGATGAACATGATGCCCGCCCCGCGCGTGTTGCCCATGAACCTCACGTTGCCCGCGCGGTAGATGATGTTCCACTGCCCGGGCGCGGGCGTGGACCTGCCGAACTGCAGGTTGCTGTAGGTGCTGTTCGTCAACACGATGTTGGCCGAGTTCTGGATCGACAGTTGGATCTCGGCGAGGTCGATCGACTGCGCGGTGGTCGAGAGACTCGGTGACGGAGTCGTGCCCATGATGTTGGGCCGATCCAACAGGGGGATCGAGCTCAACAGCTCGGGTACCGTGTGCGGCTCGGTCACCGAGATGCCGGCTACGTCGCCGCTGCCCGTGACCGCGCCGGTGGTGAAATTGTAGTTGAAGCCGCGGATCCTCGAGAAGCCATAGACCTGCAGTTCCCCGGGGTCTGGGACGCCCGTCATCATCAGTGCGCCGGTCACGGTGTAAGGCAGCGGCGGCTGTGGCCCGAGGTAGGCGGCGATCCGGCGCGAGGTGTTGCGGTAGGTCCCGACGACCTGGATCTCCCAGATGTTCTCGTCGGGTTGTTCGTCCACCGCGGGGGAGGGTTGGCCTTCGTCGTCGTTGTCGCGGCCGTCGGTCAGCAGGAACTTCGGCGTCAGCCTGAACGAAACACCGCCGCCGAGGTTGCGTGTCACCACGCTGTTGCTGATGAGACCCGCCGGTGTGCTCGCCATGTAGACCGCGAGGTCGATGCCCGCCTCGGCGGCCGCGAGCGCGCGTTCGTCGTTCGACTCGCGCTCGAGGCGCGTCATGCGCGACGTCATGCTGATCGAACTGGCGCCCATGATCAGCAGCAGCGGAATGACGGTCGCGATCAGCGCGATCAGCAGTGCGAAACCACCCTGGCTCGCCTGTTGCGCAGAGCGCGCTCCGGCTGCAGAGGTGAGATTGTCGTGCTTGTCCATATACCCTCGTCTCGCCGGCCGAGGGCCGGCGATCACTGGTCAGCTCCCTCTCAGGTATTCCGCATCAGGATGCTCTGCGTCGTCGTGGCCCGGTAGAGGTGGCCCTTCGCGTCGCGGCGCGCGACGCCGAGCAGCATCGTCAGCACGCGTCCGCGCAACGTGAACTCGCAGCGTTCGACGCCCGTGATCACGAGCTGCACGGGCAGGTTGGCGATCAAGAGCTGCAGGCCGCCCTCGTCGATCAGGCCGTCGCCGTCGTCGTCGACGCCGTTCTGGGTCTCGCCCGCGTCGAGCGAGAACACGAACCTGCGCACCGGCGTCAGCGCCGCCGCGTTCATCGACAGCTTGCCGTCGGCGCCCTGGAAGCGGAACGATGGCCGCGAGCCCGTGGTCGGCGGCGAGATCCATTCGCCGAGGGCGGGCACCACGATGGTCGGATTCAGCGCCTGGGCCGCGATGGCGGCGTTGACGTCCTCCTGGGTTGCCATGACCATGCAGGTGGAGACCAGACCCGGGCGCGCGAGGTTCGCGAGACGCTGGCCCGCGATGCGGCAGCTCTCGGCGGTCAGCGCAGCGGTCTCGCTGGCACTGACCTCGTCGCGCACGAGGGTGCCGGTCACCGTGATGGCGCCCAGGATCGGGACCGCCACGACCATCACGATCATCAGCTCGGCCAGGGTGAAGCCACGCTGCGAGTTGCGAGGTGTTGCCATGTTCATCCCTTCCGGTCGGCGACGAGAGTAGTGAGCTCGAAGTGTTGGCGACCGTTCACGCCGGTCCAATCGACAGTGATCGTGACGCGGTAGAGCGTCTCGCCCGCGAGACTCTGGTCGACGGCGACGTTGAACTGGCCGGGCAAGCCGTCGGCATCGCCGGGCAAGGGCCGGAGTCCACCTGCCGCGCCGTTGACACCGGCGATGTCGAAACCCGTACCATGGAGAGCCGGCATGCTGTCGAACGGCTGGTTGCGCAGCTCCTCGACCGCGTTGCGGCAGGCGACCATCGCGAGGTTCCGTTCCTCGGCGAGCCGGCGGGTGCGAGACTGCGATGTCACCGCGGTCGACACCGCGAGCAGCATCGTGATGATGGCCGCCGCTGCGAACATGAGATCGATCAGCGACGTGCCCGACTCGCCAGTCGTGCGCTGGTTGGGACTCTTCACCAGCGCTACTTCGGAAGCCGCACCTTGTGTCTTGAGCCGCAGTGCCGGGCCGGCACGACGGCAAAGACGCGCGGCGTTGGCATGGGGTGCTTTGAGCGTCCCGGGCCGAGACTACGGTTGCATGCGTAGCCCGCCGGCGCCGCTACAGGTTGATCTGCGCGGCCGGCAGCTGGGCTGAGCTGGTGATCGGGTTGTTGGCGAAGAAGGCGCGCCACTCGGCTTCGTCGACGCTCGCCGAGGTGCCGGCCAGGGTTGCCAGCAGGCCGCGCGTCGCGAACAGCACTTCGGCGTCCACGGGCGTGCTCGACGAGGTCTCCTGTGCCGCCACGAGGATGCCGAACAGCTGTTCGACACCTTCGTGGTCGCCGGCGCGCAGCAGCAGACGGGCCGCGAAGTAGCGCGAGAAGTGGTCGAGGTCGGGCAGCGTCTTGCGCACTGCGGCGCAATCGACCGACCCGGTCTGCTCGAGGCAGCGGAACGCGCGGCCGACCATCTGCCGCGACGTGCGGCGTTCGATCACGTGCCACAGTCCGGCGATCGTGTCGGGCTGCAGGGTGCCGCTGACCCGGGCCAGGGCCGTCAGTGCCGCCTTGGCGACCTCGAGGTCGTCGCGCGAGCTCTGGTCGGCCAGGAACACTTCGATCTCACGCGTGATCGGCGTGTGCGCCAGTGCGAGCAGACCCGCGATCGCGACTTCGGTCTGGAAGTCGCCGGCGATCGAGAGCACCTCGGTCACGCATTCCTCGGGCAGCTCCGCCGGCAGGGCGTCGAGCACCGCGTTCCGCACTTCGGCGTCGCGCGAGCGCAACAGCGGCAGCATCGCCTGGACCGGCGGCTCGCGGTGCCGTTTGGCGATCGCGAGCGCGGCGAGCTGCACGTTCTTGTCGGTCTCCGCGAACAGGTCGCGCAGCTCCTGATCCGACAGCAGCTCGATGCGGTCGATCGCGACCAACGCGATGGGCCGCAGGTGCTGGTGCAGTGCCAGCGCCTTGAGGTCCTGCAGCACGAGCTCGACGCGCAGCAGGCCCGCGACCTCGATGGCCTGTGGCAGCGATTTCTGCAGCGGCTGCGACAACAGCCAGTGCATCGCATGCGTGAGGTGATCGATGGCGCCATCGAGTCGATCGAGAGCCTGCGCCTTGGTTTCAGGCTGCCAGGCGCGCTGGTACTCGCCGAGCAGGTTCAGCAGCTCGACGCGGTCCTTCGACAGCCGGACGCGCGGAGGTCCGGACCGAACGACCCCTGGCACCGCCATCGTGACCACGAAGACAGCGGTCACCGCGACGATGCCCGCAACCAGCAAACGCTGCTTCGGCCGCTTGCGCGGCTGGGGGGCAGGAAGGTCATGACTCTTCACGTGGCCGTTTTCGGACGCAGAACGCATCGGGGTGAAACTCATTCGGAGCCCGCGGGTGCTTTGGCGCACGCACCGGTGGCATCGACTGTGCCTCGGGCGCGAGCCGACCCAAACCGGGACGTGCGGGCGCAGCACCGCGCCGCAAATCAGCAGCCGTGCTGCCGAGCTCCGGGCTAGGGGGCCTTCGGCACGGGGCGGCGCTCCCCGAACCATGCGCGCGGCTTCCCACCCGGATGCGGCCGCCTGGCGAGATGGCGCCCGGCGCCCGCGCGCACGCGGGCCACGGCCGTGGCGACATCGTCGGTGACGAACAGGCGATCGAGGTCGGCGGCATCGATCGTGCCGTGCTTCAGCATGGTCTCGCGCAGGAATCCGATCATGGGCTGCCAGTAGTCGGTGCCCATCAGCACGAGCGGGAAGTCCTCGATCTTCTTCGTCTGGATCAGCGTGGCAGCTTCGAACAACTCGTCGAGCGTGCCGAAGCCTCCGGGCAGCGCGACGAAGGCGTAGCTGTACTTGACCAGCATGACCTTCCTGACGAAGAAGTAGCGGAACTCGATGAAGTAGTCGAGCCACGGATTGGGCTCCTGCTCGTGGGGCAGCGTGATGTTGCAGCCGATGCTGAGTCCACCGGCGTCGCGCGCGCCGCGGTTCGCGGCGGCCATGATGCCGGGGCCACCGCCGGTCATGATCGTGAAGCCCGCGCGCGACAGCTCGGCGCTGAGCTCGCGCGCGAGCCGATACCAGCGGTTCTCCTCGCCAAACCGCGCCGAGCCGAACACGGTCACGCAAGGCGGCAGGAAGTGCAGCGCCCGGAAGCCCTTGATGAACTCGAAGAAGATGCGCACGGCGCGCGCAAGCTCGTCGAGGCGGCTGCGCGGCCCCTCGAGGAAGCTGCGTTCACCCCAATCGCGCGAGACCTTGCCCCAGTCCGGAGGGCACTCGTCCGGGCCGCCGGCTCCGGTGGGGGGACGCTGTGTGCTGCTCACTTCTTCGGCTTGGGTTTTCCAGCCTTGACCAGCAGCGCGCCGAGCAAGACGCAGCCGCCGCGGATGCCCCAGGCGGTCCCTTCACCCCAGTTGTTGATCCACGTCAGGAAGCGCATCTCCATGTCCATGAACTGCACGACCGACGATGCGATGCCGAGAAACACGAGCAGAAGGCCGAAACTGCGCATGGAGGCGCACGATACCCGGCGCGTCCTGGGGAACAAAGCGAACGAGGACCTAGGCCTCGGCCGCAGCGACCTTCACCATCTCGCGGAACACCACCATGCCGTCGCCATCCTTCGGCAACTCGCCCTGATCGAGCACGGTCCGGCGCCAGCCCGGCATGTGCGTGGGCAGGTAGCTGCGGTCGGGATGCGGCATCACACCGAGCACGCGGCCGCTGCGGTTCGTGAGGCCCGCAAAGCCGAGCGGCGTGCCGTTCGGGTTCTGCGGGTAACGCTCGGTCGGCTCGCCGCGCGCATCGACGTAGAGCAGCGGTGCATGACCTTCGTCGAGCAGCAGCCGCTGCAGTGCCGCGTCGCGTGCGATCAGACGGCCTTCGCCATGCGCGGCGGGCCAGCGCAGCGTGAGGCCCGCGGGCAGGAACACACAGCGCGACTTGCGGGTCTTCAGCGTGACCCAGCGGCACTCGTAGTGGTTGCTGAGGTTGTGCGTCAGCGTCACTTGCTCTTCGAGGCCGTCGGTCGTGCACGGCAGCAGTCCGAGTCGCACGAGCACCTGGAATCCGTTGCAGATGCCGAGCACGAGGCCGCCGCGCTCGACGAAGCGCAGGATGCGGTCGCCGAGCTTGTGCTTCATCTCCTGCGCGAGCACGCGGCCCGAGCTGATGTCGTCGCCGTAGGCGAAGCCACCCGGGATCGCGACGATTGCGAACGCGTCGAGCCGCGCCGGCGCAGCGAGCAGCTGCTGGATGTGCACGAACTCGCAGCTGCCGCCGGCCCGCTCGAACGCGTGGAACGTCTCGCGCTCGCAGTTGATGCCCGGGGCCCGCATCACCATGACTGGCGGGCTCATCGCGCGACCTCCTGCAGCAGCGTGCCGTCGAGATCGAGCGGTTGCTTCCAGGCCCGTTCGGCCGCGCCGAGCGGCACCTTCGCGACGGGTTCGCCAGCGCGGTGGAAGACGAGCTCGGGCTGGTTCGTGACCTCGCCGATCACGGCGAACGGGACCTCGTGCAGATTGGCCTTCAGGTCCGCGAGCCGGTCGGGCGCGACCTCGAGCAAGAGCCGGCTCTGCGACTCGCTGAACAGGACCTGGTGGTCCTGCAGCTTGCCTTGGGTCGGGACCTTCGCGAGGTCGATCGAAGCACCGAGCTTGCCGCCGATCGACATCTCGGCGACCGCGACCGCGAGGCCACCTTCGCTGAGGTCGTGCGCTGACAAGACGCAGCGCGCCGAGATCGCGCGAGAGCAGCCGCGCAGCACGTCGCGACCCCGTTCGGCGTCGACGCGCGGCACGTTCCTGCCGAGTTGTCCCTTGGTCTTGTAGAAGACGCTGCCGCCGAGCTCGTCCTTCGTGATGCCGACCAGCACGAGCAGCGACCCGGCCTGCTTGCTGTCGCTGGTCAGCGTGCGCGCGACGTCCGGGATCACCGACAGCGCCGTGACGAGGATGCAGCCCGGGATGCGGATCGTGCGGTCGCCGGCGCGGAATTCGTTGTGCAGCGAGTCCTTGCCCGAGACGAACGGCGTGCGGTAGGCCAGTGCTGTCGCACACAGCGCCTCGGTGGCGCGCACGAGCTCGCCGAGCGCCTGCGGATCGCGCGTATCGCCCCAGCAGTAGTTGTCGAGCACGGCCGTGTAATCGGGGTCGCCGCCGGCCGCGACGTTGTTGCGCATCGCCTCGTCGAGCGAGCACTCGGCCATCGCCGCCGGATCGATCTTGCTGTAGCGCGGGTTGAGTCCGTTGCTGAGCACGATGCCGCGCCGCGAACCGAGCTTCGGCGCGAGCACCGCAGCGTCGCTCGGGCCGTCCTCGCGCAGGCCGCAGAGCGGCTTGCCGGCCGACGCGGCCTGCACCTCGTGGTCGTACTGGCGCACGATCCACTCCTTGCTGCAGACGGCGTGGTCCGACAGTACCGCGAGCAGCGCCTTGGCGCAGTCGGGCTCCGGTGGCAGCGCCGGTTCGTCGAGCCGCGGCGGCGCGTAGACGGCCTCGCGCGTGCGCACGGGCAGGCCCTTGTGCAGGAAGTGCAGGTCGAGGTCGGCGTGCACCGTGCCCGCGAACTTGACGACGAGGCGCTGATGGTCCGTGAAGTGACCGAGCACGGTCGCCTCGCAGGCCTCCTCGCGGCAGACCTGCAGCAGGCGTTCGAGCTTGTGCTCGGGCACCGCGACGACCATGCGTTCCTGGGCTTCGCTGATCCAGATCTCCCACGGCGCGAGGCCCTGATACTTCAGCGGGGCGGCCTGCAGTTCGATCTCCGCGCCGAGCCCTTCGGCCATCTCGCCGATCGCGGAACTGAACCCTCCGGCACCGCAGTCCGTGATCGCGGTGAACAGGTCTTCGTCGGCCGCGCGCAGCACGGCGTCCATGACCTTGCGTTCGGTGATCGGGTCGCCGATCTGCACGGCGCCCGAGCTGAGTTTTTCGCTCTCCGTGTGCAGCTCGAGCGAGCTGAACGTGGCGCCGTGGATGCCGTCGCGGCCCGTGCGGCCGCCGAGCGCCACGACGATGTCGCCGGCCCGGGCCTGCTTGTGCGCGCGCGCGGTCGGCAGGATGCCGATGTTGCCGACGTAGACGAGCGGGTTGCCGACGAAATCCTGGTCGAAGTGCACGCTGCCGTTCACGGTCGGAATGCCCATCGGGTTGCCGTAGTCGCGCACGCCGGCGACGACGCCCTTCAACACGGACAGCGGCTGCAGGCAGCCCTGCGGCACGCGGTCTGCCGGCAGGTCCGGCGGCGCGAAGCAGAACACGTCCGTGCTCGCGATCGGGCGCGCCCCGAGACCCGTGCCGAGCACGTCGCGGATCACGCCGCCGACCCCGGTGCCGGCGCCGCCGAACGGTTCGATCGCCGAGGGGCGGTTGTGGGTCTCGACCTTGATGCAGACCGAGTCCACGTCGTCGAACCTGATGACACCGGCGTTGTCGACGAACACGCTGACGCAGAAGTCGCGGTTCAGCGTGTGCGTGACATGGGCGATCGTGCTCTTCAGCAGGTTCACGATCGTGCGGCCTTGAAAGCGCACGGTGCCCGTCAGGGTCTTGTGTTTGCAGTGCTCGCTCCAGGTCTGGGCGAGCGTCTCGAGCTCGAGGCGCGTCGGCGCCCTGCCGAGCTGCTGGAAGTGGCGTTGGATCGCCGTCATCTCGGCGCCGTCGAGTGCCAGGCCACCTTGCTGGGACAGCCGTTCGAGGCCCCTGTGGTCGAGGTCGGCCAGCGGGATCGGATGCACCCCCAGGTCCGGCTCGGCGACCGCACCGGGCAGGCCCGCTGGCAGCGCGTCGAGCAGCACCTCGTGCACGACGTCGTTCGCGAGGGACTTCTTCGCGGCCGCGAGCAGGTGCTGTGGCAGCGCCGTGCCGCGCACGTCGTAACCGCGGTAGGTGCCCGTGGGCACAGCGGGCAGGTTCATGTCGGCGAGCGCCTTCTGCACCGAGTGCGCGACCGGGTCCGTGACGCCGGCCCGCGGCACGATCGTCACCGTGTGGACGCCGGCCGGCGGGTGGGCAAAGGCGCGCGGCGCGTGCACGACGAACTGGTCCACGACCGGGTCGCAGAGCACGGCGCGCGCGAACTCGCGCACCTGGGCTTCCTGCAGCTCGGCCGCCAGCAGATAACCGCGCCGGCAACGCACATCCTCGATGCCCTCGACGCCGGCGCTGCGCAGCGCCCGCAGTGCCGCCATACCCATGGGGTCCTGCTGTTCGGGTCGAACGAGGACATCGATGCGCCACGCCTGCATGGGCGCACCATGCCGGCAGCGGGCACGACGTGCAAGTCTGTGCTGCGGCTGCCCGGGGCGTCGCGATCGTGGCCCGTGACTACAATGGCCTGGCTTCTGACCCGGAGTTCCTCATGCGCCTTCCTTTCCGTGTTCTCGCGACGGTGTGCACGGCCTCGCTCGCCACCGCGCAGTGCGCCTTCTCGAGCGTTTCGATGCAGGGCTACGGCCAGGGCTGCAACCCGGTCTTCGCGATCGATCCGACCCTTGCCGTTGCGCTCGACACCGCGAACTGCCGGCTGCTGCTGACCGTCAGTGCCTTCACGGGCTGCTGCAACACGTTCCTCGTGGGCACGCTGCTCACGCTCGGTGTCCAGCCGACCTCGATCCCGCTGCCGCAGTTCGGGGTGAACTGCACGCTGCTGGTCGTGCCGGTCATCCTGGAGTTCCAGCCGACCGCGGCAGGCTCGACGTTCGTGTTGCAACTGCCACCGACGGCGCTGCCGCCCGTGACGTTGGCGACACAGGGTGGCGCGCTCTACTTCACGACGATCGGGCTCACCTACGACTTCGCGCTCTCGGCAGGGGGCCAGCTCACTCTGCAGTAGGCGTCGCGCAGGTCGCGGAGAGGGCGTCGAGCCCGCTGCGGCGAACCTTCTCAGACGTCGCCGTGCGGCTTCTTCGCCTTCTTCTGCTCGGCCTTCCTGGCCTTCTTCGCCGCCTTCTGGGCCGCCTTCTCGGCCTGCTTCGCGGTGGTGACGTCTTCGATCATGACGAGGTCGGGATCCGCGAGCACTGGCTCGAGCTTGAGATCGGTCACCGCCTCGACCTTGCATTCCTCGACAGCCTCGCAGCACTTCTCGAGCGCTTTGCAGCATTCGCCGACGGCCTTGGTCACTTCCTCCTTCATGCCTTCGGTGCCGACGACTTCGACTTCGACCTCGTGCTCGGTCGACGTGGCCTTGCCAGTGTCGATCTTGAGCCCACGCTTCAGCTGATCAGGCGTCACGACGATCGTCTTGGTCGTGCCGTCGTCGAAGAGCACGTGCACGGTGCCGTCGCCGTCCAGGGTTTTTGCGGTGAGTTTCTTCGTCCCGAGGACTTTCGTCGTGACCGGCTTGCCGGTGCCATCGAGCACGTGGACCGTCACCGTGTCCTCGCCATCCAACCCGGCCTTGACCTTCTCGGGGGTGACGACCCTGATCTTCTCCACGGGAACGACGCGGACCGCCTTGCTCGGCAAGCCGTTCTCGTCCTTGGTGAAGAACTCGGGCTCCGCCGAGTGCATTTCCTTCATCGCGTCCTTCAGCGCGGCCCGGATCTCTTCGCGGACGATGCGGCGGATCTCTTCGCGCAGGTCAGCGCCGGAGGATTGGGCAGAAAGGGGCGTGAGGCAGAGGGCAAACGCGGACGACGCAAGAACAGCGAGACGCATTGGGACTCCTCGGGGTTGGGCGGCGGTATGACGGCAACCTGCGGGGGAAACTCCGGGCGGGGCCGAATGGCCGGGCATGATAGCGAGCGCAGCCACGATGTGGTCCCGATGGCACGCGGACTACGCCGCTGCCGCGGGCACCCTGCCATGCCAAGAGGCTAGTAGCTCTCGTTCGCGTTCGGGAACGAACCGGCGCGCACGTCGCTGCAGTAGGCCTCGACCGCCTTGCCGATGTCGCGCGCGAGCTCGAGATACCGCCGCGCGAAACGCGGCTTGAACCGCGTGAACAGACCCAGCAGGTCGTGCGTGACCAGGACCTGGCCGTCGACGTCCGGTCCCGCTCCGATGCCGATCACGGGGATCGACACCGCTTCGGCGAGGCGCTTGCCGAATTCCGCGGGCACCTTCTCGAGCACGAGCGCGAAGGCACCGGCCTGTTCGAGGGCCTTGCCATCGTCGATGGTGCGGCGCTGTTCTTGCGCATCCTGCGCGCGCGCCCGGTAGGACCCGAACTGGTGGATGCTCTGCGGCGTGAGGCCGAGATGCCCCATGACCGGAATGCCGGCATCGACGAGGCGCTGCACGGTCGGGGCATAACTCGTCCCACCCTCGAGCTTGACGGCTTCGACGAGCCCTTCCTTCATCAGCCGGCCGGCGTTGCGCAGCGCGTCCTCGATGCTGACCTGGTAGCTCAGGAACGGCATGTCACCGACCACGAGGGCTCGTCTTGCCGCGCGGCCGACGAGCTCGCAGTGGTAGACCATCTCGTCCATGGTCACGGGCACCGTCGTGTCGCGGCCCTGCATGACCATCGCCACCGAATCGCCGACCAGCAGGATGTCGACACCTGCCTCGTCGAGCAGTCCGGCGAGCAGGTGGTCGTAGGCCGTCAACGCAGTGATCCGCTGGTGCTGCGCCTTCATCGTGCGCAGCGTCGCGGTCGTGATCTTCTGCTGGGCGGTGCTCATCGGCGGTCCCACCCTCGCTCACCAGTCGCCGAACGTGTCCGGCGCGTCGCTGGGCGGTGGCGGTGGCGGGGCGGGTCCCTTGTCGCTGCCCGGAGGCGGCGGCGGTTTGTAGTCGTCGGCCTCCTCGGGCAAACGCGGCGACCGCTTCTTCGGCCGGCCCTTGCCCTCGACGATGCTGCCGAACGTCGGGACGCGTTTTGGATCCAGCTCGACGTCGAACGCCGACAGGTCGAGCGCTGCTGGTTCGATGACGTCGACCTTGCCACGGCGGTCGCGGTAGCGCGGCACGACGTCGACGTCGCGCGACGAGCCATGGCCTCGCCGGCGCTGATCGCGCTTGTCGTGCCGGCGTTCGCCGTTCTGGCCGCCACGGCCTCGGTCGCCAGCGTCCCGGTGTTGTGGGGGGGGCTGCGACGGTTGTTGCTGGCCGTCGCCGCGCCCTTCGCGATTGCGCCCGCGACCGCGGCGCCGCCGACGCCGGCGGCGGTGGCCGTCCTTCGCCTGGGTCGCCGCTCCGCCGGTGGTCGGCTCGAACGGGTTCGTACTGTCGCCCTGCGAAACGTTGTCGCCCTGCGAAACGTCCGCAGACTCCGTGCCAGGATCAGCAGCAGGCTCGCCCTCGATCGCGGACTCGGGGTCTCCGGCTGCGTTCGGATCGAGGTGGATCGCGGGATCGCGTGGGAGTTCGTGGTGCCGGTGGTCGCGATCGGCAGCCTCGCCGTGGGGAGCCGGTTGTTCGCCGAGCGGGAACCGGTCGCCGTCCTGGCCTTCGTGAGGCCCACCACGACCGCGGCCACGCCCACGGCCGCGCCTGCGTCGGCGCCGTCGCCGGCCCGGTTCCTGGGGCTCGAGCACTGCGGCACCGGGCGCCGAGGTCGTTTCGCCGTCCGCGGCTGGCTCATCGGGATCCGAAGGCCCGGCGGGCTCATCGGCGTCGGACGAACCCTCGGCGTGCACGAAGTCGGTCCCTGTCCTGGGCTCCTCTGGCTCGTCACGTTCCGCTGCCACGAACGGAGCGCTCTCGTCGCTCGGCGGTCCGTCGCCCGGGGCATCCCGGTCCTTGGGCCACTGGCCTTCTGACCGCTGGCCCTCTGGCCGCTCTTCTTGGCCGCCACCGCGCCCGCGCCGCCGCCCTCGGCGGCGACGCCGCCGGCGTCGCCCCGAGCCGTCGCCGCTGTCGCTGCTGCCTGGCTGCAGTTCGGACGGCGTCGACTCGGACAGGGCTTCACCTGCAGCAGCATCCCCGTCGCCACCGTCGCTGTCGTCGGCCGGGGCTCTTTCGTCGGGGCCTCCCTCCTCTGGGCCTCTCTCCTCTGGGCCTCCCTCCTCTGGGCTCGCATCGGCGTGGCCGCCGTTCTCGTCATCGAGCGGCGCCTGGTCGTCGGACGGTGCGTACCGTCCGATGCCGCTGGCGATCTCGCGCCAGCGTTCGACGGGGTTCGCGTCCTGGCCGAGGGCGAACATGCGCAGCTCGAAGAGGTCCAACGCCTCGTCGAAGTAGGGCCCGTGCACGAAGCCAGCGGTGCGGAACCGCTTGGTCTCGTCGGTTTGCGTGAATCGGTGCTGCACGCCGCAGATGCGCTTCAGGCAGCCGGCGTCGCGGCGGGGCAGGCGCAGCGACGAACTCAGCGGACCGAGCAGTTCTTCGGCGATCGAGGAAGCGCTGCGACCGGGATTCAACTCGGTCATGGCCATCACGGGGCAGACGAGCAGAGCCCCGAGCAGCACGGGAGCGGGGGGCACGCGGCCCGCGAGCACACGCTGGTCCAACGCTTCGAGCAGACGCCAGAACCCGACACGCTGGTCGTGGCGTGCTGCCTGCAGGAAATCCGCGAGCACCGGCACGAGCCAACGCAGGGCGCCGACGTCGCGCAGCAGCTGGAAGCTGTCGAGCGCGTGGCCACCGCGCAACAGGCGCAGGATCTCCTCGAGCACGCGCGGCGGCGCCGCGCGCACGAGTTCGCCCGCGGCTTCGGCCATCGCTGCGAAGGTCTGCGGCTCGATCGAGAAGCCGAGCCGGCCGGCAAACTTGGCGGCTCGCAGGATGCGCACCGGATCCTCGCGGAACCTCACGCGCGGGTCGCCGATCGTGCGGATCACGCGATTGCGCACATCAGTGAGTCCGTCCGTGTAGTCGAGAATGCAGTTGCGCGTGGGGTCGAGGAACAGCGCGTTGACCGTGAAGTCCCGGCGCAGCGCGTCCTCTTCCGCGGTGCCGAACTCGTTGTCGCGCGTGATGAGCAGGTCTTCGTCCGAGTTCTCGAGCTGCGGCGTGCGCCGGAAGGTCGAACACTCGAGGATCTTCGTGTTGTTGTGGAAGTGCAGGTGCGCGAGCTTGAAGCGACGGCCGATGATGCGGCAGTTGCGCGGGAAGGTGCGCTTGACCTGCGGCGGCCGCGCTTCCGTCGCGATGTCGTAGTCCTTCGGCGTACGGCCGAGCAGCAGATCGCGCACGCAGCCGCCGACCAGGTAGGCTTCGAAACCCCGGGCGATCAGTCGCTGCGTCGCACGAACTGCGTCGGCGTCGAGCTTGGACAGGTCAGCGCCCGTCGGGGAAAGGATCGTCGGTTCTATCTTCGTAGTCCCTGAGAGCGGGATCGATGGGAGAACATCGGTTTACTGCGGCAACCCCGGGGCTGACAACCAGTTTCCCGACGCCACTGCTCATGGTCCGGCAGTCCGAAGCCTCAGACCTGGAGTCCGCCGTCGATCGTGAGGACCTGGCCGGTCACGTAGGCTGCGGCTCCTGACAGCAGGTAGTCGACGCAACCGAGGACGTCGTCGACGGTCCCGAGCCGCCCGAGGGGAACGCGGGGCAGGAGCCGGCGCTGGCTCTCGTGGTGGCTGTGGCCGTGGGTGATGAGGCCCGGGGCGAGGATGTTGACCGTGACGCCGGCGGCGGCGACCTCGGCGGCCAGGCTGCGCCCCAGCTGGACGACCGCTGCCTTCGCGGCGAAGTAGACGGGGGCGCGGACCATCGCGCGGTCCTTGTCGACTCCCGCGGCCGCGAACAGCAGCACGCGGCCGCGTCGCGCGGCGACCATGCTCGGCACGACTGCCTGCAGCGTGTGGAAGGCGGTGTCGACGTTGCTCTCGAACATCTGCCGGTAGGTAGTCTCGCTCGTGGCCAGCAGCGGCTGCTCGGCGAAGTCGCCGACACAGTGCACGAGCGCGAACGGAGCGCCGTGCGCCTTCGCGAACGCGGTGAACGCCGTGCGCACGGCAGCGGGGTCGCTCGCGTCGACGCCCGTGCTGCGTGTCCAGACGATGCTGCGTTCGCGGTGAGCCGCGGCGATCGAAGCGCCGATGCCCTGTCCGCCGCCGACGATCAGGATCGGGTCGTGCACGCCGTCACCCCGTGCGCAACCAGCCGAGGATCTCCTTGAGCTTCGGCGGGTTGCCGGTCATCAGCACGCCGACGCGGAAGATCTTGCCCGCGGCCTTGAACGCGAACCACACGCTGCCGAGGATCAACACGGTGGTGATCGCATACTCCCATGCGGGCGGCGGGCCGCTCGCGCGGTTCATCATCGCGAACGGCGTGTAGAGCGGGACGTAGGTGAACACGCGCGCCATCAGCCCGTTCGGCTCCTGAACCACGGGCACCATCGCGAACAGCGGGATCATCAGCAGCAGAAACACCGGCTGCAGCAGGTTCTGCGCCTCCTTGAGGCTGTTGCACACCGAACCGATCGCGACCAGGATCGCTGCGAACAGCAGGTAGCCGGTCAGGAAGTAGCCGACGAACGACGCGAGATACAGCGGGTCGCCGACGACCTCGGTAAGGTTCCACTCGCGGAACGCCGGTATCACCTGCGCGCCGAGGTTGACGCCGATCAAGCCGAACACGGCCCACGACAGGATGATCGTGAGCCCGGTCGCGCCGATGCCCCAGATCTTGCCCGCCATGAGTTGGCTCGGCGACACCGACGACAGCAGCACCTCGATGATGCGGTTGCTCTTCTCCTCGACGGTGTTGGTCAGCAGCATCTGCGCCGCGGTGAACACCGCGATCCACAGCAGGTAGACGAAGGCGACCGGCGCGAACTTGTTCGCCTTCTGCTCGCCTTTGACGTCTTCGACGGCGCCGGTCGCGGTGACCTGCTGCGCCTTGAAGTCGATCCCTTCCTGGATGTGGCGCGCGGTGTCCGGGTCGATCTTCGCTTCGGCGATGCGCAGCTTGCGGACGACCCGCGTCGTCGCGCCGGAATACCAATCGCGCAGGGCGTCGTCGGTCAAGTTGTTGGACACGTACTTGAGCTCGTCTGCGTCGCGAACGGGGTCGCCCTCGAGCACGAAGTACGCGAACAGCTCGCCGGTGCGTACCTTGTCCTTGAGGGCCTTCTCGCGCGCCTCTCGCGTCCCGTCGGCCGCGCCGAGCTCGGCCAGCGCCACGTATCGATACCTCGCCGCGATCGACTCGATCCTGCCGAGCAGCTTCTTGGCCTCTGCGGGATCGATCCGCGCTTGCTGGTCGGCGAACTTCTTCGGGAACGTCGATGGGTCTGTCGCGTCGATCGCGTCGATCTCCGCGAGTTGCTCCGGCGACACCTTCGCGTCCACCATGACTCGGCGCAGCGACGCGAGCTGGTCGTTGGCGCGCGCGTTCCTCTCGATGCGCTCGCCGAGCTTCGCCTCCGTCAGATCGAGCACGGCATACGGTTGCGTCGCCTTCGTCTTCTGCATGATCCAGCCGATGCCGATCGCGACGGCGAAGATCGCCGGGAACGCAAGGATGCCGAGCCAGAACGTCTTCGTGCGCACGTTGTCGAGGTACTCGCGTTGCGCGACGAGGATGGTTTTGTTCGCCATGGTCAGCGTCCCGCTCCGGCGGCTTCGAGCCGCTGGTTTGCTTCCTCGACGGTGCGAATGAAGACCTCGTGCAGCGACGGCTCGCGGTAGTCGAAGCGCCGCACGGTGACGCGGTCGATCAGCCAGCGCAGCGCCTGCTGCGGGTCGGCGCCGCGCTGCAGGAAGATCTCGGCGTGCTTGCCGTGGTCGTTGACGCGCGCCGCGTGCGGCAGGTCCTTCAGCGCGAGGCCGTCGCCGTCGTAGTCGAGCTGGATGCCGAGGTCGCGGCCCTTCTTGACCTCCGCGAGCGTGCCCGCGAACTGCAGCTTGCTCTTGTGGATCATCATCACGTAGTCGCAGAGCTGCTCGGCCTGCTCCATGCCGTGGGTGCTGAAGATGACCGTGCGGCCTTGGCGCTTCATGTCGAGGATGATGTCGCGCATCGTGTCGCGGTTGACGGGGTCGAGGCCGCTGAACGGCTCGTCGAGGATCACGAGCTCGGGCTCGTGGATGATCGAGCCGAGCACCTGGACCTTCTGGCCCATGCCCTTGCTCATCGCCTCGCACTTCTTGTCGAGCCAGTCGCCGAGGCCGTAGCGGGTCAGCAGCCCGCGCGCCTTCTCGTTCGCGGTGCTGCGGTCCATGCCCTTGAGCTTGCCGAAGTAGGCGACGATCTCCGCCGTCTTCATCTTCTTGTAGAGCCCCTTCTCCTCCGGCAGGTAGCCGAGCCGGTCCTTGACCTCGGCGGCGTCCGGATGGCCGAGCACCGAGATCTGGCCTTCGTCGGGGTGGAAGATGCTCATCACCATGCGGATCGTCGTCGTCTTGCCGGCGCCGTTCTGGCCGAGGAACCCGTAGATGCATCCCTTGGGAACCTCGAGCGAGAGATCGCACACGGCCGTGAACGAACCGAATCGCTTGGTGACACCTCGGAGAGTCAGCGCGTGGTCCATGCGGGCGAGTTGCGGCCGGTGGCCACACTGCCGGCAAGATTGTCGAACCAGTTGCCTCGGAGCAAGCTCCGTCTGCTCGGGAGCGATCGTTCAGTCGTTCTGGAACCGGCGAGGTGCAAAAAGCGCAATCGAGGCGTGGCGGCTCTGGCCGTCGACGATCATCTCGGCGAGGCAGCGACCGGCGAGGAACGCGAAGCTGAGGCCGTAGCCGTTGAAGGCCAGCAGCGCGAACTCCCCGGAGCGCCCCGGCAGCGCGCCGACGATCGGCAGCCCGTCCGGGGTGCCGGCCATGATGCCAGTCCACACGTGAGGGAAGGGCGTAGAGCGCAGCACGGGGAAGTGCTCGTGCACGTAGGTGAGCAGGTTCTGCGTCACCTGCGGATGGTGCGTGCTGTCGTCGAGGATGCCGAGCTCTTCGCCGGGCACCGACCAGCGTTTGCCGCCGATCACGAAGCGGCCTCGGCTCATGCGGAAGTACTCGTAGCAGAAGTTGCTCGACATCGCATACGCGGGGAACTGCGCGGCCACGGCTGCCGGCAACGCGTCCGTGGCGATTACCTGGCCGCGGAACGCGAACACGGTGCGCGCGAGCAGGCCTGTCGTGTCGAGCTCGCGCGCGAGCGCCGACGTGCAGTGCACGACGATCGCGCTGCGCACGCTGCGGCCGTCGTGCAGGTTCACCTCGAAGTTGCCGGCACCTCCCCCGATGGACCGGACGCGGGCTCCCTCGACGATCAACGCGCCGGCCGCGGCGGCGGCTGCAGCGAGCCCTCGCACCATGCGCACCGGCTGCACGATCGCTTCGCCAGAGAGGTGCAACGCGCCGTGGAAGCCGGTGCCGGCCGGCAGCCAGCATGCGAGCTCGCCGGGAGGCACGAGCGCATGCGGCTTGTGCTCGCTCGACAGCAGCGTCGCAGCCTCTTGCAGCTCCTTCCACTCGTGTGGTGTCTCGGCGAGCCGCAGGCCGCCGCTCTGGTCGAGCTCACAGTCGACGTCGTTTTCGGCGAGGGCCGCGCGCAGGGCTTCGTGGTTGTCGCGCAGGAAGTCCCACAACAAGCGCGCGCGCGTCTCGCCGAACTGGCCGTGGATGCGATGGTAGTGTTCGCCGAGTCCGAGCAGCAGCTGGCCGTCGTTGCGGCCGCTGGCGCGGCTCGCGACCGTTGCCTGCTCGAGCACCGCGACGCCGACGCCGGCGCGCGCCAGGTGCAGAGCGGTCGAGATGCCGGCGATGCCGCCGCCGACGACGAGTACGTCGGTCGTCGCGGGCAGCGAAGCGCCTGCTCGGAACGGCGGCGTCTCCAGCAACCACAGCGAGGTCACGGCCGTGCGTCCGCGGCCGCGAGGTCGTTCTCGAGGATCATGATCTTCTGCCAGACCTTTCGGCTGAGGCCGGTCGTCAGGTTCTCGATGTCGTCCACTGCTGCGACGGCTTGCGCATCGGGGAAGTCCTGCACGTAGAGGGCGGCCACCTTGCCCATCAGCGACAGCATCTCGCTGCAGTAGTCGAGGTATCGGACCAGTTCGAAGGGCGTCAGCGTGCGCGCGGGGGAGGATGTGGTATCCGGCCCCTTGTGCATGCTGCGGTCGGGATCCTTCGTGAGCTGGTGCATGTCGACGATGTGCGCCATGGCGCGCAGCTCGTGCAGTGCCTGCAGGCAGCGGCGGCGCTTGCTGCGCTGGTCGAGGCTCAGCACGTAGACGGCGCCGGCACCGAGGAAGAAGAGCATCGACAGGGTGGCTTCGACGGTCTGCAGCCAGTCGGTCAGCGACACTGCCGCGGCGGGGCCGCCGACCGCGGGCTTCATCGAGGCAAACGACAGCGCGATCGCGGCTACGCCCGCGAGCAGCAACGAGACCGAGATCGCGCGCAGCCACCAGTTGGGTTTGCGGATGCTCGCACTGCGTTCGACGTTCGTGCGCGCGAGCTGCAGCAGCTCATTGGCAACGGCGCCGAGCCCTGCCGCGGGAAACCGTTCGCGGATGCGATCCCCGAGCCGGGCAATCGTCTCGATGATGCGCTGGGAATCGAGCCGCGAGTAGGACACGGGGGAATCCTCGGTCCGAATCCTCGGTTCTGGGCGACCTGGAAGCGAGCGAATCCTCCACGACCGCGGAGTCTGGACCCGCGGGTCGGGCCCGGATCGCGGTTGTTCGAAGTTGCAGATGCCTGGTGGAAAGCCTGCTCGGGCTCGGTCGCGCTTGCAAAGCTCCGTGTGGTGCCAGCTCCCGTGTGGTGTGTCGATCCTGCTCAGCGGAGCAGGAACAACAACAGGAGCATGCAAAGAGCCAGGATGGTCAGCGCGACGGAGGTCCGGTTCAGGGTGGTGGTCGCACCTACGCGCATGTTGACGGTGGCAGTCACGTGCTGCGGTTGGTTGGGTGTGGTGGGATGGTTGGAAGTGGCAGAGGGACAGGAAGTGATAGTCAGTCCTCCTGCGGCAGTTGCAGAATCAACTCAGATGAGAAGTGCTTCCGCCTAGGTTCTGCCCCGTGATAAAGGGGCATTGCGGCCAGAAGCGCACGGGGTACTTTCGCCTGTTATTGTCGGTGGGCAGCGGTAGACTGCCGGGCCTTCGAGCGCCGGAGACACGAGCAGAACTCGAATTGCGGCAGCATATTCGCCCGCGCGAAAATCAAGTAGCAAAAACCGCACGCCATGAGCAAGGAACTTCGCCTCTTCACCAGCGAGTCGGTCAGCGAGGGTCACCCGGACAAGGTCTGTGACCAGATCTCGGATGCGGTGCTCGATGCGATCCTGACGCAGGATCCGGAGTCACGGGTGGCCTGCGAGACGATGGTCTCGCGCGGCTTCGTGATCGTTGCCGGCGAGATCACCACCAAGGCGCAGATCGACTTCCAGGACGTCGTGCGCGGAGTAGTCAAGGACATCGGCTACTGCGACCCGGAGATCGGCTTCGACTACAACTCGTCGGCCGTGCTGGTGTCGATCGGGCGTCAGGCGGCCGACATCGCGCTTGGCGTCGATGCGGCTACGTCGCAGAGCAAGGAGCAGGGCGCGGGCGATCAAGGCATGATGTTCGGCTACGCGTGTCGCGAGACCGACGTGTTGATGCCGTTCCCGATCCACTTCAGCCACCGCCTGCTCGAGGCTCTGGCCGCCGCCCGCAAGAACCGTCGGTTCAAGTTCTTGCGTCCCGATGCCAAGAGCCAGCTCACGGTCGAATACGACGCCGACCATCGGCCCGTCCGCATCCACACGGTCGTCATCTCGCACCAACACAGTCCCGACGTGCCCACGGCGGAACTGCAGCAGGCGCTCAAGTCCGTGGCGCTCGAGGTCCTTCCCAAGGCCATGGTCGACGCCGACACCAAGTGGTTCCTCAACCCGACGGGGCGCTTCGTCGAAGGTGGGCCGAAGGCCGACGCCGGTCTGACGGGTCGCAAGATCATCGTCGATACCTACGGTGGCATGGGACGCCACGGCGGCGGCGCCTTCTCGGGCAAGGATCCGAGCAAGGTGGATCGTTCAGCGGCGTACGCCTGTCGCTGGGTTGCGAAGAACGTCGTCGCCGCGGGCTATGCCGATCGCTGCGAGGTGCAGGTCGCGTACGCGATCGGTGTGGCGCAGCCCGTCAGCATCCGCTGCGACTTGTTCGGCACCGGCAAGGTCAGCGAGGACAAGTTGACCGCCGCGATTCGCGAGGTCTTCGATCTGCGGCCGGCCGCGATCATCCGCGATCTGGAGCTCAAGCGGCCGGTGTTCCGCCGCACGGCTTCGTATGGGCACTTCGGCCGGCAGGAGTTCGCGTGGGAGCGGCTGAACCGCGTCGATCAGCTGCGTAAGAAACTCGGCTCACTTTCCTTTCCGACCGCGACTCCTACGGCGTAGGGCGGGAAGCAGCAGGCACCGTCACCACTGTGCGTGCCTGTCACTTCAGTGGATTCCTTGGCCAGGGTTGGTTTCGTCCCGCGGGGCCGCGACTATTGAGAATGGCCGTGGTCCAACCGG
>DASRJH010000023.1:0-2903 GCA_035649575.1 Planctomycetota bacterium
CACCGTGCATGGGCGCTGGCGCCGGCAGCGGGTTTCCGACGTCGCGCGGGATTGTCCGCAAGTCGCCGCGCGATCTGGTCGATCCGGCCAGGGTCTTCGCGGAGGGCGCAAAATGGACATCCCGATCGCTGTGCTCGTCACTGGTTTCCTGTTCAGCACCGTGGGCTTCTCCCTCTTCCTCTTCGGCAAGAAGCAGGCGCGGCCGCCGCAGCTCGTCGCCGGAGGTCTCATGATGCTGCTGCCGTTCGTCGTGCCCGGTGCACTCTGGATCACGGTCACCGAGCTTTCGTCGCTCGGTGCCCTCTGGCTCGCGCTGCGCGCGGACTGGTGACGCGCTGTGCTGCACTGCGGGCGTGCGATTGTGGTTGCGTACGTCACCGCGGTGCCCCGACCCGATAGTGTGCACGCGTGGACGATCGCCTCCCCGTGCCGCCGCCCCTGCCCTCGCCGATGTCCGGCGAGGATCGCACCCAGCTCGCGCGCGCCGCGGAACTGCACGCGCCCATCGCGCGCGCGGCGCGGCTCGGCGTCAGGAACGGCACATGCTACGCCGCCTTCGGCGCGCTGAGCCTGCTGTTCGCGGTCGTGGGCCTTGACGCCGTCGGCCTCGCACTCGGCGCCGTTCTGCTCGGCGTCGGGTTCGAGGAACGCAGGCAGAGCACCCGGCTGCGGAACGCCGACGCCGCGGCACCGCTGCGCCTCGTGCGCGTGGAGCTGACGCTGCTCGGCGCCATCGTGCTCTACGGGGTGCTCGGCCTCACGGTGTTCCCGGCTGCAGCGGACGCGGTCAAAGGGCACCTGCACGACACCGTGGGGTTGGGCAACATGGTGCGGCTCGCCGACTCGATCAACCGGACCTGGTACACGAGCGTCATCGGGATCAGCGTGCTCTACCAGGGCGGCATGGCGCGTTACTTTCACCGGCGGCGCGACGACGTGGAGAGATACGGCCAGGCAGTGCCTGCCTGGGCGCGCGAAGTGGTCGAAGCGATGGCGAAGTAGATCCACGCATCAGGTGTCGGCCGCACGGGCGGCGCGCGCGTGCAACGCACTGATCGCGGCCTGCACCTGGAAGGGGCCGACGCCGGAGCAGCAGGGCCTTGTCGATCAGGGCCCGCCGCGGCGTGCCTGAAGCACCGATCGGCGAGCGGAAGCTCGCGGAGATGTCGTTCAGCTCGCGCACGAGCAGTTCGGCCAGTTCCTTCTGGCCAAGCTGAGCCGGAAGCGCAGGTCGCAGTGGATGTCGCTGACCAGCTGCTTGTACCTACTTCGCGCGCGTCTTGAACGTCACGTGGACCGGCTGCAGCGGCGTGCCGTCCTCGCTGCGGAACGTGTCGAACTTGCCGTGGTTCAGCCACAGCTCGTACGACCAGTCCGGCTTGAGCTTGATCGGCACGGTCAGCACCTTGCGCGAATCGTCGTACGACGGCGGCTTGCCCTTCGTTCCGGGGTAGTTATCGCCGCCGCCGACCACGGCCCACGATCCATCCTTCATTGGGCGATCGAACGTCACGACGAGCGCCGTCGTCGCGGGGTCGACGTCCTGTTGGCCGTTCGCCGGCGTCATCGAGACGACCTTCGGCGCCTTCGCGAGCAGCGCTTCGACCTTGGATACCTGGTCGCGGAAGAACGCGGCGAGCCCCGGTCCGAACTCGTGCAGCGTCGGGAAGTCCTTGCGGTTCTTCTCGTAGTCGGTCGCGAGCAGCTCCGCGAGCTCGCCGGTCCAGTGGAACGAGTTGCGCTTCTGCTCCGCGATCTCCTCGTCGGCCGCCTTGTCGCCCTCGGCGACGGCGCGGTAGCGCACGACGCAAGCGCGCACGAGCGATTCGCAGAGCACCGTGCGGCCGTTGCTGTAGGCCTGCGACCTCATCGCCTCGGCGGTCATCTCGAACAGCTTGTCGCCTGCCTCTTTCATCGCGGCGAGGTGTTCATCGACGATGGGGTTGCAGTAGGAGTGGCAGTACTCGTGCACGAGCGTCGGCACCACCATGCGGCCGAACATCGGCCGGCCTTCCTCGTCGACGTTCCCGCACCCGAGGATCGCATAGAGGTCCTCATTGCCGTCGCGCAGCTTCGCGCTCGGCCCGTAGTTGCAGCCGCCATTGAGCAGGCCGAGCACGACCTGGAACCGCGCCGTCGGGCGCGCGCCGAAGAACTTCGCGAACCACGTGAGGTCGGCGTGCTCGGCGATGACCTGCTGCATCTGCGCCTCGGCGTGCGCATAGAGCTCCCTCTGCCGCGCGAAGAACTGCTTCGCCTTGCTGTCGGCGGCGAAGTCGGCGAGGTTGCTGAGGAACGACTTCGCGTCGGGCACGAGCCAGCGCTTGTCGAGCCGGTCGGGTCGCGGGTTCCACGGCACGGCGAACTTCGGTGGGTCGGTGCCGTCGAGGTGCACCGCGAACGATGCCACGGCGTCGTAGCTGACGCCGACCGTCGCGCGCAGCCGCCTCGCCTGCTTCACGACCTCGTGCTCCTTGTGCGGACCGAACCACTCGTCGACGGCCTTCGTGTACGGGGGCACGCGGCCCTGCGTGTACTCGGGGTTGCCGGCGAGCCGGAACACGACGCTCATCAGCTCGATGCGCGGGTCGACGCGCACGGCGATCTGCGGCTTCTCGTCGGCTTGCTTGTCCGGGGCCGGTCGGCTTGTCCTGGCCGCTGACGAAAGGACCGAGACTCGCGGCGACCACCGTGAGCAACGCGAAGGCGCGGAGCGGCTTGGGCATGCCCCGAACGTACGGACCCTACATCGCCGGCGCAAAGCCCTCAGCTCCAGGGCGGCCGGCGCGGAACCAGACTGCGCGCCGGCGGTGGCTGGCCGCTGACCGCGCCCGGCCGCGGCGACGTCGTCTGACGCTGTGTGCCGGGCCTCCAGGTCGTCAGAATCCGCCGCCGGTCCGGAA
>DASRJH010000024.1:0-11732 GCA_035649575.1 Planctomycetota bacterium
CGATCGCCGCTCGCCGTGGCATCGTCGAGGAACGCATCGTCGAGGCCACGGCGAGCGGCGATCGTCTGCACGTCATGCGGCTCGATCGGGCCGGACGCCACGAACGGCAGCTCGATTGGGCTCCGGGGGCGACGTTCCCGCTGTTGGCGCGCACGCTGGCGCGTCGCAGCAGCGGGGCCGTGGCGGCAACGGCTTTCGATCCGGCGCTCGAAGAGATCGTGACCTGCAGCTACTCCGGGGCGCGGCAACGCCTCGTGACCTTGGACGGCAATGCCACGAAGGTCACCGAGATCGCGGAGACGACCGCGACGAGCCGCAACAGCACGTGGATCGATGCGAACCTCCAGACCGTGCGGCGCGAGCTCGCGGGTCCGTCTCTCGTCGCGTTGCAGAGCAGCGCGGACAGTGCACGCCTCGCCGTCGGCGGCGTTCGCACAGCCAGCGCCGTCGTGAGCGAGCAGGGTGGGGAGTTCGGACTCTGGGTGCCCAATCCAGCGTGGCAGGTGCAGGAAGGCATTCCCCAGGGCCAGGTGGTCCTCGCGTGCGACGCGCATGGCGCGACCATCTCGCTGACCAGGCTCGACCACTTCGACCCCGAGACGTCGCTCGAGGCCGCTGCCGATGCCGTCGGCAGATGGTTCACCCTGTTGCATCCCGGCTTGAAGGTCGGCGGCAGCTCGAGAATCGCGATCCGCGACAGGAAGGCCGTGCAGATGCTGGCCAAGGGAGGCTCGGCGAAGAGGCCGATGCGCGCCGAAATCGACGTGATGGCACACCAAGGCCAGTTCCTCGCGCTCGTGTGCCTGGCGCCCGCGGCCGCGTGGGACGAGCTCGCCGCGGACTTCGAGTTCCTGCGGCGGTCGCTCGAGCTCTCGCCGCAGGCCCTGGCGCCGACGCTGCAGGGGCCCCTCGCACGCTCGAAATCCGGCACCCCGGAGGCCCCGGTCAACACAGCCACGGCGCCGAAGCAGCACGCCGCGAGCCCGCTGGCAAAACCCGCGGGCCGGCAGCCGATCGTGCGCATCCCGTAGGACGCCATTCGAGCCGCGCGCCGAAGCGCTTCAGCGCGCCGCCGCCTCCATATGGAAGCCGCGCAGCGCCGCCGCCTCGAACACGTCGACTTCGCTGATCGCGGCCCGTTCGTCGAGGTCCGCCAGCGTGCGCGCGAGCCGCAGCAAACGAACGCGCCCGCGACCGCTCTGGTGATGGCGACGCAGCACTTCGTCGACCGCGCGCAACGCGACGTCGTTCGCCGCGCAGACGGCCACCAGCTGTCGATCCTGCAACCGCGCGTTGGCCACGGTCACGCCGTGCCGCAGCTGGCGGTGCCGCTGCCGTTCGCGAGCGGCCAGCACGCATTGCCGCAGAAACGCGGTCGTCCCGCGCGCGTCCTCGGGGCCGCGCAGCTCCTCGGGACTCAGCGCCGGTACTTCGAGCTGCAGATCGATGCGATCGAGCAGAGGGCCCGACACGCGGCCGCGGTAGCGTGCGATCGCCGGCGGCGTGCACGAACACGCGCGTTGGCGATGGCCGTGATAGCCGCACGGGCACGGGTTCATCGCGGCCGTCAGCAGGAACTGCGCCGGCATCGTGACCGTGCGCTGCGCGCGGCCGACGGTGACGAAGCCGTCCTCGAGCGGTTGGCGCATGGCCTCCAGCGCATCGCGGCGGAACTCGGGCAGCTCGTCGAGGAACAGCACGCCGAGATGGGCCAGCGTCACTTCGCCGGGCCGCACGTCGGCGCCGCCGCCGAGCAGGCTCGCGGTCGAGCTCGTGTGGTGCGGCGCGCGCAACGGGCGTGCTTCGGCAGCCGGCAGCGCGAGGCCCGCGGCGGCGTGCACCTGCAGGATCGCGAGGCGCTCGGACGAGGAAGGCGGCGGCAGGATGCCGGGCAGCCGCCGCAGCAAGGCACTCTTGCCTGTGCCGGGCGGGCCGACGAACAGCAGGTTGTGTTCGCCGGCAGCCGCGACGCACAACGCGCGTTTTGGCGTCGTGTTGCCGCGGATGTCGCCGAGCTCGGGCCCCGGTTCCGCAGCGCCGGTGGTGGGCGGTCTCGCCGTCGGCAGCGTTCGCCTGCCAGCGAGCCAGAACACCGCGTCGGCCAGCGTCGGAGCACCGTGCAGCGGCAGATCGTCGATGAGCGCGCAGATGGCCGCGTCCTCGGGGCTGCACAACATCGCGCGCGCCCCCTGCTGGCGCGCGGCCAGCGCCACGCTGACCGCGCCGCGCGCCGGCAGGATGTGCCCGCGCAGGCTCACTTCGCCGAACGCGAAGAGACGCGTGCAGCGTTCCGCAGGAAACAACCCCGCCGCTCCCGCGAGGGCCAGCGCGAGTGGCAGGTCGAAGCCGCTGCCGTGCTTGCGCAGCGCGGCCGGTGCGAAGTTGACCGTGGTCACGCCGCGCGGCGGCGGCAGATCGAGCGCGAAGAACGCCTGCAGCACGCGGTGGTAGGCCTCGCGTACGCACGTGTCGACGAGACCGAGCAGGCGCGGCGTGCCGTCCCCGGCGTGTCTCGTCGTCGCCTCGACCTGCACGGGGATCGCGTCGACGCCGAGCACGAGGCCGCAGCCGATGGTGATCGTGGGATTCTGCACACCGCAGAGTGACCCGTCAGCGGCAACGGTTGCAGAGAATCTCTCCATTCCCAGGACTGAGTGCCCTGGTGGAGGTGACTCGTCCGAAGGTGCTACTCACGGCAACCTTCGGCGAGCTGCTTGGGACATGTGCCCGCCATTCGTGGTCGACCACGCGGTTGCGTTCGCAGCGAGGCCGCGGACCTCCACCAGAGCACGCAGTTCCTTCACCAGTCGAGTGCGGCGGCGGCAGAAGCGAGGTGCCCGAGCTCGGCCGCGAGCCGTCGCGCGTCCTCGAGCGTGAGATCGGGCAGTCGGGTCGGCGAACCACCGGCCACGTAGACGGTCAGCTCGGCGAGCCCCAGCAGTTGCGCGATGGGACTCTGGTGGACGACGACGGCCTGCACCTTCGCCGTCGGCACGTAGGCGAGGTAACGGCCGACGACGCCGTGCTGCAGCGCGAAGAAGTCCTGGCCCAGCGCGAACCCGAGATTGTGCCAGACGAGCAGGCCGAGCAGGGCCCACAGCGGCACCACGAGCAGCAGCAGCAGCGCCCACTGACCCATGGCCTGCCACGACAGCGGCACGAGCAACGCCGCGAACAGCACACCTTGGGCCGTGGTGCGCAGGATCAGGCGCCGCGAACCACGCTGCCAGCCGAACGTCGCGCGCTCGAGCCCGGGCAGCATGGCCGGAAGCACCGCATCGGCCATGGGCAGCCGGGACAGCGGCACGACGACGTCCCAGCCACCGGTCGTGTCGGTGCCTTCGCTGCGGCTGGCGCCGGCGGAATCGGCCTTCACGGCCGCGAGTCCGAGCAGGCGCCGCAGCCACGGCTGTTCGATCGTCACGCGCTGGATGCGCGCTCGCGGCAGGGTCTTCTGTCGTGTCGTCAACAGGCCGAACCGCCGCTGCAGCACGTCGCCGCGCAGCGTCAGCACGAAGCCATGGAACTGTACGAGATTGCCGAGCGTCGTCGTGACGACGCCGAGGCCGACGATGCCCAGCAGCATCGTGAGCAGCAACAGCGCGAGCAGCATCGGAGGAAACTGCGCGAGCCAGTCGCGGAAACCGGCTGCGACACCCTTGAGCTGCACCGCAAAACCGATCTGGTCCGCGAGCTGCAGCGCCGCGAAGCCCGTGACGACGAAGGCCGAGAGCCGCAGGTCCGTGAGTCCGCGCAGCAGCAGGTCGCTCGTCGTGCTGCGATGCACCATCCACTCGGGTTCGGGCGGCCTTGGTTCGGGCGTGGCCGTGGGCCCGGCAGCAAGAGCCGCACTCGGGCCAGTCGTGGCCAGCTGTTGCCGCGCCGCGAGCAGGATCTCGCGCAGGTGGTCGGCATCGGGTCGCGACAGCGCGTCGAGCCGCGCTTCGACGCCGCGGCCCGAAGCGGTCTCGACGAGCACGACGGTGAGGCCGAGCACCCGGCGCAGGATCGTGGACTCGAAGCCGAGGTCCTGGATGCGATCGAGCGGGATGCGCCGTTCCTGACGTTCGAGCAGGCCTTCGCGCACGCGCAGCTCCTGGGCCGTCAGCGTGTATTCGAGCGTCAGGTAGCGGGCCAGCGAATAGCCGAGGTGCACGACGAACAGCACGATGGCCAGCACGATGAACCAGCGATTGACCGCGATGCCGAGCAGCAACGGCACGGCGGTCTGCCGCAGCGCATCGAGCAGGCGAAGCAGCAGGATGGCCGGGTGCAGATGCCCCTTGGCGAGCACGGCAGCCGCAGGTGGGGGTGTGCGCGGGCCGCCGGCGGTGGCGTCGCCGAGCGCCGGATCAGAGTCTTCCGTCACCGCGTGCCTGCACGATGAGATCGCGCAGCTCCTGTGCTCGGCTCGCCTTGAGACCGGGGACGCGGAAGGCCGAACCCTCGTTGCCGGCCGTGTACACGACGAGCGTTGCGAGACCGAACAGGCGTTCGATCGGGCCGCGCACGAGGTCGATGTGCTGCATGCGCTTCACCGGCACGGCCCGCTCTTCGACGAACAGGATGCCATAGCGCATCAGCAGCAGGTCGCCGATGTAGGCAAAGCGCCACCGGGCATAGGCGAGCGGCGGGGTAAGCGTGGCGAGCGCGACGAGGCCGATGCAGAGGCCGCGCAGCACGTGCTCGAGCGTCGGCGACCAGGCGTCCCAGTGCTGGGCGAGCAGCGGCCGGCCGACGAACCAGGCCAGGCTCGTGACGGCGAAGGCGCCGAAGCCGTCGGCGAGGATCCAGTAGGCGACGACCCGCGGCTGCAGGCGTTCGTGCGGGACTTGCCGGTCGCTCATGGTGCGAGCGTGCCCGACGGGGCCGCACCTTGCAACGACGAGGCGTCTGTCGTGACGGTCCGGTAAGGTGGCGGGCCTCGATGCGAAGCAACCGCAAGTATCACGACCGCATCGCGGCGAAGTACGACCAGGTCTACGACAGCCACTACTGGCGCTTCTACCGCGACCTGAGCTGGCGGCACCTGAAGCCGTTCCTGCCGGCCAGGCGACCCGCGCAGGGCGCCGATCTCGGTTGCGGCACGGGCTGGTTCGGGGTGCGGCTGTTGCGTTCGGGTCTGCACACGACGTTCCTCGACCCGAGCGGCAAGATGCTCGAGGAAGCGCGCAAGGCGGCCGAGGCCGAAGCGGCGCGCGGGTTGCAGTGCACTTTCGTGCAGGCGGGGCTCGAGCAGATGCGGGAGATCGCCGATGGGTCCCTCGACTTCGCGACGGGGCAGGGTGACCCACTCTCGTTCTGCGAAGATCCCGCGCAGGCGCTGCGCGAGCTGCACCGCGTGCTCGCGCCGGGCGCGCCTCTCGTGCTCTCGGTCGACAACCGCTGCGCGGGTGTGCGCGCGCTGCTCGACGAGGGCGATCCCGGCGGGGCGCTCGAGATCCTGCGCACGGGCCGCACGCAGTGGCGGGCCGATCGCAAGGAGGAGCGCTTCGGGATGAAGATGTTCGACGTCGGCGAGCTCAAGACGATGTTCGAGAAGGCGGGCTTCGAAGTCTGCTCGCTGATCGGCAAGACGTGTCTCGTGCAGCGCAAGCACGAAGAGCTGCTCGCCTCGAGCGATTCGCGCACGCAGTGGATGCTCGCGGAGGAACGGGTGCACGACAAACCGCACTGGCTCGGGCTGGCTTCGCACCTGCAGTTCGCGGTGCGGCGGCGGTAGGTCGGGGCAGCGGGTGGTATCGTGCCGGGCCATGAGGGTGCCCACCTGCTTGCGTGTCGTTCCGGCTCTTGCGTCGGTGCTCGTGGTCGCAGTTGCTTCGGTGGTTGGCCAGAGCGCACCGGCCTGGACCGCGGCTGTCGTCGAGGCGATCGAAGCCCGCGTGCGCGACGACGAGATTCCGGGCCTCTCGTGCGCGATCGGCGTCGGCGTCGAGGTTCCGTTCCGGCGAGGTTTCGGCCTCGCCGACCTCGAGAACGAGGTCGCGGCGACGGAGGCGACGGTCTACCGGCTCGGGTCGATCAGCAAGCCCGTCACCGCGGTTGCCGTGATGCAGCTCGTGGAAGCGGGGCAGCTCGATCTCGATCGCGACGTGCAGGAGCTCGTGTCGGAATGGCCCGAGAAGCAATGGCCCGTGACGACGCGGCTCCTGCTCTCTCACCTCGCGGGGGTCCGCCACTATCGCCGCGGTGAGGAGGAGAGCGTGCAGCACTTCGCCACGCAGGTGGCGGGTCTGGTGCGCTTCGCGCAGGACCCGCTCTTGCACGAGCCGGGCACGAAGTACTTCTACTCCACGTATGGCTACAACCTGATCGCGGCCGTCGTCGAGAAGGTCGCAAAGAAGCCGTTCGCGGAGGTCGTGCGCGAACGCATCGCGGCGCCGAGTCGTGCAACGACGCTGCAGGACGACGACATCCGGCGGATCATTCGCGGTCGGGCGCAGGGCTACGTGCGCGTCGAGGGCAAGCTCCTGAACAGCGAGCTCATGGACTCGAGCTACAAGCTCGGCGGCGGCGGGCTGTGTTGTTCGGCCGAGGACCTCGTGCGTTTCGCGCAGGCGCTGCTGGCGGGTGCGCTCGTGAAGAAGGAGACGCTCGACCAGATGTTCACGCCGGGCAAGTTGCGCGACGGGACGGCGATCGACTACGCGCTGGGCTTCGGCGTGGGCAAGGACGGCACACGCCGCGTCGTGTCGCACAGCGGCGCGCAATCGCGCGTGAGCACGATGCTCTACATCCTGCCGGAACAGCAGGTGACGGTCGTGCTGCTGTGCAACCTCGAGCGAATGCGGTTGCAACCGCTCGCGCAGGCGATCGCGCGCCTCGTGACACCGCCGTAGCACGGCTGCGGTTTCATGGTCTGCCAGCCCATCGCCGAGTCGAACCACTGACCTGCGGGTCCGCGCTCATTCGGGCAGCTTGTATCGCAGCACGAGGCGTTCCTTGCCGCGCATCACGACGAACTCGGTGTCTTCGCCGGCCGTGCGCGTGAGGGAAACCCACGCGTGGAAGTGCCCGACCGAGCGGAAGTCGCTCTTGCCCGCGAACGACACGACCACGTCGCCATGCCGCAGGCCGGCGGTCTTGGCGGCGTTGCCGCGGTGCGCTTCCTTGCCCCAGTCGACGATGTAATCGACTTTGAAGGCGAACGCGTTTTCGTCGAGGCCCAGCTTCTTCTTCGCGTCCCGCCCGAGCTCGGATCCGCCGAAGCCCGACGACGGCGACAGGTTCCACTTGAAGGGCCGCCACGCGTATTCCTCGGGCGGGCAGCGCTTCCAATCCGCCGGCAAGGCCAGCGTCGTCGCCTGCTCGCTACCGTCGCGGCGATAACGCAGGTCAAGCTTCGTCGCCTGAAACGGCGCGCGATGCAGCGCCCACGTCACGTCGCTCTGCGTGCGCACGCAGGCCTGTTCGCCAACCGCCGCGATTTCGTCGCCCGCGCGCAAGCCGGCTGCCGCCGCGGCGGAGCCGGGCGCGACCGCCTTCACGACGTTCTGCCGATCGGTGTCGAGCGTGAGCCCGAGCCGCGCCGGGTCGGGGTGGTTGTAGAGGTCGTCCTTCTTCCAGCGCTTGCCGAGCACGGCGTCTTCGTATTCCGCGTCGTTCACCATGTGGCAATGCACACACTCGATCTTCTCGTTCGCGTTCCTGCGCTGCAGCGCGGGCAGGTCGATCGCGGCCTGCGGTTCGGCAGCGCGCGGTGGGGCAGGTGCACGGTCGTAGGCGGCGTGATCGGCCAGCGTTTCTTCGAGCAGCTTCACCAACGATCCCATCGAGAGGTGACTGCCCGCTGAGTCGGGCCCGCGCCCGCCGTAGCGGTGATAGACGGTGCCGTCGCTGTGCATCAGCACGGCGGCGAACGTGAGATCGAAGTCGAAGCGCAGGTTGTGGATGTCGATCGCGCGCAGGTCGACCACGCGCACGCAGACATACGGTGCGGCGGCGGCGGACAGCTCCTGGTTGCTACGGCCCAACTGGGCGTAGAAGTCGGCGCAGTCCTTTCAACGTTCGCAGCGGAAGACGACGAGCAGCGGCGCCTTCTTTTCGGCGGCGAGCTTGCGCGCAGCGCCGAGGTCGGTGTGCCAGGTGAGCTCGGTGGACTGCTGGGCGGGGAGTGCAGCGAGAAGGAAAGGCAGAACGACGATTCTGGTCCGCGGCATGTGCGCAGGTTATCCGCGGCAGTCCCGCTCGGCACGCCGAACGGATGCTACTTGCCGGCCTCGCGGGCTTCCTTGGCGAGCTCGGCGAGACGTGTCCTCGCGCGTTGTTCGAGCGGAGCGACGTGCGTCGCCAACAGGCCGTCGCTCTTGGGATGATGCAGCTGCGGCTGGGCGAGCAGTTCTTCGAGCTGCTTGCCCGCTGCGGCCTTCGCGGTCGCGTCGGCGGCCTTGTCGACCGCGGCGAGCGCGGTCTCGAGCTCGTGCACGCGCTTGTTCACGACGTAGAAGTCGTGCATCGAGTCGCTGAACTCGGCCTCGGCATCTGCGCCTTGATCCACGCTGCTGTCGAACGGGATCACGTGCAGCAGCAGGAGCCCCTTGCCCTTGTCGCGCGGCGCGATCACGAACAGCGCCAGCTGGTCCTCGGCGAGGCTCGCTCCGTTGCCGGTCATCGACTGCCGGCGTTCTTTGCCGTCGGGTAACCGCGCGACCTGGACGTCGAAGCCGAGCTGGATCTTGTCGGCCTTGCCGTGAAACAAGGCGCGCGGTTCCACGGGCGCCTGCACGGGAACCTTGAAGTACTGCGTACCGCTGATCGCCATCGACAGCATCGCGCCGCCGAGCTTGCCGTCGGCGAGCCGTTCGCGCTTGCCCTCCTTCCACTTGCCGAACCGGCCGACGACGACGACCACGCCGGGCCGCGCGAGGTCCTTGCTGAAGTCGACGTAGCGCGCCGTGGCCGCTGCGCCCGTCGGCGGCAGCGGCGTCTGGCCGCACAGGTCCGCCGCGAGCAGCAACCACGGCAGGCAGCGCGTGAGGAAGGCCGGCGACATGGCGCTTGCCGTCACCGCACGGCCGCGATGGCCTGGTCGTAGTTCGGCTCCTGCGCGATCTCGGGCACGAGCTCGTTGTGCACGATCTTGCCGGTCTTGTCGATCACGACGATGGCGCGCGCGAACAGACCCGCGAGTGGCCCGTCTTTGATCGTGACGCCATAGTCCTTGCCGAAATCGGCGCCGCGGAACCAGCTCGCCGTCGTGACCTTCTCGATGCCTTCCGCGCCGCAGAACCGCTTCATCGCGAACGGCAGGTCCTTCGAGACGCACAGCACGACGGTGTTCGGCATGCCGGCGGCCTTCTGGTTGAAGGTGCGCACCGAGGTGGCGCAGACGCTCGTGTCGATGCTCGGGAAGATGTTGAGCACGACGTTCTTGCCGGCGAGGTCCTTCTTGCCGATCGGGCTCAGGTCGTTCTTGGTGAGCGTGAAGTCTGGCGCCGGGGTTCCGACCTTGGGAAGGTCGCCGATGGTGGTGACGGGAGCGCCCTTGAACGTGATCTTTGCCATGTGAGTGTGCTCGATGGGTGGGGCAGTGCGGGGAAAAAGCGCCAGCGTACGCGCGGGGTGACCGCTTCGCCAATCCACCAGGTCGCGAACATCGATCTCGGCTCAGAAGGAGACTTTCCGGTGGCTGGGGGGTGGCAATCCGAGGGCGGCTCGCAACAATCGCGGGCGTCACGAACGGACCCCTGCGATGCGATCCAACCTGCGTTGTCTGCTGCCGATGTTGCTGCTCGCTGCCTGCGGCAGCCATCATGTGTTGACCGGAGGCTGGGCGCAGGTGACGCCGGATGGCAAGGAGGGCGTTCTCCTCGAGTTCGATGACACCGGCACCAGGATCTCCGTGCATGCCCACCATCTGGCGGATCCCCATCCGAAAGCCACTTTCACATTCGATGCAGCGACAAAGGCAATGACCATCGAGTGTGCGTTACTCGGCGATGGCAAGGCGACGACGTGGAAGGGCTCGCTGAACGGCGACGTTCTCGACCTTTCTTCGGCGGACGGGAAGTTGACGTTCCGGCGCGGCGGTCATGCCAGCGGGCACTAGGCGTTGAGGAAGCACCCCGAGCAGGCCCCTCGCATTTCTCGGAGCGGACTCTATCCTGCGGTTCCCGACACTCGCTGATTCACCATGGCCACCTCGCCGCACTCGGACACGACTACTCACGACATTCGCATCCAAGCCGCGGCACAGTACCTGCCGCCCGAGAATCTCCCACAGGAGTTCGCGGGCGAGGCGAAGTCGTCGTCGCGCCACTACGTGTTCCGCTACAAGATCACGATGACGAACGTCGGCAAGGTTCCGGCCAAGCTGCTGTCGCGTCACTGGGTGATCGTCGACAGCGAGAGCCGTCGCGAGGAAGTGCGCGGCAGGGGCGTGATCGGCGAGTATCCGAGGCTCGGGGTCGGCGAGAGCTACAGCTACGTCAGCTACTGCCCGATCGCGACGCCGTGGGGCACGATGGAAGGCACCTACACGTTCGAACGCGACGACGGCAGCCGCTTCCAGGTCCGCATCGGCAGGTTCTTCCTCGTGCCGTCCGCGCCGCCGCTGACGCTCGAAACACCCCAGCGGTGATCGGCTCGCCCGAAGGGCGACCCGTTCACCATGATCTCCGGGACGCCGCGACGCGGGGATGCAACAACGGCGAAGAACGCATCCAGCCCCGCTGCGGCGTCGCCCCAGTGGAATGGTGCGCAATCAAGTTGCCGATCGCGGCCAAGTTCTCGCCGCTTGCTAACACGCACGGCTGTCCCTACGTCTCTGTGCCGTCGCCGTGGTCGACCAACCGACATGGCGGTGACACGAACGCATGGTCAGGCCCGACAGTCTGAGTCCGTGGGCGGACCTGGTGCCACAGGCGCAGCGCGGCGACCGCGAGGCGCGCACGGCCCTGTACACAGCGTTCGCGCGCACCGTGCACGCGATCGCGCTCGCGCACGTCGGGGCGCGGCATGCGGACGACGTGACCCAGGAGGTGTTTTGTTCGGTGTTTGCTTCGCTGGCGACGCTGCGTGATCCGGCCGCGTTGCCGGGCTTCATGTGCACGACCGCGCGCAATGCGGCGCGCGACCTGCTGCGCCGCCATCGCCGCACGCCGCCGCGGGTGCCGGCCGACGACCTGACCGCGGCGGGACCCTCGCCCGCGGTCGAGGCCGAGCAGAAGGAACAGGCAGAGCGGGTGCTCGAGTGCATGCAGGCGTTGCCCGAGGCCTACCGCGAGACGCTCGCGCTGCGTCTCGTCGGGGGCTTGTCGGGCCAGGAGATCGCCGAACGCACCGGGCTCACGCACGGCTCGGTGCGCGTGAACCTGCACCGGGGTGTGGCGATGCTGCGCGAGAGGCTGCGGGAGGATCCAGGACATGCGTGAGGAAGACGACCCGATCTTCGGCGGAAAGGAGCCGCTGCCGGACGATCTCGTGCGGCTGCAGAAGGCGCTGTCGCGCCTGCCGCTCCCGCCCGAGCCCGATTGGGCCGCCGTCCAGCCCGCGCGTCGCCGCGTGCCCACGGCCGCGTTCGTGTACGCGTACGCGGCCGCCGCCGCGGCGCTGATCGTTGCGCTCTCCGGAACGTGGCTCGCTCGCGACGCCTGGCGCGTGGACGCGATCGCCGGCGCGCCCTCGCTCCGGGGCCTGGCGTTCGGCGGGCGCGTGGCGCTCATGGGCTCGATCGCCACCGACGATCGCTCGCGGGCGCGGCTCGAGGTGCGGGGGCTGGGGCGCGTGGACCT
>DASRJH010000025.1:0-11578 GCA_035649575.1 Planctomycetota bacterium
CGCCGCGGCGAACCGCTTCAGGCGATGCTGGCAACGCCGCAACGCGGGGATCGATAACGGCAAATGCGCAGCCAGCCCCGCGGCGGCGTTGGGTAGCCAGTCGCACGCGGCGCCGAGCGCCGCGGCGAACCGCTTCAGGCGATGCTGGCAACGCCGCAACGCGGGGATGCGATAACGGCAAATGCGCAGCCAGCCCCGCGGCGGCGTTTGGGTAGCCGGTCGCACGCGGCGCCGAGCGCCGCGGGCAACCGGCGGCGGCGATCGCATGGTGAGCGCGGCGGAGGGTGCTGCTATCGTGCGCCGCGCAATGACCGTCCTCCTCGAACCAGTTCCCGCGCACGTGCCTCTGCCAACGGGCTTTCGCGCGGCAGGCTTGCACTGTGGCCTCAAGAAGGACCGACAGCTCGACCTCGGGCTCCTGCTCGCGGATCAGCCATCTCCTGCAGCTGCGATCTTCACCCAGAACCAGCTCGTCGGTGCCCACGTGCACTTGTGCCGGGACCACCTGACGCGCGGCAATGGCCTCGTTCGCGCGGTGCTCGTCAATGCGAGGAACGCGAACTGCGCGACCGGAGCCAAGGGCATCGAGGACGCACGCCGCTGCTGCCGCGAACTCGCCGAGCGCGTGCGGTGTCCGACGGAACAGGTGATCATGGCCAGCACCGGCCCGATCGGCGCGCCGCTGCCGACCGAGCTCATCGTCTCCCACCTCGACGCCTTGCTCGAACGAGTGAGTGCGGATGGCGCGATGGACTTCGCGCGCGCCATCATGACCACCGACACCTATCCAAAGGCGCTGCACGCGACTGGCCCCCACGGGACGGCCACGGGCTTCGCGAAGGGCTCGGGAATGATCCACCCCGACATGGCCACGATGTTGGGATTCCTCGTAACCGATGGTCATCTGGGCGAGGCCAAGACGAACGTGCTGCGGAGCCTTGCCGACCGTAGCTTTCACTGCGTCACGGTCGACGGCGACACCTCGCCGAACGACAGCCTCTTCCTGCTGGCGAGCGGCAGGGTGCGAGGTGACGTCCACCGACTCGAGGCGACTCTGACCGAGCTGGGCCAGCAACTCGCGCGTCGCATCGCCGCCGATGGCGAGGGCGCGACGAGACTCATCACGGTGCAAGTGCGTGGCGCGCGCAGCGAAGCCGAGGCCATCAGGGTCGGGCGCGTGATCGCAACGAGTCCGCTGGTGAAGACAGCCGTAGCCGGCCTCGACCCGAACTGGGGTCGCATCCTCTCCGCTGCCGGGCGAGCGGGCGTGGCGTTCGTCGCCGACAGGACACGCGTCTGGGTTGGTCCCGCGGACGTCTTCAGCGGCGGCGCACCACATCCAGAGAACGAAGCGGCGGCCCACCGCCATCTGGTCGGCGACCAGGAGGTCATGCTCGGTATCGACCTGGCGTGTGGATCGGCGAGCGCGGATGTGTGGACCTGCGATCTCACGAAGGACTACGTGCAGATCAACGCCGACTACCGCTCGTAGCGCACGCGCAGTCGCGAACCCTGCCCTTCAGCGTCCGCCCGACGGCTCCCCGGTCTTGGTCGCGCGCGGGATCTTGACATCCTGATTCTCGCGCAGGCGGCGGGCATCGGCTTCGGTCCAGCCGTTCAAAGCGAGGATGTCGCGAAACCGGTTGCCGTCGCCGAGGTGCTTCTTGGCGAGGTGGATCAGCGTCTGGCCACGCGCGAGCTTCACGACCACGAAGGACTCCGCCGGCTCGGGTGGCGCCACGGGCTTGCTTTGCGATTTGGGTGGCGGCTCGTCTGGCTCCGGCGGCGATTCCTCGCCTGAGGACACCGGTGCGGGGTCTTCGGGTCGCAGCAGTCGAGCCGGCGCAACGATCACTCCGTGCGCCGCGAGGGCCTCGCGCAACGACGGTTGCTCACCGCCAACCTCGAGGATCAGCACGCCATCGCTCGGCTTCGGCGCGCCATCGCTGCTCGTGCAGCCAAGCAACCCCGGCAGCACGCACGAAAGACCTGAGAGTACCCTCCGCATGGTTGCATCTTCCCAGAATGCGGACGCGGGGCAACAGGTTGCCGATGCCGCGTGCCGTGCAATCCGCGGAGCGAATCTCTGCTGCAGGGGCAATCCATGACCGTCATGGGTAATCTCGCGCGCCTCGTGCTGTCGAAGACCAGGCATCGCGGCGGCTTCTCGATGCGACGGACCTCCATGCGACGGATCCTGCTGACTGCCTTGCCGAAGGTCCTGCTGTCGCGCCTGTGTGGCCGGCTGTGTTCACTGCCACTGCCGCGCTGGTACCGACCACGCCTCTACGGCTGGTTCGCGCGGCGCTACGACGCCTCGCTCGACGAGATCCAGGGCAGCCTCGTCGACTTCGTGAGTCTGCAGCAGTTCTTCCGCCGCCCCTTGCGCGAGGGTGCAAGGCCCATCGCGTCGACACCGCTGGTCTGGCCGTGCGACGGTCGCATCATCACGTCGGGTCGCGTCGCGAACCAACGCATCGCTCAGGTCAAGGGGCAGGACTACGCGCTTGCCGACCTGCTCGGAGACGCGGCTCTCGCGCAATCGCTCGAGGGAGGTTCCCAGGTGACGATCTACCTCGCGCCCGGTGACTACCACCGCGTGCATGCGCCGTTCGGTGCCGAAATCGAGAGCGTCACGGCCATCGCGGGCACGCTGTTCCCCGTCAACCCGCCCGCGGTGAATTGCATCGAATACCTGTTTGTGCGCAACAGCCGCCACGTGTTCCGATGCCGCCTCAGCTCGGGATTGCCAGCGGCCGTCGTGATGGTCGGAGCCTACAACGTCGGTGGAACGCTCGTCACGCAGCCGCGCGGCCCCGTGCGGGCCGGCGACGAAATCGGACAGTTCGGTTTCGGCTCGACGGTCGTGGCCATCGTCGGCCAGGGCCCGCTGGCCTTCGCCGAACTCGCGCGCGAGCACCGCGTGAGAATGGGCGGGGCAGCCACCTGACGGGGCATCTACGCGGACTACCCGGAGACCGCGCGCAATACGACGCGAGCTTCGTCGCCGGCCCGGCCCTTCTTGCGCGCCGCGAGGTGTCGCAACAGCTCCGTGCCGAATCTCCTTTCCGCACCGACTGCCGAGGAGAAGTGCGTCGCGACGCGCAGCATCGCCTCGGGAGTGACGGAGGACTCCTTGCACAGCCGGTCGAGCAGCGGGAATTCGTTGCGCACGAGCGCGGCGAAGAAACCCATCGTCGAATTGCCGGGCGCGCTGGCTTCGACGGCTGGCTTCGTCATGTCCTGCAGCAGCTTGGCCAGCGCGAGTTGATAACGACACTCGTCGGTGGCGAGCGGCGAGGCCGCAAGCCGCGCGAGCACGTGCAACGCGTCGGGCAGCCGCCGTGCGCGACGCAGGCGAATGCCGCGATCCACCAACATCGGCCCGATCTTGTTGCTGCCGGTCGCGAGCAGGACACCGAGCAGCAAGTCGCCCGCGAAGGAGTTGGTCGCGAGCAGCCTCACGGCCTTGTCGGCCAAGGCGCTCGCGAACTTCGGCGAGAACGGATGGTGACCGTGCAACCGCACGAGGATGTCGGCAGCGTTCCTCGCGAGCGCGGGGTCCTTCGCGACGAGCACGAGCCGGACCATCGGTTCCACGGCGTGCTTGCTGTGCGCGAGGACAGCGGCCGCCGCCTGACGGAAGCGTGGATCGCCGTGGTCGAGGGACTTGAGGGCGACCTTGGTGACGTCCAGAGCACCGGAAGTCCGCAGCATCCGCAGCGCGAACAGGCGCTGCTCGGGCGGGCGCGCACTCAGCAGGCGCTTCAGGACCGGCACCAGGGCCTCGGGTACCTCGGGCAGCTGCGCGAGAGCCTCGCGCGCCGCCTCGTGCACGTCCTTCTGCAGCGGATCCTCGAGCAGATCCATCATGCTGCGCACCTGCGCCGCCGACATCCTGGTTCCCTGCAGCGCGCGCAAGGCCGCCGATCGCACGACCGGGACGGTTTCAGGACCGGTGAAGTCGAGGAACAAGGAACGCGAGCCCTCGGCATCGACCTTGGCCAGGACCGCGACTACCTGAGCCAGGCAGACGTCCGGCAACGACGACTGCAGATACCTCGCGAGACCTTCGCGCAGAGCCTTCTGCAAGGGCGGAGCGAATTGGGAAGCCGCAGACTGCAGCAGGCGGCTCGCCGTCTCGGTCGTCTCGGGCGTCAGCAACCCTTGCACGAAGACACCGATGGCGTCTTTGCTCAGGCTCTTGGCGAGGATCGCGAGGATACGGTTGCGCTGTTCCCCGACCGCCTGGCCATAGACCCCGACCAACACTTCGTGCGCCGCAGGTCCGGCATCCCCCAACAGGTGTGCCGCGTGATCGGCCAGCTGTTCGTGCTCGACGAGAACTCGCGCGATCAGCTCCAACGCGTCGGGCGTGGCGATCTTGCTCAACGCATCGAGGCAGAATCGACCGAGCACCGGAGACCGACGCACGGCGTTTCCCAACGCCCGGACGACCGCCGGTTCTCGCGCACGCAACTCACCAAGAATCTGTGCCGCAGCAACTTGGAGCTCCGGCTTCCCAGTCTCGAGCGTCTCTACAATGATCTTCAGAGTATCGTTCATGCCAATCGGTCCCTTTACGCAGTGCCGCCATCAGTGTCGATCCGGCAAGGTGAGCCAGGGAACGGGTCGGGATTATGGCAAACAGCAGTGGATACCGCTACTGCCGTGACCGTGGCGCGGATCCATGATGCAAGCCGATGATCACAATCGTTGGACACCACAACCCTTTGTGAAATAGCCTCTAACCCTCTCGCACATGCGCATCCTGATGGTCAGCCCGTTCCTGCCCGATGCGGCAGCTCAGCATGGCGGCGGAGTGTACCTGTCTAGCCTCGCGCTAGCCCTGGCAACCAAGACCGAGCTTGGGCTCGTGACCCTGCTGCGAAGGGGAGAACAGGAACGGCTGGACGCCGACGCAGGACCGTGGCGTTGGCGTGGCACCCTGCCATATCGGGAGCGGCCTCCGCAGCAGGGGCGCCTGCGACACCAATTGCGCCTGCTGTGGCATTGGCGGCGCCTGCCACTCGTCGCGGCCAAACACTGGCACCCTGCGATGCCGGGCCTCCTCCAGCGGGCACAGGCCGAGTTCCGCCCCGAGGTGGTCTTGGTGGAAATGGCCCAGATGGCTCAGTACCTCCCCTACCTGCGCGGTGTGCCCACGGTGCTGACGGATCACGAATCAGGGGCCCCGTCCTGCACGAGAACGGGTCTCGGAACCCTGGGCGACCGCCGGGACGCCATCCTCTGGCGCCGCTACGTCCGCCGCTTCTACCCGCTGGCCACCGTGCTGCAGACTGTGACCACCGAGGATGCGAGGAGTCTCTCGTCGGCACTTGGTCGCGGGGTGCTCGTCCGTCCACCGTCGTTCCTCGTTCCCGACGCGCCTGTGTCTCCCGAACAAGCGCCGCCTCGCTCGCTCTTCCTCGGCGACTACAGCCACCCACCGAACACCGAGGCCGCCGCCGTGCTCGTGCGCGATGTGTTGCCGCGGCTGCGCGCCGCCGACCCTACTGCGGAATTGTGGCTGGCAGGCCCGCACCAGGACCGCCTGCAATCACTCGCCGACACACCGGGGGTGCGCCTGCTCGGTTTCGTTCCCGACCTGCACGTGCTGTTCGGCGGGGTCCGACTGTTGCTGGCGCCGTTGTGGTCCGGTGGCGGCTTCCGCATGAAAGTGCTCGCCGCACTCGCGCATGGCCTGCCCGTCGTCACCAACGCACTCGGTGCGCGAGGCTGCAATGCGCCCACACCGGCGCGCACCATCGTCGAAGGGCCCCAGCAGCTCGCCGACGCCGCCCTCGAACTGTTGCGCTCGCCAACCCAGGCAGCTGTCGCTGGTCGAGCAGCTTTTGCCTGGGCCCGGGCCAACCTCACGGGCGATGCGGTCGCGCGGGTCCAACTCGAGTGTGCGGCCAACCTCGTCGCCGCACGCCCCGCTTGATGCCTGCGGCCTACTTCGAGACGGGAACGCGCGTCAAGGGCGCCGACGGCGCTACCACCGGGCCAGGCGTGGCCTTTCTGCCCTTGCGGAGGCGCAGCTTGCGCAGCGTCTCCTGCAGGAAGGACTCCATCTTCGAAGTCTCCTTGCCGCGCAGGAAGTTCCACAGGATGCGGAACACGCGCCCGGGCCGGAACAGGAAGCTGTTGAGGTAGAACGCGGCGACGACCTTGTACTTCCAGCGCGTGAGCTGGGCTGCCGTGAACGCGTCGCAGAACTTCCGGTCCTCGCTGAGGAACTTGTTGTGCACGTAGATCGGCAATTGCAGGAAGGCATCGGTGTAGGTGATCTTGCCTTCCTTCTCGAGCTGGCGCGTGATCTCCGTGCTCGGCAGCGGGAAGAAGAAACCTGCCGACACGTCGTCGACGCCCGCACGCCCGAGCTTCGCCGCGAGGCGCACCGTCGCCTGCATGTCTTCCTTCTCGTCGGTCGGGTAGGCGAGGACGAAGAAGGCGCCGACGTTGAGCCCGGCCTTCACCGACGCGTGCACCGCGCGGAACAGCTTCTCGTCCGTCAGCATCTTCTTCATGTGCTTGCGCGTTCGCTCGCTGCCGGACTCCGGCGCGAAGTTCAGCGAACGGCAGCCGCTGCGCACGAGCAGACGTGCGACCTCTTCGTCGATGATCTCGCTGCGCGTGCCAGCCGGCAGCTGCCACGTGATCTGGAGCCCGCGCGTCTCGACTTCGCGGCAGAAATCGACGACCCACTCCCGCTTCAGGATCGCGGTCAGATCCTGGAAGGGGAAGTTCGTGGCGCCGTACTTCTTGTGATACGCCTCCATCTCGTCGAGCACGTCCTTGGGCTCTCGGGCATACCAGCGCGTCGTCCACATGTTCGGCGAGCTGCAGTAGGTGCACTGGTAGGGGCAGCCGCGCGTGGCGAGAATCGGCACCGTCTTGCCGTAGTAGATTCCGCTGACGAGCCGATTGCTCGAGTAGGCCTCGATGTCGAAGTACTCCCACGCGGGCCACGGCAGCTCGTCGACGTTCTTGATGCGATCGCGACGCGGGTTCTGGCGCGGCTTGCCGTCCGGAGTGCGGAACGCGATGCCGGGGATGATCGAGTAGTCGAGCCCGAGCTCGAGCGCGCGGAACAGGGCCACCGCGGTCTCCTCCCCCTCGCCGAGCACCAGGAAGTCGATCGGCGCCTGGTCCATCGAGAGCTCGGGAACCGCCGTGAAGTGCTCACCACCGCAGACGATCGGCACCTTCGGGAAGGCCGCCTTCACCTTGTGGATCAGCTCGCGCACGATCGGCCAGCTGTAGCTCCACATGCTCGTGATGCCGATCGCCTGCGTGTCCGCGGGAATGCGAGCGATGACCTCCTCGGGGGAGAGACCCAACCGCCAGATGTCCCCATCGGGAGTCATCTGTTCGGGAGCAAGCCCGAGCGCGTCGATCACGGTGATGGTGTGCTTGTCGTCGCGCAGCACCGCCGCGATGTAGGCAAGCCCGAGCGGCAGGCTCGGTCGCAAGGCGGTCAGCCCGTGCTTGTTGATGTAGACGGGCGGGTGGAGGAGGGTGACCTTCATGCAAAGCGGCGCGGCCCGGGTGGCCCCTCACTATACACCCCTCGTTCCAACCCTGGAACCGAGCGATTCGGGAGATTGCCGATCGCGGCCACCTCCCCCGATGGCACGGCTCCCGACCTCGTCCCGGATCGAGGCTGAGCCGGCACTGCGACTGGTTGCCGTCCTCCGCGGAAACCGCCATGCTTCCGGGCTCGCTGTTGCAGAGTATCGCCGATTCCGTCCCGCCGCGTGGCTCGTCTCCGACCCTCGATGCCGTGAAAAGCCTGTTCCTCGCCGGCGTCTGTCTCTCGTGCCTCGCGCTCCCCTCGCCGGGCAAGGTACCCGCAGGTCCGTGGACCAAGAGCAAGATCCCGGAGGGCTGGGGCGTTCACGAGACCAAGAACTACCAGATCCAGTCGCAAGCCGGCATGAACTACCTCCGCTACGGCGGGGCACCGAATTCGGCGGCCTACTACAAGGGGGACGACCGCGAGATGGTCTGCTACGACACGGGCAAGTGGAGCAACAATCCGAAGGTCGAGGGGCCCGTGACCGGCCCGCGTGGATCCGGTGAGTCGAAGCTCGAGCGTCGCATGCGCCGCCTCGACGAGATCATGACCATGGACACCCTCGGCGGCTCCGCGCCCGAGGGTTGGCATCAGTACTTCTCCTGGCTCGTCGTCTCCGTCGGGTGAGTCCTCACGACTGCGTCATCGTCGGCGCGGGCATCCACGGTCTCTGCACGGCGTTCTGGTTGCGTCAACGCGGCGTCCACGACCTGCTTCTGCTCGAACGCCACGGCCCAGGGCACGACCGCGGCAGCTCGCATGGCCAGACGCGCATCACCCGCTCGTCATACCACGAGCCGTTCCTCGTCCGTCTCGCGGAGCGCGCCCACCGAGAAGCGTGGCCAGCCCTCGAACGCGAGTTCGGCCGTTCGCTGCGCGTGCGCACGCCTGGCGTGTTCTTCGGCCCCGCGTCAGGTCCCTTCGGCGACTACCTGCGCGCCACGCTCGGCAGCTGTCGCGACGCCGAGCAGGTGACTCCGGCCACGGCGCGACAACGCTTCCCGTTGCTGCGCTTTCCGGCCGAAGACGCGGTTCTCGTCGACCAGACCGCAGCGATGTTGCTCGCGGCCGACACCATCGCCGGGCTCCGAGCCTGGCTCGCCGAAAAGGGCGTCGAACTGCGCTGGCACACTCCCGTCCTGCGACTCGAACCACAGGCCGACTACGTCGACGTCGTCATCGCGAAGGCAACCGTGAAGGCACGCACCGTGGTGCTGGCGGCCGGTCCATGGTTGCCGGCTCTGGCCCCGCCCGGCCACGAGCCTCTCACGGTGCAGCGCCAGGAGGTCGGCTACTTCGACGTCGCTGCCGACGAGGCCGCATGTCGGGCCGGGACCTTCCCCGTATGGGCGCGGATCGGCGAGACGCCCGAGAACTTCCACTACGGCCTGCCGAGCCACGCGAACAGCGGGCTCAAAGCCGCCGTGCACCGCACGACAGGTCCCGGTTGTGACCCGGATGCCATACCACCCGCGATCGACGATGGTGCGCTCATGGCGCTGGCACGCGAGCGCTTCGCGGTCGAGGTGCGCGGACTGCGCGCTGCCGAACGATGCCTCTACACGATGACGGGCGACCAGGGCCTCCGCGTCGGAAGGCATGCACGCATTCCGCAGCTTGTCGTCATTGCCGCCTGCAGCGGACACGCCTTCAAGTTCGGCCCGATCATCGGGCAGATGGCAGCGGATCTCGTCGCGAAGCCCGCGTGAACACGCGGAGTCCACGCGTGACTACGCGTCCCCGAGCACGACCTTCTCGCGGCGCCGGAACACGATGCGGATGGGCACCTCGGGACAATCGAACGACTCGCGCAAGACCTGGGCGAGGTAGCGCTCGTATTGGCCGCGGAACCAACGCGGCTCGTTGACGAACACCATCAACGCCAGTGGCTCGGTGCCGATTTGCGTGCCGTAGAACAGCTTCGGGAAGTGGCCGCGTGTCGAGGGCAGCAGTCGGTCGCGCGCCTTCTGCAGCACGGCATTGAGCTTCGGCGTCGGCATCTTGACCTTGGTCTGCTCGCGCAACTCGAACAGGAGGTCCAGGGTCTCGCCGATGTTCGTGCCCTCGTGGGCCGACATGAAGACCACGGGTGCGTGGTCGAGCCCGGGCAGCTGCTGCTTGATGTAGGCATCCCACTTCTTGAGGTCGAGCTCGGGTGCGAGGTCGATCTTGTTGCCGACGAGGACCACCGGCTTGTGGTGTTCGACACAGTAGGCCGCGAGGCTCTTGTCGACCTGGCTGATCGGCTCGCGCACGTCGAACATGTGCACACACAGCTGCGCGCGCCGGATGCTGTCGTTGCTGCGCGCGTGGGCGAACAACTCGATCGCGTGCTCGAGGCTCTTCTTCTTGCGCACGCCGGCGGTGTCGATCGCCATCACCTTCCTGCCGTCGAAGTCGAACACGACGTCGATCGCGTCGCGTGTCGTGCCGGGCAGCTCGTGCACGATCACGCGCTGCTCGCCGGCCAGCTGGTTGATCAACGTCGACTTGCCCGAGTTGCGCTTGCCGACGACCGCGAAGCTCAGCACGTCACCGGCCGCAGCATCCTCCTCGTGCCCCTTGGCCGGCAGCTCTGCGACGATGCGATCGAGCAATACGCTGGCGCCAAAGCCCTCCTTGGCGCTGACCGGCAACGGATCGCCGAAGCCGATGCCCTGCCATTCGGCGACCAGCATCTCGTCGGAGAAGGTCTCGACCTTGTTCGCGACGAGCACTCGCTTCTTGTCGAGCGTGCGCAGCCGCCGCGCGACGAGGTCGTCCCCCGGAACGCGACCCGTCTTGCCGTCGACGACGAACAGGATCAGATCAGCGGTCTCGAGCGCTACCTCGATCTGCGCCTCGATGTGGTCCTTGAGCAGCGCTTCGTCGACGAGACCGAGTCCGCCCGTATCGACCAGTTCGAAGGTCCGATCGGCGTGTTGCATGGTCACCGCAACGCGGTCGCGCGTCACACCGGCAGTCGGTTCGACGATCGAGACGCGGCGGCCGACGAGTCGATTGAACAGGCTCGACTTGCCGACGTTCGGACGACCGATGATAGCGACGCGCGGAATGGCCACGGGAATGCCAGGGGAGTGGGGCGAACAGGATACGGAGCGCGCCTCACCGCGGCCAGCCGCCCCCGACAGGAACCTCGAGACCCCCAGGCAGCGGTTGCTGCGTCACTTGCCAGCGGGCACTGCGTCGCCCCTCGGCTCGGGCAACAGTGCCATGAGCGCCATCGCGGGGGTCGCGGTCTTGAAGACCATCTGGGTCTCGACGACGGCCGCATCCTCGTCGTAGACGACCGTCGAGGTCGATTGAGCAATGCCGACCACGTTGCCCTTGCTGTCGACGATTGGCGCTCCGCTGCTGCCTTTCGCGAACTCGCAGGTCACGTGCAGCCAGGTCCTCGGCGCAACCTGATCCGGGGGCCTCCGGGCGCTGCCCTCCGGCACGGGGTCGCGCTGCAAGAACCAACGGGCCACGAGCCCCTCGCTGAAGAAGGCGAACTGGTGGTCCGGATTCGACATGCAATACACGCGTTCGCCAACCTGTACGCTGGCGCGAAGCGCGAGGGGAACGCAGTTCGGCTCGCCCGTCTGGAGCACCGCGACGTCGGCGCCCTCGTCCTTCGACAGCACCTTTGCGACGGCCCACACGTGCCCTTCCAGATCGGCGGTCACTAGATACGCCTCGCGCATCGTCGCGTCGGGGGCGAGCACGTGGGCACAGGTCGCCACGATTCCGTTGCTGCCAACGCAGAAGCCAGAGGCCCCCGCGAAGTGCCACTCATCGCACTCCGTACACAGGTAGTAGTGGCCGACGATGCGCATGCTGCGGAGCACTCGTTCGTGGATCTGGGGCGGCTCGAGCGCCTGGACCTGTTCCGCGGTCCGCGGCATGGCAAACGTCTTCGCCACCGCTGCCTGCCCGAGCAGCGTCGCGCACGACACGAGCACGCCGCTCTCGCGCAGCTTGGAGCAGGCTCGAGTGATGCGCAGTTCCAGCAGT
>DASRJH010000026.1:0-27536 GCA_035649575.1 Planctomycetota bacterium
CTCTCTCGTCGACGACGCGGCCGGTGATCGTCGGCCCGTCGGCATCACGCTGCAGCACGATCACGACGTCCTCGACCGGACGCTCGCGCGTCAATGTGACCGGGAGCGGCTTCGTCTGTTGCAGGCCATCCGGAGCGGACACCTGAACGAGACATGGCCCCGGTCGGACAGCGCTCTGGCAGCGGAAGGTGCCGTCGCGCGACGTGTATGCGCTCGTGGAGCGGAAGGACGGCGTCTCGCTGTCAGACTTCGGGGCATCGTCGGCGCCGAGATTCACCTGCACGGACGCGTTGGCAACCGGGTTGCCCGCGTCGTCGACGACGCGCCCCTGTACGCGCACGCCGGGCACCATGACGACGTCCGCGACATCGACGACACCTCCTTCGGCAAGCTTGCTCCACCGCGCCCCGACCATGGCGAGGCCGTCGGCGTCGATGAACATCGCGAACTGGAACGGCGGCGGCGGCCAGAACGTGAACGAGAACAGGCCGTCACCGGCAGTGTCCTGCCGCGGTGGGTTCTCCCAGTCCGGCTTCGGGTGATCGCGCAGCCACGCGTCCTCGCGTTCCTGACCCGCCGTCCACCCGGTCAGCCGCGCGGTGCAGGCCGCGACCGGCTTGCCCTGTTCGTCGACGCAGCGGCCGCGGATCGTCGCGAGCTTCGGGTCGTTCGCGGCGGGAGCCGGCGCTGCTGCGCGTTCGGGCGCAGCGTCCGCGCGCGGCGCGACGCCGACGGGAGCCGACCCGCGTCCGACGCTCGCAGCGGTCGCGACCGCAGATGTCTCGCGGCTCGCCGTCGCGCCGGTCACCGGCGCGTTCGGGTCGGGCCACGACATCCACACCGCGAATGCCGCCGCCGCTGCGAGCACACCGCCCATCACCTTCGCCGACGTCGCCATGGCGATTCCTCCTGCGGCAAGCGCCGCGGCTGCGGCCGTTCCTTCGCTGCCGAACCCGAACGCGCCGGCAAAGCCCGCGCGCCAGTCGCCGTCCTGCTGCTCGAGCCGCGCGCGCAGCATGACGAGGCCGCGCTGCAGGCGGCTCTTCACCGTCGCGACCGGCACGCCGCTCGCCGCCGCGATCTCGCGCGGCGCCTTGCCTGCGAAGAAACGCTGCCAGATCGCGTCGCGGAACGGCTGCTCGAGCGATTGGACCGCCGTCAGCAGCTGCCGCCCGCGCTCTTCGCGCGCGACGGCGTCGCCGCGGTCGACGCCGCCGCGCGAGCTGCGCACGATCTGCTCGCGCTGCTCACGCCGCCGTTCCCCGCGCCGCCACATGCGCAGCACGTTGTGCATCGCCGTGGACAACCACCCGGAGAGCGACTCGCGATGGCGCGGGGGCCGTTGCAGCGCCGCGAGCCACACCTCCTGCACGGCGTCGTCCGCGACGTTCGGGTCGCGCACGAGCGCGCCGGCCAGGGCACGCAACGCGTCGCCGTGGCAACGCAGCTCGTGTTCGACGTCGAACGCAGGGTGGGTCATGGGGGGATCAGGTTACCAGTGCCGCCGATCGCGATTCGGATGCCGCGCGACCCGTGAGTTTGCGGGAAAGCCCGCCCACGAGCGGTGCGGAAAGCCGTAGGGTTCTCACCCTCGTCCCAAGGATGCCCATGCGTCGCCTCCTCCCGGCGTTCCTCCTTCCTCTCCTCACGACGGTCGCGACTGCCCAGCTGACGGTCACCAGCGTGTCCCCGGCCAACGCCGCGCGCGGAGTATCCCCCGCGGCGGTAGTGACGCTGACCTTCAGCGCGCCGGTGAACCCGGCGACGATCACGCCGCAGAACATCGAGCTCTCCGGCCGCTGGAGCGGTCCGGTGCCCGGCACGCTCGCGGTCTCGCCCGCCGGCAACGTGGTCACGTTCACGCCGTCGCGCCCGCTGTTCGCGACCGAGATCGCGACGCTGAACGTGACACACTTCGTCGCCGCGGCGGCCGGCCCAGCGCTGACCGGCGGCTTCATGGCGATGTGGTGGGTCGACTCGGCGCCGTCCAGCGGCAGCTACGTGCTCGACCACGTGGTCGACTACCGCCTGCCTACCGAGACGTTCATCCGCACCTACGGCTTCTTCGCCGGCGACGTCGATCACGACGGCTCGCCGGACATGACAGCGACGAACGAAGTGGCGTCGGACATCCGGCTGCTGAAGAACAGCGGCTGCGGCGCCTTCGGCCCGAAAGTGATCACGCCGTTGCCACCCGGCCACGAGCCGAGCCCGAACGAAGGCGCCGACCTCGACGGCGACGGCTGGCTCGACTTCGTCACCGGCGACCAGACCGCGCAGGCGGTCGGGATCTTCTTGAACAACGGCGCGGGCAACTACCTCGCGCCGACGACCATCCCGGTCGGCGGCAACATCCACGGCATAGCCCTGCTCGACTGCGACAGCGACGGCGACGTCGACATCGTCGGCACCAACATGTCCGACATCGTGCTGCTGCGGAACAACGGCAACGGTACGTTCCAGGCGCCGACGTTCTTCAGCGGCGGCGGCAGCGGCGAACGCTCGATCGCGGTCGCCGACGCGAACAACGACGGCAAGGCCGACATTCTCTGCGGCTGCTACCACTCGCAGGACGTCACGGTGCTGCTCGGCACCGGCACCGGCACGTTCGCGATCAGCGCTACCGTGTCGTGCGGCGGGGCGCCGTGGCAGATGGCCGTCGGCGACCTGAACGGCGACGGCTTCATCGACTGCGTGATCGCCGACGCGACCAACTCCCGTGCGGCCGTGCTGCGCAGCAATGGGGCCGGCGGCCTGCTGCCCTTCGTCGGCTATGCGGTCGGCGCCGCGCCGGTGTCGGTCGACATCGGCGACCTCGAAGGCGACGACGACCTCGACGTCGTTGTCGCGAGCTACAGCAACGGCAACGCGACGATGTGGCGCAACAACGGCAGCGGCGTCTTCGTCAACCCGACGACGATCGCGGCGACGAGTGCCGGCTCGTGCGCGGTGATCGTCGACTTCGACCGCGACGGCGACACCGACGTGATCCTGGTCGACGAGCTCGACGACAAGGGCTTCGTCTACCGCCAGAACGGCCCGAACCCGCCCGCCGTGCAGCCGCCGTCGTGCGCTGGCGCGTTCCGCATCAACTCGTTCGCGAACCGCGCCGGCTACGGCACCGCTCCCGCCCGGTTCCTGCCGGGTGGCGCGCCTGCGTTCTTCGACGTCAGCGGTCCGCCGGCGCAGTTCTTCGCGCTGTATGTCGGCGTGAAGCTGCAGCCCGGCGTCGCGTCGCCGTTCGGCACCATCAACCTCGACCTCGCGCAGGGGTTCGGCTCGCCGGTGATCGGCCTGCTGAACGCGGCGGGCGAAGCGTCGATCGTCGTCATGGTGCCGACGGGGCTGCCGCCGGGCTCGACGCTGACGATGCAGTGTGTGTTGACGACCGCGACGGGCTTGATCACGACCAACCCCGAACAGGCCATCTTCTGACGCGCGCGCTCACAGGATCGGGACGACGAGCGTGTCGATCCAGGGCACGGCCGTCGTAACCGGCATGGGCAAGCTTCATGCGGCGCTCGACGCCGATCTGCAGTCGTGGCTCGCGGCACAACGCGTGTTCTTCGTCGGCAGCTGCCGCCCGGGGATCACGTCGCAACGGTGCGCGAACGGACTGGCGAGCCGAAGCGGCATGCGTTCCCCCTGCCCTCAGCGGGCACCGTGCTCGCGGTGCCGTGACCGGCGCGGCCGTCACAGCATGCCGATCGTCAGCTCCAATGCGTCCGTGCTCGTGAGCTGCACGATGCCGGTGCTCCCGAGCTCGACGCCGACGACTTGCAGGCGCACCTGGAATCCGGCGAGGCTCGGCGACGCCGGCACGGCCCACGTGCTCGTCGCGGTGCCTCCGCTCGGCACCAGCAGAGCCGAGACGATCGGCGCGACGAACCACGTACACCCGGGCGCGCCGCCGGGCAACCGCAGCGCCGGCGCTGACGAACCGAGCGCTTGCGCCGCGAGCGAGTTCGTTGTCATGCCGTTCGCGGTCGCCGTGAAGACGCCGCCGACCCAGGGCAAGTTGTTCGCGACCAGCGTCACGGGTCCCGCGCCGCCGGTGCAGCCACTACCGACGATCGACACCGCGGCCGGGCACGTCGGCTGGGCATGCGCCACGCCGATGCTCACGACGTTGCCCGCGCTCTGCACCGGGCCACCGACGAGCACGTCACCGCGGCCGCTCGCGGTGACGACCACCGGGGACGTCGTCGAGGAGGATCCCCGGACGTCGCCGAACGACTCCCACCCGCTGCTGCGCAGCCGGTAGATACTGCTCGCGGCGCCGCCGCCGATGGACGAGAACGGGCCGCTGGCGATCAGTTCGCCGGTCGGCAACTCGCCGAGACTGCCGAGACTCGTCAGGCCGATCGACGGGAGCGGCGTCCACGTCGTTCCGTCCCAGCGCTGCGTGACGGTGCCATGCGCTACGAGACCGCCGCGGGAGTCGGCCAGCAGTTGCCGGACCGGCGACGGTCCGCCGGGCAGCGGTGCTGTGGTGCCGCCGCTGGCGAGCGCGACACCCGTGCCGGTGCCCGGGAAGAGGCCGCCGAGCGCGAAGCTGCCGTTGGGCAGGGATGCCAAGGCCAGGACGGTCCAGCCGGAGGGCAACGCGAGCGGGCCCCACGTGAGGCCGTCGAATCGCATGACGCCTATCTGGCCCGCGAGGACCTCGCCGTTTGCACCCGCCGCCAGATCGAACGGCTGAAGGGCCAACCCGCCGCCGAGCGCCGACCACACCTGCCCGTTCCAGCGCGCGACGCGGTTCGCGGGCGCGCCACCGGCGTTGTTGAAGGTGCCGCCGACCACGAGGTCGCCGTTCGGCGCGGCCGCGAGCGTGCTCACGGGTCCGTCGACGCCGAGTCCCAGGGGTGACCACGCACTGCCGTTCCACCGCGCGAGGTTGTCCGCGGCCACGCCGCCGAACGATGTGAACGAGCCGCCGACCACGACGTCTCCGTTCGGCATGCGCACCACGACGCGCACGTTGGGTGGTGGCGGCGTTGGCGCGCCGATCGTCTGCCAGTAGAGACCGTCGAACCGCGTCACGGCGCGCTCCACGGGAGACACCGGATCCGAGCCGGCGAGCAGGCGGCCGCTGCTGTCCTCGGCGAACGTGGTGACTCGCGGCGGACCACCCGCAACCGAGTTCCAGCCCGTGCCATCCCAGCGATACAGCCCCGGCGCGGTCGCCGGCCCGGCCACGATCCAGACGTCCCCGTTCGCCCTCGCGATCAGCGCTTGCGCGCCCCAGGCCGGCGCGTTGAGCGACTGCGTCACGATGCCGTTCCAGCGCACGACGCTCGTGGGCACACTGTTGATGTGCATCGAGCCGGCCGCCAGCAGATCGCCGTTTGGGTGCATCATCACGGCGTTCACCATCGTGGACGCGGACGTGGCCCCCGGATCGAGGCCGGGCACCGGTTGCCAGCTCGCGCCGTCGAAACGCATCAGGCCGTAGAACAGACCGCCCTGGAGCTGGTAGATGTTGCCGCCGGCGACGATGTCGCCGTTGGGGATGCGCACGAGCGACCTCACCTCCACGTAGAGGAGGCTGCCGAGCACCGACCACGACGCGCCGTTCCACTGCGCCACGAGCGGCGCCGGAGTTGCACCGGCGTTGTGGAAGCGACCGCCGGCGACGAGGTTGCCGTTCGGCAGCACGAGCAGCGCGAATACCGTGTCGTCGAGACCCGGGGCCAGCGGCGCCCAGGAACTGCCGTTCCAGAGCGCGATGCGGTTTGCCGGCTGCCCACCGGCCGTGGTGAACGCGCCGCCGGCGACGATGTCGCCGTTCGGCAATCGGGCGAGCGCGTGCACGGGGCCGTCGACGCCGGCGCCGAACGGCAACCACGTCGTGCCGTCCCATCGCGCGATGTTGTTGACGAAGCCGGAGTCGGCGATGGCGAACGAACCGCCGGCAACCAGATCGCCGTTCGGCAGCTCGAGGATCGCGTAGACCGTGCCATACGGACCGTTGGCGCCGGGTCCGGGCAGCCAGGCGAGCCCGCATTGGGCGGCGAGCGAGGTCGCGAGCACGGCTGCCGTGACGGAGGAAACGAGAGAGGCGGCGAGACGCGAAGAGCAGGCCATCGGGATCTCCTTGCGAGCCAGGAGAAGAGAGAGGTTCGCGGCGGGGGGGGCCGGACCGTGGCACGCTTCGCCACGGCGCTTCGAGGCGCCGTCACTTCTACCACTTCTACCCCGAAGGCGCGCGGTCGACGGGGGCAGCGGGCCTTGTTAGCCTGCCGGCTGCGTATGGCCGACCGCGACCAAGAGACCGCCGACCTCGTCGCGCGCGCGAAGCAGAGCGACCGCGCGGCTGTCGAGCAGCTGCTGGTGCGTCACCTGCCCAACCTCGAGGCCTTCGTGCGGTTGCGTATGGGGCCGGCGCTGCGCGGGGTGATGACGGCGCCCGATCTCGTGCAGTCGGTCTGTCGGGAGGCGCTCGGGGATCTCTCCGACTTCGAGTTCCGCGGCGAGGCGCCGTTCCGCCACTGGCTGTTCGTGCGCGCCGAGAACAAGCTGCGCGAGAAACACCGCTTCCACCACGCCGAGAAGCGCGATCGCGAGAAGGAAGAGGCGATCCCGGACGCGACGACGGCGATGTCCGCGTACTTGACCTTGGCGTCGCCGAGCAAGGACCTCGAGGTCAAGGAGCAGATGCGGCGCGTCGAAGCCGCGTTCGACCTGCTGCCGGCCGAATACCGCGACGCGATCACGCTGCACAAGCTGTGTGGCCTCAGCCACGCCGAGATCGCCGAGCGCATGCAGAAGAGCGAGGGCGCGGTGCGCAACCTCGTCTACCGCGGCATCTCGCGCCTCGCGATGCTGCTCGACGGCGGCGACACCGCGGTGTGAAACCGTTCAGCGCGCGCCGGCCCCGACCTTCGCCGTGATGCGCGCGACCAACTCCTCGTAGTCGGCGCGACCGCGCAACGGCGCGTAGACCGGATCCGAGAACGACTGCCCCGGTCCCCAACCGAGCGCCTCCGCGCGTTGCAGAGCAGCCATCGCCTGCTCGACACACGCCGCCGGCTCGATGCCCGACTGTGGTGACGCGCTGACCATCTTGTGGAGCCGGCACCACAAACGCGCGGCCGAACGTTGCGCGTTCGCGTCCTGCGCCATGGAACTCAGTTCGAGCACGCACGCGTGCAGGTCCGCGGCGCGTGTGCCCTGAGCGAGCACCGAACCACGCTGCACGAAGTGCCGCCGCAGGTAGTCGCGTGCCGTCGGATGGTCGGGCATGACCGCCAGCACCGATCGCTGCAGCGTGATCGCCCGATCGAGCCGCTCGAGCGCGAGGTCGTCCTGCGACTGGTAGAAGTTCATCACCGCGAGGTTGTGCAGCGCCGCCGCGAGCTCGCAGCGGATCTGCATGTCGCTCGGGAAGTCGCTGGCCGCCTGCTCGCGCAACGCGAGGCACTCCTTGAGCGCGGCCGGCGCGTGCGAGTCACGCCGGTCGACATACAGGTTGCCGAGCGTCTCGAGCACCTGCGCGACGAGCAGCGGCGGCGGCGGCCAGAACTTCGCGTCCGCCGGGATGTCGCGCGCCAACGCGAGCGCTTCGTCGAGCAGCGGCAGCGCTTCGTCGAAGCGCTTCTGCTTGCTGTACATCGTCGCGAGCATGTCGAGCTGCAGCACGAGCTGCCGCGTCTCGACCGCATTTGCTACATCGAGGTCGTGCACTTCGCGCGCGAGCTGCAGCGCCAGCCGGCACGCCTTCTCCATCGCCTCGCGCTCGAGCAACGGGTCGCGCAGTCCCGCGCGCACCGACGCGAGCCTGGCGCGGCCGCGCGCCACCGACCGCTCGAAGCCCGGTTCGCGGGCGAGTGCTGTCAGGTCGCGGTCCGCGGCGTCGTATGCGCTCTCGGCTGCGGCGCGGTCGCCGACTTGCTCGGCACACCGGCCGAGATTCGTCGTCAGCACGGATCGCGTCTCGAGCCAGGCCGGTGGTATGTCGAGCGCGTCGCCGCGCAGCCGTGCGATCCCGTCGGCGATTAGCTGGCGCGCCTTGGCGACGTCGCCACGGCGCAGCAGGAAGTCGGCGAGACGGCTCATTGCCTTGCCGGCATCGACGTGCAGCCGCACGTGCTCCGGGTATTTCGGCAGCAGCTTCTCGTACATCGCGACCGCTTCGGCCAGCGACTCCTCGGCGACAGTGCCGGCAGCCGGCACGAAGCGGAACTTGTCGTCGGCGACGCGCACGAGCAGCGAGTAGATCGCGTCGAGCGTCGTCGCGAGGCTGGCGCGCTCCTGCTGCACGGCCTTCCCTGCCGCCGCGGCGCTGTCGCGAGCCTGCTGCGCGGACGTCTCTGCCGCCGCGAGGCTGGCGCGCTCCTGCTGCGCGGCCTTCTCTGCTGCCGCGGCGCTGTCGCGAGCCTGCTGCGCGGACGTCTCTGCCGCCGCGAGGCTGGTTCGGGCGGTCGTCACCGCGGCCTCGAGCTCGACGCGGGTCGTCTGTTCGCGCCACGCGAAGACCCCCGGCAGCGCAAGCGCCGTCAGGAGCAGCGACGCCATCGCGGTCGCGAGCACACGATGGCGCTGGCACCAACGCCACGCGCGCAGCGACCAGTCGAGGCGGCGCGCGCGGATCGGGCGCCGCTGCAGCACAGCGACGAGGTCCTGCGCGAACTGCTCGATGTCGTCGTAGCGGCGTTCGCGGTCGCGGTCCATCGCCTTCTGCAGCACGATGCCGAGCTCGCGCGGCACTTCGCGGTTGTGTTTGCCAACGTCCGGCACCTCGCCGTCGCAGATGTGCTGCAGATCGGCGTCACCGCGGAACGGCGGCACGAGGCTCAACATCTGCCACAACGTGGCGCCGAGCGAGTAGACGTCGGTGCGTTCGTCGACGGCGTCGCCGCGCAGCTGCTCCGGCGACATGAACGCCGGTGATCCCGGCGCGGCGCCGGTGCGTGTGAACGGCTGCCGGCCGCCGAGCAGCGCGACGCCGAAGTCGAGCAGCACGGTGCGTCCGTCGGCGGTCAACATCACGTTCGACGGCTTGATGTCGCGGTGCACGATGCCGCGGAGGTGCGCATGCCGCACGCCGAGCGCCACCGCGTGCGTCACGCGCGCACACACCTGCCACCAGGCGCCGTGCAGCGGATCGGTGTCGGAACCGACCGCCCCGATCGCCGCGCGCAGGTCCTCGCCGGTCAGCGTCGCGGGATCGCGGCCGGCCAGCAGTTCGCAGACCTCGTGCACCGTGCGTCCCTGCAGCAGCTCCATCGCATACCACGGCACACCGTCCTGTTCCCCCGACGCGAGCACCGGCACGACGGCCGGGTGCGACAAGCGCGCCACCGCCTCGATCTCGCGGCGGAAGCGTTCGCGCGCGCCTTCGAAGTAGAGCAGCTCGGGGCGCACGACCTTGAGTGCCACGTGGCGGCCGAGCGACTGCTGCTCGGCCTCGTACACGACACCCATGCCGCCGCTGCCGAGCCGGCGCACGAGCCGGAACTCGCCGAGGCGCTCGGGGAAGTCGCGTGGTTGCGCCTCCTCGCCGAACAACCCGAGCCGGCGGCACCGCGCGAGACCGCGTTCGACCGCCGTGCGATCGGAGCCGAGCCCGCGCAGGTACGCGTCGAGCGCGCCGGCGCCGCCGGTGTCGTGGGCGGCGAGCGCGTCGGCCAGCAGGCCTTCGATGCGTTCGGTGTCGGGCATGGTGGCCAGGGGTGCGGAGCTTAGCGATTGGCGATCGCGTGCGCGGGCTCGGCGCCCGGCACCCTGGCCGCGGCGAACACGAGCGCCGCGACCGGCACGGCCACCGGCAGTACGCCAAGGCAGAAGATGCGGAACAGCACGGCGATACGGCGGGTCATGGCTTTTGTGTTGCCAGGTTCAGGACCAGCAGCGAGCCGGCGTCACTGCCGACCTGCGGAAATCCTGCGAAGTCACAGCCGAGCGGATTTCGCGTGACGACGGTGTGACATGCCCGCGGCTGCGCGCACTGCGAAGAGGTCGCGCCATCGCGACGCAAACACCAACCAAGAGAGAAAACCGATGATCCGTCACCTGCCCCTGTTCCTCATCGCCGCCGGCCTCTCGGCCCAGTCGACTTCCATCTTTCCGTCCGAGTACAGCGCCGTCGCCGAAGGACCCAACAGCAGCCCGAACCTGCCGCTCGCGAACGGCACGTCGCGTACGCTGATCGTCTACGACCAGGCCGACGTCACCGTGCCCTCCGGCCGTTCGATCACCCAGCTCGGCTTCCGCGAGGACGCCAGCACCTCCACGCTCGACACTGGCCGCGCGCTGCAGCTCGAGGTCCGCATGGGCTACACGACGCAGAGCCCGAACTCGCTGGGGACGACGTTCGACACCATCTACGACGGCACGCCGGCCACCGTGTTCGGCCCGGCCCTGTTCCAGCTGCCAAACCTGCGCGATGCGGCGAGTCCGCTGCCGAACGGCCAGTTCTTCGTCACGTTGGCGACGCCGTTCGTCTACGCGCCCGCCGGCCGCAACCTCGTCGTCGAGTATCGCGTGTTCGGCAACAGCATCGGCGGCGCGGCCTTCAACTACCGGCTCGACCGCGCCGACTTCTACTCGCCGATCGTGACGGGCGCCTCCGGCTGCCAGCACTCCGGCAACAGCATCACGCAGCTCACGACGTCGGCGGTGCGCACGGGCCAGTACGTCTACCTGAACGGCAACAACGGGCCCGCCAACAGCTTCGCGCTCGTCGCGGTCAGCGTCGGCACCCAGCTCGTGACTCCGTATCCGCTGAGCGCCGTGTTCCCGGGCATCCAGGCGTCGTGCACGGGACAGCTGGACCTCACGAGTCTCGCGACGATCGGCGTCGGCACCTCCACGAGCGGCAGCTTCAGCCCGTACTACTCGGTGCCGAACAACCCGGTGTTCAACGACCTCTGGCTGTCGCACCAGGCTCTCGTGCTCGACGTGTTCTCGCCGGGCAGCGTCGTGACGTCGAACGGCGTCGCGGTGCAGGTCGGCATCGCGCCGCGTTCGTCGATCCTCTACGCGTCGGGCCTGCCGTCGACGACGACCACGGGCACGGTCAGCGCGAACTACTGCCCGGTCGCCTTCTTCCGCTGGCTGTGAGGAGGCGCGAAGTCGTCGCTGCGCGTGCTTGCGCAGCGACGCGCGGCTTCGCGACCGCCGGCGCCGCGCGGTAACGCAGCATCACGCAGCCTTCGGCCACACCGACTGGCTCGAGCAGGACCTCGCGTTCGCGCTGGCGCCTTGGCTCGGGCCGCAGGCCGCGAAATCGCGCCGCAAGCAGGCACGGCGCTGACTTTGCCGGCAGGGTCGCGACAGGCTGCCGTCCCGTCCGGCTACGACGGCACCTCTTTCGCCTGCCTGCCGCGCTCCCGTTCCCCTCGCGTTATCCTTCGCCCCCATGAGACTCGCGTTGCCGCGTTCGTTCCCGCTCCTCACGTTGATGTTGTCGCTGGCTGCGTTGTGCCCCGTGGCCGCGCAGGAGAACCAGGAGAAGCCCAAGCCCGAGGCCCCGCAGGCCGCCGCGGCCGCCGCCAAGAAGCCCGCGAAGCCGCGCGTGCCGTGCCTGCGGCCACACGGCTCGTACGAGGATCTCGCCGAGATGGGCTTCAACCCGATGTCGCTGCTCGGCGGCGATGGCGCGCCGCCGAAGCCGTTCTTCCGCCTCCTCGAATCGTTCGACGCGCTCGCGAAGGTGCCCGAACCGCTCGTCGTGCTCGACCTCTCGGGCAAGGCGCAGTTCAACCTGCCGCAGCTGCGTGAGCTCGAGCGGGCGATCGCGCGCGTGCGCGGTGCCGGCAAGCAGATCACGTGCTACGTCGAGAACGCCGAGACGGGCACCTACCAGATCGCGGCGCTGTGCGACCAGGTGCTGATGGCCGACATGGGCACGCTGGACCTGCGCTCGCCGGCGCTTTCCGTCATGCACATGAAGGATGCGCTCGATCTCGTCGGCGTGCAGGTCGAGGTCACGCGCGTCGGCGCGTTCAAGGGGGCCGTCGAGCCCTACATGCTGCCCGCGATGTCCGACCACCTGCGGCAGCACTACGAGACGATGCTGCGCACGATGAACGACGACGTCGTGCGCCGGATCGCCTCGGGCCGCAAGCTCGAGGCAAAGGACGTGCGCGCGCTGCAGGCGCAACGCCTGTTCACGGCGAAGGAGGCGCTCGGCAAGGGGCTCGTCGACCGCCTCGTGCCGTGGAGCGGTGCCACGCGCGCGCTGGCCGCCGTGCGCGGCAACGACGAGTTCGAGCTCGCCGACGCGGCGCCGAAGCAGAAGGCGCAGAGCCGCGACTTCATGGCGATCCTCGGCAGCATCTTCCGGCAGAAGAAGGAAGAGGAGCTCGAGGACCCGCTGATCGTCGTCATGCACCTCGCGGGTCAGATCGTCGACGGCGACAAGCCCGCGCCCGGCAGCATGGTCAGCGGCATCGCCGTGAAGAAGCTCGACGAGCTGGCCGCGAACGAGCACGTGAAGGGTGTCGTCGTACGCATCAACTCTCCGGGCGGCTCGGCGACCGCGAGCGAAGCGATCCGCACGGCCCTCGAGCGCCTCGCCGCGAAGAAGCCCGTGGTCTTCTCGATGGGTGAGCTCGCCGCGTCCGGCGGCTACTGGATCACCGCGATCGGCGCGCCGATCCTCGCCGAAGCCGCGACGATCACGGGCTCGATCGGCGTGTTCGGCATGCGCTTCCAGCCCGGCGCGCTGATGCGGCGGCTCGGCGTGCGTTCGGAGATCGTGCACCTCGACGACGGCCCGCTGATGGACGCGATGGACCGGCCCTGGAGCGAGGCGGCGCGCGCGCGCGTGCAGGGCTTCGTCGACGACGTCTACGACCGCTTCCTCACGAATGTCGCGGCTTCGCGCAAGCGTTCGAAGACCGAGATCGACGCCATCGCGGGCGGCCGCGTGTGGTCGGGCCAGCAGGCCGTCGAGAACGGCCTCGTCGACGCGATCGGCGGCGTGGACGACGCGGTGGCCCGCGTGCGTTCCGCGGCGAAGGTCGGCGACGACGTCGAGGTCGTGCACGTGCCCGAGCCGAAGAACTTCGCCGACACGCTGTTCGCGTCGATGTTCGACGCGCAGGTGCAGTTGGGTGGGGACGTGGCCGCGCTGCGGGCCGTGCTCGCGCAGTGTGGGCACCTCGGCGAGGTGGTCGCGGTGCTGCACGACGCGCTGACGAGCGACGGCCACGCGCGCGTCTACGCGCTGATGCCCGCGGGCCTGCGCGTGCGCTGAACGCACGCGCTCAAATCCCGGCCGTCACAGCGTGCCGACCGTCAGGTCCAAGGCGTTCGTGCTCGTGAGAACGATGCCGGTGGCCGGGAGCTCGATGCCGACGACCTGCAGGCGCAGCTGCAGTCCGGCGAGGCCCGGCACGGCCGGCACGGCCCAGATGCTCGTCGCCGTGCCGCTGCTCGGCAACAGCAGGTCCGTGACGATCGGCGCGACGAACAGCACACATCCGTGTGCACCGGGCAGCGGCTGCGCCGGCGCCGGCCAACCGAGCACTTGCACCGCGAGTGAGTTGGGAACCATGCTGCTCGCGGTCGCCGTGAAGGTGTCGCCGACCCAGGGCGCGTTGTTCGCGACCAGCGTCATGGGTCCCGCGCCGCCCGTGCAGCCGGCGCCGACGATCGACACCGTGGCCGGGCACGTCGGCTGCGCGTGCGCAAAGCCGACGCTCACGACGTTGCCTGCGGTATGCACGGGGCCAGCGACGAACAGGTCGCCGCGGCCGCTCGCGGTGACGAGCAACGGCGAGGATGCCCGGACTTCGCCGAACGACTCCCACCCGCTGCTGCGCAGCCGGTAGATGCAGCTCGGGGCGGCGCCGCCGAGGGACATCCAGTTACCGCTGGCGATCAGTTCGCCGGTCGGCAGCTCGCCGAGATTGAGGACACTCGCGGTGACAACCGACGGCAGCGTCATCCATGTCGTTCCGTCCCAGCGCCACGTGGTCGGACCACGCGCGACGAGACCGCCGCGGGAGTCGGCCAGCAGTCGAACGACCTGGGTCGGTCCGCCGGGCAGCGGCGTGACCACGCCCGCGCTGACGAGCGCAACACTCGTGCTGGTACCGATGCCGCCGATCGCCATGTAGCCGTTGGGCAGAGACGCCAAGGCCGCGACCGTGAACAAGCCGGGGGGCAGCGCAAGCGGGCCCCACGTGAGGCCATCGAATCGCATGAGGCCACCCCCGATTGCGAGGACCTCGCCGCTCGCGTCAGCCGCCAGATCCGACGCGGCGAAGGACAACCCGCCGGCGAGCGGCGACCACACCTGTCCGTTCCACCGCGCGACGCGGTTCGCGGGCGCGCCGCCAGCGTTGGCGAAGTTGCCGCTGACGACGAGGTCGCCGTCCGGAGCGGCCGCGAGCGCGCTCACCAATCCGTCGACGCCGCGGCCCAGGGGCGACCATACGCTGCCGTTCCACCGCGCGAGGTTGTTCGCGGCCACGCCGCCGAACGATGCGAACGAGCCGCCGACCACGACGTCCCCGTTCCGCATGCGCACCATGGCGCGCACGTTGAGCAGTGGCGACGTCGCTCCCAGCGTCTGCCAGCTCACGCCGTCGAACCGCGTGACGGTGGGCTGCATGGGAGACGACGCCCACGCGCCGACGAGCAGGCGCCCGCTGCTGTCCTCGGCGAACCCGACCGCGCGTGGTGGACCACCCGCGACCGGGGTCCAGCCCGCGCCGTTCCACCGGTACAGGCCGGTTTCCCACGACGACCCCGGCCCGATCACGACGTCCCCGTTGGCCCTCGTGATCAGCGCTCCCCCAGTGTAGATCGGCGGGTTGAGCGACTGCATCGCGACGCCGTTCCAGCGCACAGCGCCCGTCGGCAGACCGTTCATGAACAACCTGCCGGTCGCCACCAAGTCGCCGCCGGGGTGCACCACCACCGCGTTCACGACTGAGGCCGTGGCCGAGCTTGTCGATGGATCGAGACCAGGCACCGGTTGCCAGGTCACGCCGTTCCAACGCTGCAGGCCGTAGTACGTGCTGCCCTGGAGGATGGAGCCGCCGGCGATGATGTCGCCGTTGGGCATGCGCGCGAGCGACCTCACGTCGAACGAAGGGAAGCCGTTGCCGAGCGGTGACCACGATACGCCGTCCCACTGCGCCACGGAATGCGTCGTTGTCGCACCTGCGTTGTGGAACCAACCGCCAACGACGAGGGTACCGTTCGGCAACACGAGCAGCGCGTAGACTATGCCGTCGAGACCCGGACCCAGCGGCGCCCAGGAACTGCCGTCCCATCGTGCGATGTTGTTCACTGACTGCCCACCGGCCGAGTTGAAGAAGCCGCCGGCGACGAGATCACCGTTCGGCAACATGGCGAGTGCAGTCACACGGCCTCCGATGCCGGAGCCGAGCGGCTGCCACGTCGTGCCGTCCCATCGCGCGATGTTGTTGATGAAGGCGGAGTCGGCGATGGCGAACGTACCGCCGGCGACGAGGTCGCCGTTCGGCAGCTCGAGGATCGAGGACACTGCGTAGTACGGACCCCTGGCAGGGGGGCCGGGCAACCAGTCGAACTCGCACTGGGCTGCGAGTGATGTCGCGAGCGCTGCTGCCGCGACGGAGGAAGAGAGAGAGGACGCTAGACGCGAAGGGCAGGCCATCGGGATCTCGTTGCGAACCAGAAGGGAGAGAGGTTCGCGGCAAGGATCCGTCGTGGCGCGCTTCGCCACGGCGCTCAGGGGCAGGGTCACTCTATGCTGCGAAACGCGTCGCGGTCAAACTGCTCCCCAAGGACACGGCAGCTGTGCGATTGCGCGCCAGAAGGCCCGGGCGTCAGGTGAGTTCGTCGTCCGGCGCGCGACGTCGAACAGACTGGACCCGTTGGCTGCCCGGCATGAGAGTTCCCCGGTGGGCACACCGCCGGCGCCCCGATCGGCGCGCGGCGGCATTGGTAGGCTGCCGACGCACATGACTTCGCCTCCGCTCGACCTCGCTGCGCACGTCGCCCCCCATGCTGCGGGTCTGCGGCAGCTCGCGCTCGAGCTGGTCGGTGAATCCGGCGCCGACGACGCGGTTCAGCAGACCTGGCTCGCCGCGATGCTGCATTGGCCGCGGCACGACGCGTCGATCGGCGGCTGGCTCCCGCGACGACCTTGCGCAACGTCGCGCGCGGATGCGGGCGAGCACCACGCCTCGGTGCTCGCGCGCAGCGAAGTCGCGCAGCGCCTGATAGCCGCCGTGCTCGCGCTCGATCCCGTGTACGACGACACGATCTGGCAGCGCTTCTTCGATGACCGCACACCGCGCGCGATCGCCGCCGCGAGCGGCGTGCCGGTCGGGACGGTGGCCGGTGCTGCTCGGGGGTCGCCCTCGCGGGAAGGAACCGCCGCCATCGCCCGTCTCTCTGCACGCCGATCGGCCATCGCCAAGGAACCCGCATGCTTCGCTCCCTCTCCGGCCTCCTTCCGTACGCCTCCGTCATGTTGCTCGCCGCCGCGCCCGCCGCGCAGGAACCCGAAGCCAAACCTGCGGGTGCGCCCACCGTCGTGCGGCCCACCCAGCCGGCGACGGTCACGCTCGGGCAACCGTTCTCGCTGCCGCCCGGCGATCACGACCTCGTCGACCTCGTCGAGAAAGCGGCGACGATCCTCGGCCGCAACCTCCTCTGGCAGGAGGGCGAGCGCCAGATCGCGAAGGGAGGCCAGAGCCTCACCGTGACGCTGAACAACCCGGTCAAGCTGACGCCGACTCAGTTCGAGGAGCTGCTCGCGAACCTGCTCTATTCACGCGGCTTCGCGATCGTGCCCGTCGACGCCGAGAAGGGCTTCCACGAGGTGCTCTGTTTGTATGGGGCGCGCGGGCGCGAGGTGATGAACCGCGCAACGTGGCGCACGCCCGAAGAGGTGATGGCGCGACCCAACCATTGCGAGTTCGTGCTCACCTCGGTGCGCTTGAAGCACATCAACGCGACGATCTGCACGAACGCGCTGCGGCCGTTCTTCGCGGTCAGCGGCGGCAACAACATCGGCCAGCTGGTCATCGGCAACGTCGGCAACCAGGAGGCGATGGTGCTCGCCGGCTTCACCGACCAGCTCTGCGCGGCGCTGCGGCTGATCCGCGAGTGCGACCAGCCGCAGACGCAGCCGCCGGACCTGAACATGCCGGGTGCCCCGAACCCGTATCCGCAGATCCAGGCGCAGATCAAGGCGCTGCAGGATCAGGTCGCCGAGTTGCAGAAGGCGATCGGTCAGAAGAAGTAAGTACTGCCTCCATCGCGCCCCTCACTCGAAGGACTGCCGGCGTGTCGGTGCCCGTCAACCCCGTTGCAGGCTCGCGGCGGCGTAGTTTGCGCGCCCTCGGGTGGACACCTGCCTCCCTTGCGGCGGTCGCTGCGCGGCGCACGATGGCTCTCCCTTCTCAGGTGGTCCGAGAGGGAGCTTGGTTCTGCCATCCGCTCGAGCCGGGAACACTGGGCATGATCCGTTCCGCCAACCCGGGATCCAGTCCACGCGCACGGCTCCCCGTGCGCGGCCTGGCCGCGATGGGTGCCGTGGCCGCCGCGATCGCGTGGCTCGTGCTGCGTGCGGCGCCGCCGCCGGTCGGGCGCGCGGTGTTCGGGTTGTGGCGCGTGCCGGAAATCGCGCTCGCTGCCGCACTGCTGGTCGCGGCAGCGCTCGCGGCGTGCCGTTCGCGCCGGGCGGCGCTGCGGCTTCTGACCGCGGCGGCGTCGGCGGCTCTCGTCTGGCTCGCCGTGGAAGTCGTGTTCCTGACCTGCGTGGGCGTCGCCGCGCCGAAGATACTCGGCATGGAACGGCTGCCGAGCCGCGTGCTGCAGGGGGAGACCGTGCCCGACACGGCCGCGCTGTTCGGGCTGCCGTGCCGCTCCATCCCGTTCCACTACGCGACCAACACGCGTGGCTATCGCAATCAGCCCGATCGCGACGCCGGTGCCGTCTACTGCGTCGGCGACTCCTGCCTCGTTGCACCTGCCCTCGCCTGGCCCGAGACGCCCGTGCAGCAACTCGAGCAGCTGTCCGGACGGCCCTGCGTCAACGTCGCACTGATCGGGCTCTCGCCGCAGGAGGCGCAAGCCGAGTTCGCGCACGCCGTCGCCGGCCTCGACCTGCGCGGCTGCGTGGTCCTGCAGTTCCTCTGCGAGGACAACGACCTCGTCGACTCGGCCCGCTTCACGGGTGCTGTGGCCGGCCCACGCCGCTCGCTGTACGAACGTTCCTTGCTGAACCGGCTGGTGATCGCGGTGCAGCGGCTGACGCAGCCGGTCGTCGCCGAGGCCGGGCGACGCACGGCGCTCTTCGGCGACACGCCCGTGCTGTTCCTCTGGCGGCACCGGCAGGGTGATCCCTGCGAGCAGCAATGGCCGAACATCGAACGCTCGCTCGACGTGTTCCGCGCGACGGTCGAAGCACGCGGCGGCGAGCTCGGCGTCGTGCTGATCCCGCAGAAGCTGCGCGTGCTGGGCCCGTTCTGCCGCTTCCCGCTCGACAGCGATCTGCTGCCGCTCGCGTCGCACCTGACGCAGATGCCGCAGCAACTCGCCGAATGGTCGCGCCGCACCGGCGCCGCGGTGCTCGACCTGACCGACGCGCTGCAGGCCGCGGCGCGCGCGGGGCAGCTGGTCTGGCTCCCCGACGACACGCATTGGAGCGCCGCGGGTGCGGCCACCGCGGCGGCGGCCGTGGCGTCCTGGCGCTGGTTCTGCAGCAGCCCGCGCAGTCAACAGAGATAGCGAGCCTGCCTGCGGCGCCCTTGCCGCGGTTGCTTGCGTTGCGCACGATGGCCGGTGCTGCCATGAAACGCGTGATCCCGTGTCTGTTCGCGCTGCTCGCGAGCTGCGCGTCGGTCGAGTGGTCGCCACCGCCCGCGGCGGTGCCGACGCAGTGGCGGCACTGCCGGTTGTTCGTCGGCGAGCACGCGATGGTGCTGGCCCGCGACAGCGACGCGGCCGACGAGGTGCATCGGCGAGCCGCCGCCGCGGCCGCCACGATCGCGGGCTGCACCGGACGGCCGCCGGCGCGCGGCCTGCTGATCGCGTTGTCGGCCGAGGATCCGCTGCCGGTGGCCGATCCTTCTGGCTACGAAGCGGCGCTGCGCCGCTGGCAGCCAGGTTCCGGTCGCGGGCCGTCGCTGTCGTTGCGCACGAAGACGGGCCGATCGGTCGAGGTCGATCCGGCGGTAGCGCTGCGCCTGATCGCGGCGAGGGTGCCAGCGCACGACGCGTCGCTCGCACTGCCACGCGAGCTGCTGGATCTCGCCTCGTTCGTCGCGATCGTGCCGACCGACTCGTGCCTCGACGCTGTGTGCTCGACGCTGTTCGATGCGGCCGCCGAGGCCGAAGGTGTGTCGTCGGTCGAGATCGCGCTGGTCAGTCTCGTCGCCGGACACCCCGCGACGCTGATGAGCGAGCAGGCTCGCAAGGCGGTGGACGCCATCGTGTACGAATCGTGGTTGTCGGCGCTCGGCGCCGATGCCGCCACCGTTGCGGCAGTTCGCGCGCGTGCGGGGTTGCCGGCCGCCGGCAGCGAGGGCGCTCCCGCCGAGGCCTCGGCGGAGGAGCTCGCGCGCTACCGGCAGGAGCTCGAACGGACTCTGCGGCGGCCGCACGGTGCTTGCCCATTCTTCGTCGTGCGTCGTCCCGAGGGGAACGCGCGGGTGGCAGTGCTGCTCGGCGAGTGGGGCGCCGTGGTCGACCTCGGCCCTGCGTTCGACGAGTCGCTGCCGCGTCTCGCGACCGACGCCGGCAAGGGCTACGAGCGGTTACAGGTCACCGACCTGTTCCCGGGTCGCGCCGACGCGGAACGGCTCGCAGCGATCCACCGCCGCCACGGCGAGACCGCCGTGTTGATCTGCACCGACGTGCCCGAGCAGGCCGCGGCGCTGCTGGCCGCGCACGCATGCTTCGTGGCCGGCGCGGACGTCGCGAACGCGCTCGAGGTCGCCAGGCACTACGGCGGCGGTGACTACCTGGACCTGATCGAGCAGAAGCTCGTGAGCGAGCGCCGTTCGCGGTGACGCGCCCGCGAGCGCCGGGCACTCAGCGCGGCCCGTTCGAAACGCGTTCCCAGTGTGGGGCTGCCATGGCGAACCACTGGCCCCAGCCGCGGCCGCGGTCCTCTGCCTCGAGCACCCAGGTGCCGCCGTCGGTCCGCGCCGGCAACGGCACGCGCCACAGCCGCCAGCGGTCGGCGAACACGGGCGGTGAGCGCAGCATCGCTTGATTCCCCGCCGCCCGCGGATCGTAGATGCGCAGCAGCACGCCACGGGCGTCAGGCCCGGTCAACAGGGGCACGAGCAGCACGGCATCTTCGGTCCGCGCGGGGATCGAGATCCGGCACGAGCCGATGCGGCCGTCATCGCCGCACCACGAACCGACCGCCCCCGCGTGCAAGGGCGGCGCCGGCGCGACAGTAGGCCAGGCGCCCGGGCCCCACCAACCGGAGATCTGCGGATCCTGCACGTCGGCCGCGGGGCCGATGCTCTGGAAGTCGTCGCTGAGCGCAGGCTCCGCCACGGCCTCGGCGTTGCACAAGGGTCCCAGGATCGGCGCGGCGACGCCGTTCCACACCGCGTAGATCGTCACTTCCCGACCCGGACGGTCGGTCGCCCGAATCCAGACGCGGCAACCGACGCGGTCGTCGCGCAGGTGGTGGACGGTTGCGGCGACGTCGGGGCGCCGGTGGCTGCAGTTACCCATGCCGACGATGTGCCAGCGTTCGTCCACCGCCAGCAGCAGATCGGCCGGCAGTCCGGTCTGAGTGTGGTACGCCCAGCCCTCGAGTTTGCTGGCACCGGGACACCCGCGAACTGGTTGCGGCTTCCAAAGGCTGGCGTGCGCCAGATCCGCCGGCCCCAGCACGAAGTGGTCCAGCAGGTCGGTGCCCATCAGATACTGGAGTCCGCTCCCGTACACCGACAGCCGGTGCGCGCGCAGCACGTCCGAGAACTGCCGCACGTGGACCGGGGCCGCGGCACAGAGTTGAGCCAGGCAGTCCTCGTCCATGATGCCGGCCATCAGGCAGCTCGTCGCGTCGGCCTGGGAGGCGGGCATCGGCTCGAGCCAGTGGCGGTAGCGGGGCGCGAGCAGCGCAAGTCCGAGCGCGAACGCCGTCAGGCCGGCGGTGCGCCATGGACCGCTGCGCAGCACCTGGGGCAGAGCCGTTGCCAGCAGCACGGACCACAGCAGCAGGGCCGGCGTGCAGTAGCGACTGTTCAGCATCGCGTCGAGCGGAAAGTTGATCCGGCCGGCCGCGATCATGACACCAGTACCGACCACCAAGAAGATGACGTGCAGCAGCACCGCTTCCGCGGGCGTCAGGCGGGACCAGCGCAGCAGCAATCGCACGGCGGTCCACGTCGCCAGCGCCAGCGTGATCGCGCCGGCCGTCACCGCGGGCACCGCGCGCTCCGGCCACAGCGGGTTGCCGAGGAAGGCGCACAGATACTGCAGCGTTGCCAGGGGATGGGTCACGCCCTGGAGCAGTGGGGAATGACGCGAGGGGTTCTCGTACCCGTGGAGGTAGGCGAACAGCATGGCCGCGCCGGCAGCGACCAGGATCAGGATCCAGCGCAGCGGCACGCGGCGTTGCACGGCCAGGGACCACAGCAGCGGCCACACGAGCACGCCGTTGGCCATCGAGCCCGTGGCGATGCAGCCGGCGGCGATGGCCGCGACGATGTGCAGGGCCCCGCGGTCGTGGCGGGACAACTCGTGCAGCGCCACGGTGATCGCGAGGTAGACCATCACGAACTGCACCTGGAACGACCACGCGAGGTTGATCAACTGGCTGCCGTGCAGCATGCAGGCAGCGACGGTCGCCGCCACCACGACGCGGGCCGCGCCTCGATCCGGCACCACGCGCAGCACCAGGACGACCACGAGGACCGCGTGCAGCACTTGCAGCAGGCAAGTGACGGCGATGGTGAACACGCTCGTCAGCCCGAACCACTGCGCATCGGCCAGGAACACGAGCCGCGGGAACAGGATGCGGTGCTCGTTGTGCTGGTCCCAGAGCTCGGACGGCTGCATTTCGCCGGCCAGGTAGCGGCTCAGGTGCCCCAGGAAGTCCCAGTAGTCCCCGTATGGCAGCGGGTGGTAGAGGCGCAGCGTGTCGGTCAAGGTCCACAGCGCCACCCAGACCGCGGACGCAGCGGCAATGGTCGCGCACGACCTGGTCGTCCAGCTGGACGGTCGCGACGGTATGGCGGCAGGTCCCGGTGCGGCGTGGATCTGGTCCATGGATGAACTTGCAGGGCCGTCAGCGACGGGGCGCGGAGCATAGCTCTTGTGCCGGCAACTGCAGCACGGGAGCACGAACGGACGAACGGTGCGAAGGCGGCGTGCGCGGCGTGCTGGCGCGCCTTGTGCGTTCTCCGCCCCCCGCTAGAGTGGCTCAGCTTCTCGCCGTGGCAGGTCGACTTACCGCGATTCCCGGTTCCCGTCCGCGGCCTCGTCGCCGCCGCCTGCTGTTCGTGCTCGCGGCGGCCGTGATCGTCTTCGCGTTCACCGAGCTCTTGTCCTGCGCCGGCTGGTGGATGGCGACCGGATCGTTCTTCACGTATGCGAAGGCGACGGCGCTGCGCGACGCCGCGCGCGACACCGAGGGGCGCCTCCCCGGCGAGACGGATCAGGATGTGGCTGCCCGCCAGGCGCTGCGCGGCGCCGATGCGATGCACCCCTATCTCGGCTACGTCTACAGGTATCACGGCTTCACGCCCGAGGGCGGGGACCCGATCAACCGGTTCGGCTTCCTCGATTCCAACGACACGCTGCGCAAGCGCTCGCCCGACCGCTACATCGTCGGGATCACCGGCGGCTCGGTCGCGGCGCAGGTGAGCATGTACACGGCCGACGTGCTCGCGGCGGGAATCGGCAAGAGCGCTGCGCTCGCCGGCCGGCGGGTCGAATTCGTACGCATGGCGCTCGGCGGCTACAGGCAGCCGCAAGGCGTGGCGGCGCTCGCATACGTGCTGAATGTCGGCGGCGAGTTCGACTGCGTCGTGAACATCGACGGGTTCAACGAGGTGGCGTTCGCCGGCCCCAACGTCGAACAGGGCGTGCCCTCGTACTTCCCGCAGAACTGGGCCAGCATGGCTGTCAGCACGCTCCCGCGCGAGAAGCAGATCCTGATCGGCCGGCTGCTCCACCTGCGGGAGCAGCGCGCGTCGTTTGCGGCCCTCGGCGATGCCTTCGGCTGGACCGCGACGGGGCAAGTGGTCTGGCTGCTGCGCGACCGCTCGCTCGCCTCCGCGGTGGCGGCAGCGAACGGTGCGGTCGAACACTACAAGCTGCCCGCCAAGCCCTACGACGTCACGGGTCCCCTCATCGGCGGCGCTTCCGTGCAGGACGCGCTCGTCGAGATGGCCGGCGTCTGGGCGCGCAGTTCCGAACTGATGCACGCGATGTGCGTCAGCCGGGGCATCCGGTACTTCCACTTCCTGCAGCCCAACCAGTATGTGCCCGGCTCGAAGCCGATCGGCGCCGAAGAACGCAAGATCGCCCTGTTGGACAAACACCCCTGGCGCGATGCCGTCGAGCGCGGCTACCCGCTGCTCGCGGAGCGGTTCGCGGAGCTGCGCGAGCACGGCGTCGCCTTCCGCGACCTGCGCCGGCTGTTCGTCGACCACGCGGAGCCGCTCTACAGCGACTCCTGCTGCCACCTGAACCGCACCGGCTACACGATCCTCGCGACCGCGATGGCGTCGACGATCCGGCAGCACCTCGATCTCGAGGGCGCCGAACTGACGGAGCTGCGCGCGGAGCCGGCTGTGCTGCAGATCGCGGACCCCACGCGGCCCGTGTCACTGCGTGTCGTCGGCGTGCGCCGCGGCGGCGGCGAGATCGACGTCACCGGCATGCCGGCCACCGAACTGCTGCCCGCGGACCCCGCCGTGATCGACACCGACGCCAGCGGCCAGGTCGTTGCGCGGCGGCGCGGCACGACGTCGCTGCGCGTCCGTTGCCGCGGGCGCGAAGTCTCGGTGCCCGTGCATTGCGATTGGCCGCGCGTGGTGATGGGCAACGATGGCATGCCGCCCGCCGACGGGCGTCTTCCCGTGCTCACCGTGCTCGACGCCGGTGAGGAGGGCAGTGCCACGGCGCTGCGCCTGCGCGTCGAGGCCTGCCCGGACGGCCTCCTGGGCACGCTGCTGGTCTCGCTGCGACCGATCCCGGTGCTTCCCGGCGATCAGGGAATGCTGGCTGACTGCACCATCCTGCCGCTGGTGCCGGTCGACGGCTCGGCGACCGTCGACTTCCCGCTGCCCGCGTCGGTCGGACAGTCGCTGCTGCACTTCCGCGCCGTCTTCGTCGATCTCGCGCACAGCCGCGTCGCCACCACGAGCAGGGCGGTGGTCGTGACGCTGGATTGAGCGTCGCGTGGTCTCCATGAGACGCGCGACGGCACTCTCGAGCGGCGCATCGAAATTCCGCTGCTGGGCGAGATGTGAACCGGCACCGTGCGCTGCGGATGGCGCTGGCCGGCGGACGAGCACCTGGCCAGGTGGGGCCAGGTGCTCGCGATCATGCGCACCGCGCTAAGGCCGCGACGACATCCAGCCGACCGGCTGCGGCTGACGTATCTGCTTTTGCGGCGCGGCCACGGCCGGCCGCTGCGGCGGTGTCGGCTGCGGCGTCGGCGTCGGCGGGGTATGCGCGGTGAACGCGGTCCTCGAAGCGACGCGCGTCCGGCCGCGCCACCAGCGACGCAGCAGCCACAACGCGCCGAGCGCGCCACAGCCATACGCGAGATACTCGGCGCGCACGACGTTGAGCACAGGGCGCAGGAACTTCAGTGCCTCGCGTTCGGTGAGCTCGCGCAGGCCGAACCACAGTCCGTAGCCGGCAGCGAGGCCGAACGCGCCGCCATAACACGGCGCCAGCAGCACGCCGGCGCGGCCGCGCAGCAGCGGCGTCGTGCACTGTAGCTTGAGTCTGCGCAGCGGCCGCAGCCACAGCAGCGTGCAGAGGCCGACCGACAGGCCGAGGAACATCAGCGTCCGCTTGATCTCGCCCTCGAACAACGGCTGCAGCGTGCGCTGCGTCGACTCGTCCCCGTTCATCTTGACCAGCAGCGTGTAGGTGTCATGACCGTACATGGCCGGCAACGGCAGCGAGAACAGCAGCGCGAACCACAGCGACCGCCGGAACGACGGTGCGCGGAACAGCATGCCGAGCCCCGCGGTCAGCAAGAGGAGGCCGCACAGCGCCAACGTCACCGGCAGCAGCGTGCGCAGGTCGAACTCCTTGGTGGTCATGAGCTCCTTGGCCGGCGTCATGATCAGGAAGGCGCCGAACGGCACCGTCAGCAGGCCGAGGAGCAGGCTCCAGACTCGCGTCGCGTTCGGGCGCAGCCGCACGACGGCCAGCAGCGCCCCCGTCACCACGACGGGCACGCGGCCCAGCCGCCGCACGCCGGTCCACAGCAGCTTCGGTACGCGGGCCAGCGCTCTGCCGGTGCCGCGGAAGGGCCGCAGCAGCGGCCCGGTCGCGGTGGCCATGCGCCGCAGCCCGCGCGCGATCGGCGTCAACGCGGCAGGAATGCGCCGCAGCCAATGAAGCGGCTTCCGCAGCCACTGCTGCTTGCCGATCACGCTCGTCATCACGCGCCAGCACCGCCCGATCGTGGTGCTCGTCGTCTTCCACACTTTGCGCAGGTCGAGTTTCATTTCGATGTCCCCAAGCTCCTCCCTGGCGTGGTGGATCGACGGCGGTTGTCGCCGACTTGAACACACAGGGTGCGTCTCCCCGGGACCCGGCGCCGTTCGGGCCGCCGCGCGTCCCGGTTCGGGACGATAGCGAGCAGCCCCTCTCGACGAGCAGGGTTACGCGGTCGCGCTGGCGTGCGCTAGCGGCAGGTGAAACGCGGAAGCTCGCCCGGCCCGGCACGCGCGGATACGTTGGCACGGGAAGCGAGCCATGACCGCCGGCGAGTCTCTCTGGCAGTGCCCGAAGTGCGGCGCGCACCTCTTGCGCAAGAACCTGTCGCACTCGTGCGGCGACCATTCGGTCGAGAAGTTCCTACGCGGGAAGAGCGAGCACGGCCGGCGCTTGTTCGCCGAGTTTGCCGCGATGGTCGCGCGCTGCGGTCCGCATCACGTCGCACCGGCCAAGACGCGAGTCGCGTTCCAGGCGTTGGTGCGCTTCGCGAGCGTCAACCGCGTCGGTGACGACTCCATCGACGTGCACTTCGTGCTGCCGCGGCGCCTGACGAGTCCGCGGTTCCGGAAGATCGAGCACCTCGCGAACTGCTACGTGCACCACCTGCGGCTCAGTGGTGATGCAGAGTTCGATGCCGAGCTGAAATCGTGGCTCCTCGCTTCGTACCACGAGTACGGCGAACGCGAGTGGCTGCGGCCTGCGCGAAGCTGACGCGCCGTCGGGCCGCACACTGAGTGGCCGGAGCTCTCGGTGTTCGAGAGGTGCTTGCTTCTCCGTCGCGCTTGCCGACAGTGCCATGAGTTCGCATGCGCGCCCTCCTCGCCTTGCTGGTGCTCGCCGCCATCGGCGCCGTGTTCGTCGTGTGGACCGGTGCAGCGCGTGCACCGACGTCGGCGCCGCCGGCAGAAGCACGGGCGGACGTTCGACAGGCAACCGCAGCATCCCTGGCGAATGCGGCGGACGCCGTGCCCGCAGCCACGAGCACGCCGGACGCACAGCGGCAGGCCGTCGAGTCGACCGAAAGCGAGATCGCGAACGTTCGAGTCGTCCTCGCGAGCACCGGCGAGCCCGTCGCGGGTGCCATCGTGCGCTACCACCGGCCGAGCATCGACCTTTCGGTGAGCGACACCGCGAAACTGCTGCTCGAGGAGTATGCGAGCGGAGAGGCTGCCGACCGGGAAGCGCTGCTGCAACGCGTCGGCGCCGAGGTCGTCAGCGATGCAGAAGGCCGTTGTCGACTGCATATCGGCGAGTCGGAGACCGTGGTCGTCGCGCGCTTCGGCGAGCTGTTCGCGCAGGACTGGGTGTATCCGGATTCCGACCACGAAATCGTCCTGCGCCTGCGTCCAGACCACGCGCTGCGCGTGCTCGTCCTCGATGCTGACGGTCGCCCGGCGCCGGACATACCAGTACAGATGTGGTGCCCCGATGCTCCGTCCATGCCCCACGACGTCGGCCCCACCGACGCCGCCGGACGGTGCGTGTTTCACCACGTGCAGCGTCTGCTCGACGCCGGCGCGGCCAACACCCAGCAGATTGCCGCGATGCCACCCGGCGGTCAGACCAGCGAAGTCACGTTCGACGTTGCCACGCCGCCGCCCGAGATCGTGTTGCAGCTGCCCTCGACCGGATCGGTGACGGTGCGCCTGCGCGACGCTGCGGGCGACCCGCTCGACACGACGCTGCTCGCGTATCCCGATGCACGGTTGCAGGCGTTCGACAGCGAACTCGCGTCGCGCGAGGGACGGCGGACTGGATACATGTGGGACGCCCGCATCGGCGCGAATGCCGAAGCGGTGTTCGGGCACGTCGCGCTCGACTGCTACCTCGTGGTCAGCCAGGGTCTGGTGCTCGAACGCGGCTGCCCTGGACCGACGGCGGCGAAGGCGCACGTCGACGTCACGCTGCAGGAGTCGCAGCAGGAC
>DASRJH010000027.1:0-9231 GCA_035649575.1 Planctomycetota bacterium
GTCCCAGCCCCGCGTGGGCATTGCCAAGAGTCCACAGGAAGAGAGCCAGCAGATTGGCACGTCCTCCGGTGAACACCCTGCGCGCCGCTGCTTCGGCTGCGGACAGCAATGCCACCGCATCGTGGTGTCTTCCCTCTTCCACCAGCAGGCGGCCCATGTTGGTGATGTGGATCAGTGTCTGCGGGTGGTCGTCTCCGAGCATCCGCCGGCGCTGCTCCAGCACCTCGCGCCAGAGCGGCTCTGCCTCGGCGAGCTTGCCCTGCGTCCTCAGCAAGGCACCCATGTTGAAGATCGAATTCAGCGTTTCCGAGTGGTCGTCGCCGAGGATCCGCCGGCGCTGCTCCAGCGCCTCACGGAACAGCAACTCGGCTTCGGTGAGCTTGCCCTGCACCTGCAGCAAGACACCCATGCTGTTGATCGAGCGCAGCGTGTTCGGGTGCTCGTCGCCCAGGATCCGTCGGCTCTTCTCCAGCGCCTCGCGGAGGAGCAGCTCGGCCTCCGCGAACTTGCCCTGCTCCCTCAGCAAGGCACCCAAGTCGTTGATCGCAGCCAGCGTGTCCGGGTGGTCGTCGCCGAGGATCCGCCTGTGCTTCTCCAGCGCCTCGCGTTGAAGCGCCTCCGCCTCGGTGAGCTTGCCTTGGTCCCTCAGCAAGACACCCATGCTCTTGATCGAGCGCACCGTGTTCGGGTGCTCGTCGCCCAGGATCCGTCGGCTCTTCTCCAACGCCTCTCGGAAGAACGGCTCTGCCTCGCTGAGCTTGCTCTGCGACTTCAGCAGGACGCCCATGTTGTGGATCGAGGCCAGCGTGTCCGGGTGCTCGTCGCCGAGGATCCGCCTGCGCTTCTCCAGCGCCTCACGATGGTAGGGCTCTGCCTCGGTGAGCTTGCCCCGCGCATGGAGCAACGAGCCCATGTTGTTGATCGAGCGAAGCGTGTTCGGGTGCTCGTCGCCGAGAGTCCGTCGCTGCTTCTCCAGCGCCTCGCGATAGTACGGCTCTGCCTCGGCGAGCTTGCCCTGCGCCCGCAGCACGAGGCCCACGTTGCTGATCGAGCCCATCGTGTCAGGGTGCTCGTCGCCGAGGATCCGCCGGCGCCCCTCCAGCGCCTCGCGAAAGAACGCCTCTGCCTCGGTGAGCCTGCCCTGTTCCATGAGCACACCGCCCACGTTGCTGATCGAAGTCAGCGTGTGCGGGTGCTCGTCGCCGAGGATCCGCCGGCTCTTCTGCAGCGCCTCGCGACAGTACGGCTCGGCCTCGGCGAGCTTTCCCTGCGCCTGCAGCAGGAAGCCCATGTTGTCGATCGAGATCAGCGTGTCCGGGTGCTCGTCGCCGAGGATCCGCCGGCTCTTCTCCAACGCCTCTCGGAAGAACGGCTCTGCCTCGGTGAGCTTGCCCTGCGCCTTGAGCAGACCGCTCATGTTGCCGATCGAAGTCAGCGTGTCCCGGTGCTCGTCGCCGAGGATCCGCCTGCGCTTCTCCAGCGCTTCACGCAAGAATGGCTCTGCCTCCGTCAGCTTGCCCTGTTCCAGGAACAGCATGCCAAGGTTGTTGATCGAGCCCAGCGTGTCCAGGTGGTCGTCGCCACGGATCCGTCGGCGCTTCTCCAGCGCCTCGCGGAAGAATGCCTCTGCCTCGGTGGGCTTGCCCTGCGCATGCAGCAGGAAGCCCACGTTGTTGATCGAGCCCAGCGTGTCCGGATGGTCGTCGCCGAGGATCCGCCGGCGCTTCTCCAACGCCTCGTGGTAGAGCACCTCTGCCTCGGTGAGCTTGCCGCGCGCCCGCATCGAATAGCCCATGTTGTTGATCGAGATCAGCGTGTCCGGGTGCTCGTCGCCGAGGAACCGGCGCCGGATCTCCAGCGCCTCCGTCTGCGCTGCAGACGCGCGCTCCAACAGACCCAGCCCCATCAGAGTCTCTGCCACGGTCTGCAGCAGTCGCGCTTTCACGAGCGGCTGATCGGCAAAGCCCCTCCCGATCGCCGCGAGCGACCGGTCGAACAGGTTCTCCTGCAGCATGCCGAGAGCGAGGCTCGTGAAGTTCACGCCCGCAAGGCCCGCTTCGAGGTCGGTCCGGCGTGCTTCCTTGGCGCTTTCGAGCAATGAGCGGCGCAGCTGCACACCCATGCTCTTGCTGTCGACCTCCTTCCACTGCGCTTCCTGGAACGACAGTACCTGCTCGAGTTCTTTGGCGCGCAGTTCGGCAGCAGCCGCACTCTGCTGCGCTTGCTCCTTGGCAGTCGCTTCCGCCTCCGCAAGCTTGATCTTCTCATCCGCGAGCTTCGCGTTCTCCTCGGCGCGCTGGGTCGCGACACGCTCCTGTTCCTCGGCTCTACCCTTCTGCACCAGCGCGTCCGCGGCCTTGTCCTCGGCACGCAGGAACTGCACGAACGTCCCTATCGCGCCGCCGACCAGGGCAAGCAACACCGCGCTCGCCGCGAGGAACTGCCCCCTGTGACGCCGCACCAGCTTCCGGAGCCGATAACCCGCGCTCGGCGGACCAGCCAGCAACGGCTCGTGGTCGAGGAACCGCTGCAGGTCCGCGGCCAGCGCGTTGGCCGTCTCGTAGCGGCGGTTGCGATCCTTCTCGAGCGCCTTCAACGCCACCCAGTTGAGGTCGTGCTCGAGGACCTTCACGAGCGCGCTCGTCGACATGCGTCGCGCTGCCGCGATCCTGGCCGCCGTGGCCGGGGACGACGTTAGCTTCGTGCTCGGCTTCGGCGGCTCGACCTCGCGCAGGATGCGCTGCACCTCGAGCATGCCGGCCATGCGCAGCTCGTGACTCGGGAACGGCAAGGCCCCCACCAACAGTTCGTACAACATCACGCCGAGCGAGTAGATGTCGGCTCTAGTGTCGATGTCCTGGTTCGTCGGATCGGCCTGCTCGGGTGCCATGTACTCGGGTGTGCCGACGACCTGCCCCGCTTCGGTGAACAGCGAAGCTTCGACGAGTCTCTTGCCCATCGCCTTCGCGAGCCCGAAGTCGATGATCTTGATCTGCAGCTTGCCGCCGTCGTCCGACACCAGCACGTTGCCGGGCTTCAGGTCCCGGTGCACGACGCCCTTCTGGTGCGCGTGCTGCACCGCCGCGCAGACCTGCTGCACGAGGTCGATGCGGGCCGGCAACGAGAGCTGGTGCTGGTCGCAGTACGTGGTGAGCGGCACGCCCTTCACGAGCTCCATCACGAAGAACGGCTGGCCGCGTTCGCTCGTGCCGCAGTCGTAGACCTTCGCGATGCCGTCATGCTGCATCAACGCGAGCGCCTGCCGCTCCTGCTCGAAGCGCGCGATGACTGTCTTGCTGTCCATGCCGAGCTTGATCAGCTTCAGCGCGACGCGCCGCCTCACTGGCTCGTGCTGCTCGGCAAGGTAGACCGCCCCCATACCACCCTCGCCAAGGATGGCGACAATCCGGTACGGGCCGATCTGGTCAGGCCGCTCCGGCAGGCGCGGGTCCGGCGCGACGGGCTCGCGCAGGAAGCCGACTTCGTCGAGCAGCGCCAGCATGCGAATGGCACGGCGTGCGTCGTCGGAGTCGCTGGCCCGCAGCTCGGCGAGTCGCGACGCCATCCCCGCGCCGGCCTGCAGGCAGGCGAGCAGCATCTTCTCGGCGCCATCCCGGGGAGCCGGCGCCTGTCCGTCGTCCGTGGTTCTCAAGGTCCGGGCCTCCATACACGGCGCACGCCGCGGTAAGTATGCTGCCACTGCCATGACCGTTCCGCCCAATGTCGGACGTCACAGCGGGGTGGCTCGCTTCCCAGGCGGGTGATCGTACCGCGCTCGAAGCCCTGTTGCAGCAACATCTGCCGGCGCTGCGGGCCTTCGCGCGGCTGCGCATGAGTCCGCTGCTGCGGGCGCGCGAGTCGTCGCAAGACCTCGTGCAATCGGCGTGCTGCGCCCTGGTCCTTGCGCTCGACAGCTTCGAGTACCGGGGCGAGGAGGCGTTCCGCGGCCTGGCCTACAAGGCCGTGGCCAGCAAGGGGAGTCCCGCACGCCGGCCCTGTGCACCGGAACGCGCCGCGGTTGCACCGATTCTCGCGGTCACCGAGGAGTGGCCTCAGCCTCGGGCGGCCAGCATCATCGGGATGTACGGCTCGGACGCCGGGCTGTCGGCGGCAGCGCGGGACAGAGGCGGCTCGTCGAGCAGCTGCGCTACAAGATCAGGTCGCGCGCAGCGGTCGCCGCGAAGGCGCCGTTCTTGGCGGCGCCCGTCAGAGAGAACGCCTGCAGCCGCAACGCAAAGCCCGAGAGGCCCGGCGGCAGTGCCGTGGCGAGCGTGACGCCGGTCGAACCGACGCCGCCACCCAGGAACACGAGCACACTCGCCGACGAAGACAGGTGCAGCTCGGGCAGCAACGCGGGGCCGCTCGGCTGCAACGGCGGCAGCCACGGCTCGAGACCTACGAGCGCGAAGTCGTTCGCGAACGACCCGCCGGGCGACTGCACGCGAACGGCGACCACGTCGCCGGCCCCGGCCGTCGACGTCACGACCGCAGGCGCATAGGTGCCGTTCACCGCGAGGTCGAGCACGAAGTCCTCGCGCGAACCGACCAGACCATCCCACTCGTCCGCGCCCATGTCGGTCGCCGGACCGACCGTGCGCGGATCGCCGTCGAGATCGAACAGGGGCAGGTTCGCGACCGCGCTGCCCGCGTGGCGGCACGGCGAGGCCGCGGCCAGATGCACGTCGCCGGCCGCGAGGCTCGCGAACAGCGGGTCGACGCTCACGTTGCCGGCGCCGAAGGTCGTGCCCGTGGTCGTGCCGATGTCGCACGTGTTCACAGCCGCGGCGATGCCGTTCACATAGAGATCGGACGGCGCGCCGGCGCGCGTGTTGCCCCAGAGGATGCAGTTCCGCAGCGACGCCGAGGAAACCATCCAGCCGCCGACTTCGAGGCCGCCGGTCACTGCGCCGGGGGCCAGCGGCGTGCCCGACGTGTTGCCGGCGATCGTGGTCGACAGCGCGGTGAACGCGATCGCGCCGACCGACCCGGCGCCGTCGCCGCCGATGGCGTTGGTGACGCCGGTTCCATTGCCCGCCGTGTTGCCCGTGACGACGCAGTTGCTCATGAGGACAGCCGGGGGAGTGAAGCTGTTCGATGCGAAGTCGAACGCGCCGTGGCCGCCGGAACCGCCGTTGGCGGCCGGCGTGGCGCCGTTGCCGCCGAGGTTGCCGTGGAAAACGCAATGCGACAGGCGCAGCGGCACGTTCGTGTAGACCTCGATGCCGCCCTCGCCGCCGCGGCCGGCCGTCCCGACCGGGACGAACACGAGGGCCCCGCCGTCGCCGCCGCGATTGCCGGCGAACCGGCACCGCAGGATCTCGGGCGTCGAGCCGGCCGCCGTGAATCCGAGGTAGGCGCCTCCGGGCCCGCCGCGCCCTCCGCTGGCACCGGCCACGCCGAGAGAACTCATGCCGCCGCGGCCGCCGACGTTGTCGATCACCTCGCACTCGATCAGGCGCAGCGCGGAGCCTCTCGCGAGGATGCCGCCCGGACCGCCGATGCCGCCCACGGGGATCGATGGGGTCGCGAGCGAGCCTGTGCCGCCCTGGTTGCCGCGCACCACGCAGCGGCGGATGGTCGGCGACGCGTTCACGCACATGATGCCGCCGGCGGCGGCCTGCGGCAGGATCGCGGCGAACTGGAGCACGCCGAGGCCGTTCGTGATCGTGAAGCCCTCGAGAGTCGCGGTCGGCGGTTCGTTCGCGGCGAACGTGACGACGCTTCCGCCCTGGTTGCCGTTGATCGTCGTCGCCGCAGCTCCCGCAGTGCTGCGCACGGTGATCGACTTGCCGAGGAAGTCGATCCGCTCGACGTAGGTCCCGGGCAGCACGAGCACCGTGTCGCCGGGAAGCGCGGCGTTGATTGCCGCCTGGATCGTCGGGTGGGTCGTCGGCACGACCAGTGTCGTCTGCGCGGCGGCGAAGCTGACCGGGGCGAACGCGACCAGGAACGAGCGGAGGGAGAGCATGGGCCGTGAACGATAACGCGGCGTCACCGGAGCGGGGAGACCCCGGTTCGCGATGCTGCTTCTCTCGGCAGGCGCTTCAGAAGGCCGCATCACCGCAGCGAGAAGCGCAGCGGCTCGCCGGCGCTCCCCGCGTCGCGCAGGTCGACGGGCCATGCACGGCGGACGCCGTCGACCACTGCCTCGAGCGTGAACTGGCCGAACGGCTGCGGCGCTTGCCACCAATGCGGCTCGATGCCCGTGGCGGCCGTCGTCGTGCTGTCCGCCGACACGACGTTGCCCGCGGCGTCGCGCAGCGCGAACTCGCAACGTTGCCACTGGTCGGGGAACGGCATCGTGAAGCGGAAGCGGCGATGCGATGCCGGCGCCACGTCGAGCGTGACGACGGAGTCGCCGCCGGCCGTCACTTCGACGTCGCGCGGTGGCGCGTGCCAACCCGGCGTCGACAGCTGCACGCGGTGGCGGCCGACGGTCGCGTTCGTCGCGACGAGGTGCGTGCCGTCCCACTTCAGGCGCTGGCGGCGGTAGCTGGAGTCGAGATCCGCGGCCGGCTTGTCGATCGTCGCGCCGTCGTTCGTGCGCAGTGCGACGCGCAGCGTGCCGCCGGGTTCGGTCACGACGTCGCCGATGTCGAGCTGCTGTCCGTCCTGCAGCTCGAAAGTCGGTCCGACGACGACGGGTTCGCCGTCCGCCTGCAGCCACACGAACCAGCGACCGGGCGGCACCTGCCTGGCGGTGAAGCGGTCCCCGTCCAGCTGCGCACGAACCCTCATCACGGACGTCGACAGGGAGATCTCCGCTGCGCGGCCGGCGAGCCGGTTGCCGGCGTCGACGATTCTTCCGGTGACTTCACCGGAGCCCTGTTTCAGCATCGCCGGCATCAGCAACTCGACGTCGAGACCGCCCGGCACGACGCCGTGGACGTAGACCCAGCGCGTCCCCAGCGCCGCCGAGTGCACGCGGGCGCCGACCGTGTATGGCACGTCCGCGCAGTTCGGGAACACGAAGAGGCCCGGCGTGTCGCGTTCCACCAACACGCTGAGCGCCGTCGCGAGTCCCGCGGGCTGCTCCGCGTAAGCGAGCATCGACGTGCCGTAGTGCGCGGGCTTGCCGTGCTCGTCGACGAGCCGCACGCGCAGCGTCTTGCCCGCGGTGAGAACCGGGTCCCACGCCAGCTCGTCGCCGGCGCGACCGCTCAGGGTCGCGCTGCACGAGGCGGTGACCGCGGACCCCCACGAGCCGCCCTGCGTCGCCGCGATCACATCGGCTGCACCCTCCGGCACGCTGCGCAGCTCGAACCGACCGGCTGCGTCGGAGCGCGTGCGCGGCCGTTTCAACTCGCGTCGCTCGCTGAGCGCACCCTCGAGCCACCCGAAGGAGGCGACGAGAGGATCGAGCGACGTGACGATTGCGCCAGCGACGGCACTGCCCTTCTCGTCGCGCACCGTGCCGCGCACGACGAAGCCCCGCGCGACGACCAACGTGACCTGCGCCGTCTGGCCCGCGACGCACGTGACGCTCGACGACGCGCGCGTGCAGCCGTCGGCCCGTGCGTCGATCGGCTGCTCGCCGGGCTCGACGCCGTCGCAGCGGAACGCGCCGTCGTCGCCGGTGTCGGCGACGTGCGGGCTCCACGACTCGCGCGTGATCGGCGGCTCGTAGTGGCCGCCCATGCCGCGGCCGAGCACGACCGTCGCGCCGGCGACCGGGGTGCCGCTCTGGTCGACGACCACGCCGGCGACGGTCGCGCCGGGCCGCACCAGCTCGAGCCGGATCTGCACCGCCAACGCATCCGCCGGCCTCGTGACCCCCTCGAGATCGACGAGCCGCGACGGCGCGTAGCGCGCCGCGCGGGCGCCGAGCGACCACTTTGGATCGACCGCGCGCACGGCGAACGCGCCGCCGGCGTCGCTCGCCGCGATCACGCGGCCGCCGAGCCAGCCGCCGCGCGGCGACACGAGCACGATCTGCGCGTCTGCGACGGGCCGCTGGTGTTCGTCGATCACCGTGCCCGCGACGTCGATGCCGCGCGGCAGCACGAAGTCGACGTCGCTCACGCTGCCGCCGGCCACCGTCGTCTTGGCCCTGCCGCCGCGATCGGACGACAGTTCGACGTTGCCCGCGGGCACACGGCTCGCATGCGCGACGCCGCGCGCGTCGGCGACCAGACGCAGCTCGTTGCGGTCGAGCTGCGCCTCGCCGCAGAGCACGCAGTGGATCGCGACTCCCGGCGCGGGCGTGCGGTCGTGCCACAGCACGCGGACGACGAGGGAGCCGAACGGCGACGCCGACGCGGCAGCCTCTTCGCGAACCGCCGGAGTCGCAGCGGGCGGCGTCTCGGCCTGCGCCTGCGGAATCGCGCTCGCGACCGGCGCGCCCGCAGCCGGCGGCGTCACGGCGACCGCATCGCGCGGCCATGCCACCGCGGTGCCGGCGATCGCGACCACGAGAACGACGCCCGCGAGCAGCAGCTTCTTGCCTTCCATCAGCAGTCCTCCCTTGGCGATGCCGGCGACAACCATCCCGGTGCCGGCGTGCGCGAATGGCACGAGCGCTCCGGCCCACGTCCCGCGGCTTCCGTAACGACCGTCGAGCATGCGCCGGAGCAGTTGCAGCGCGCGCCACAACCTCGTCTTGACGGTCTTCACCGGCTCGCCGAGCAGCCGCGCGATCGCGGCGGGCGAACGGTGCTCGTAGTAGCGCAGCCACACCGCGGTCCGGTACGGCTCGTCGAGCGAGCGAACGGCCGCGACGATGTCCTCCTGCAGCTCGAGCTGCTCGGCCGCGTCGCGCGACTCGACGCCGTCATCGCGCGCGACGAGCTGTTCGCGCCGGCGGCGCCGCTGCTCGGTGCGCCACAGGTCGAACGCGCAGCTGCGCACGACCGCGCGCAGCCACGCGGCGACCGACACCGGCCCCGACGGCGGCCGCACGAGCGCGGTCACGCACGCCTGCTGCACCGCGTCGTCGGCGAGCGTGTCGTCCGCGAGCAGGTCGCGCGCGAGCGCTCGCAGCGACGCGACGTGCCGGGTCAGGTCGTCGGCAGGGAACGGGACCATCGGCAACGAGACGTCACCGCGGGCATGGGGGACCTCGGGATTCTGACGGAACGGCTGCACGGACGCGTAGGTGTTGGAGAGTGCGTCCCGGACCACCCGGAACCCACGCCAGCACGATCGCCCTCCCCGCCACCGCGTCAACGCCCCAGCCCCACCTCGGCTCTCGGCGATCGCAGGCCCGTGCGCGTGCAGTAGGATGGCGGCTGG
>DASRJH010000028.1:0-18426 GCA_035649575.1 Planctomycetota bacterium
GGAAGAAGAGATCGGCCAGGAGCTTGGCCGCGTTGATGTTCTTCTCGTCGTGCAGCCACAGCTGGTCCTCGGGGACCTCGCTCGCCTTCACCACCGTGGGCTGGACGCCCTTCATGATGACGGCTTTGCGATCGTCGGGCGGGCCGTACACGAGCGGCTTGCCGTGCGTGAGCTTCAGCTCGTGCTGGACCTTCGACTCCTTCTCGTAGACGACGTTCCACGCGAGGTGGTTGTACACGTTGCAGTTCTGAAGGATCTCGAGAAACGCCGTCCCCTTGTGATGGGCGGCGCGCTTGAGCATCTCCTCCATGTGCCGGATGTCGCGGTCGACCGTGCGCCCCACGAAGGTGGCGCCGCATCCCAGCGCGAACGAGAGCGGATTCACCGGGCGATCCGTCGAGCCCAGCGGCGTCGACTTCGTGACCTTGCCGAGCTCGCTCGTCGGCGAGTACTGGCCCTTCGTCAGCCCGTAGATCCGGTTGTTGAACATCAGGATCTTCAGGTTCACGTTCCGGCGCAGTGCGTGGATCAGGTGGTTGCCGCCGATCGACATCGAGTCGCCGTCGCCGGTCACGACCCAGACGTCGAGCTGGGGGTTGCTGACCTTGACGCCGGTCGCGATCGCAGGCGCACGGCCGTGGATCGTGTGGAAGCCGAACGTCTCCATGTAGTACGGGAACCGCGAGCTGCACCCGATGCCCGAGATGATCACGGTCTCGTGCAGCTGTTTGCCGAGCTTCGCGAACGCGCCCTGCACGGCGTTGAGGATCGAGTAGTCGCCGCAGCCAGGGCACCACCGCACTTCCTGGTCGGTCTTGTAGTCCTTCTTCTGCATCACGGGTCGATCGATCGTGCTCATCGGCGGGCCTTTGGCAGCTCAGCGAGGGCTTGCTGCAGGTAGTTCTGGATGTCGTGGGTCTTGAACGGCTGGCCGTTCACCTGGCTGAAGCACTGCACGTCGATCAGAAACTTCGCGCGCAGCAGCATCGTGAGCTGGCCCTTGTTCATCTCGGGCAGCACGACCCGCTTGAAGCCGCTCATCAGCGGACCGAGGTCACTCGGCAGCGGGTTCAGGTAGCGCAGGCTTGCGCAGCTGATCTTGTGCCCCTCCTTCTGGAGTCGCAGCGTCGCGGCCGTGATCGCGCCGCGGGTGCTGCCCCAGCCGAGCACGAGCAGATCGCCCGTGCGAGGGCCGATGGTCTCGATCGGCGGCAGCCCGTTCGCGATGTTCGCGACCTTCTGCGCGCGCGTGTCGACCATGTGCTGGTGGTTGTCCGCGTCGTAGCAGATGTTGCCGGTGACGTCCTGCTTCTCGATACCGCCGATGCGGTGCACGAGGCCCTTCGTTCCGGGCCTTGCCCACGGCCGCGCGAGCGTCTCGGGATTGCGCGCGTAGGGCATGAACTTCGTGCCGGGCGCGCCTTCGGGCGCGAACGACACGGCGATCGGCGGCAGCTTGTCGACGTCGGGCAAGAGCCACGGCTCGCTGCCGTTCGCGATGTAGCCGTCCGAGAGCACGATCACGGGCACCATGTGCTTCACGGCGATGCGCACGGCCTCGTAGCCGACTTCGAACGCGTCGGCCGGCGTCGACGCCGCGATCACGCAGACCGGCGACTCGCCGTTCCTGCCGCAGATCGCCTGCAACAGGTCGGCCTGCTGCGTCTTCGTCGGCATGCCAGTGCTCGGTCCCGCGCGCTGCACGTTGAGGATCACGAGCGGCAGCTCGGCCATGACCGCGAGCCCGATCGCCTCGGCCTTCAGCGCCATGCCGGGCCCCGAGGTCGACGTGATGCCGAGGCTGCCCGCGTAGGACGCGCCGATCGCGCTCGTGATCGCCGCGATCTCGTCCTCGGCCTGGAACGTGACGACGCCTAGGTGCTTGTAGCTGCTGAGCTGGTGCAGGATGTCGGATGCCGGCGTGATCGGGTAGCTGCCGAGGAACAGCTTGAGTCCGGCCTTCTGGCCCGCGGCGACGAGGCCGAGGCACAGGGCCTGGTTGCCCATGATGTTGCGGTAGGTGCCCGGCTTCATCGGCGCGGGCAGCACGCGGTAGGCCGTCTGGAACACCTCGGTCGTCTCCGCGTACGCGTAGCCGGCTTTCATCGCGGCGACGTTGGCTTCGACGAGCTCCTGCTTCTTCGCGAACTTCTGCGCCATCGCCTTGATGGTCGGCTCCATGTCGCGGTGATACATCCAGTAGAGGATGCCGAGCGCGTACATGTTCTTGCAGCGGTCCTTCGCGCGGTTGTCGAGCGTCGAGTGCGCGAGCGCTTCGCGCGTGCGCGCCTCGAGGTCGACTTCGATGACGCGGTATCCCGACAGCGTGTCGTCGTTGCGCGGGTCCTTCTCGTACTTGGCCTTCTTGAGGTCGAGCGGCGAGAACGACGCCGTGTTCAGCAGCAGGATGCCGTCCTTCTTGAGCTCCTTGAGGTGCACCTTGAGCGCTGCCGGGTTCATCGCGACGAGCACGTCGGGGGCGTCGCCCGGAGTGTGGATGTCGAAGCTCGAGAAGCGCAGCTGGAACGCCGAGACGCCGGGCAGCGTGCCGGCGGGTGCTCTGATCTCGGCCGGGAAGTCGGGGAACGTCGCGATGTCGTTCCCCATGAGCGCCGTCGTGCGCGTGAACTGATCTCCGGTCAGCTGCATGCCGTCGCCGCTGTCGCCGGCGAAGCGGATGACGACCTGGTCGAGATCCTGGAGGCCCTTGTCGAGCGCGTGGGTCGTGGAGTTGGGAGTTTGCATCACCATTGCAGGGACGGCCCACTATAGCCCGGTGCGAAGCCCATACTCCAGGCACCTTTCGGCGGCAGCTCGCCCATGCGCCGCACCGGACCGCCGCCGTGCGAGCGTCTTGCTGTAAGGTCTCGGCCGCTCGCGGGTCTCTCGCCCGGAACCTTCCGACGAGAACGAACATGCGAACCCACTTTCTTTCCGTTGCTTTCCCGCTGCTGGCCATGGCCTTGGCCTCCAAGCCCGCTGCCCAGGCAGGGCAATCGGACTTCGGCCAAGCCCGCCCGCGCGAACTGGCCGAGCTCGGCATCCTGCCGGCCGCTCGCGACGTCGTCGTGCGCGACATCGTCAACTACCATCGCCACCAACTGCCGCTGCCGCGCGCCGATCAGGCCGTGGCCCTGGACCTGCGCTTCGACCGCAGCTTCTGCCGCAGCGAGGACACGGTCGTGCTCCAGGTCGGCTACACGACGCAGCCGCAAGGCGACCGCACCTTTGCTCCCGCGTGCTCGGTCGCGCTCGTCGTCGACTGCAGCGGCTCGATGAGCGAACGCGGCAAGATGGACCAGGTGCGCGCGGGGCTCCGCGAGTTCGCGGCCCGCCTGCGGCCCGACGACGAAGTGGCCCTCGTCGCCTTCTCGACCGAAGCCCGCGTCGTCGTGGGCCTCCGGCCCTGCCGCGACGGCCGTTGGCTGCAGAGTGCGATCGAGGAGCTGCGGCCCGATGGCAACACGAACCTGCACGCGGGACTCATGCTGGGCCTGCGTGAACTCGCGGCCGCCGAGGATCGCACGCGCGCGGCGCGCGTCGTGCTGTTGACCGACGGCATCGCCAACACGGGCGTCACCGACCCGGCGCAGATCGTTGCCGACGCCACAGTGTTCTCGCGCCGGCCGATCGACATCTCGACGATCGGCGTCGGCCAGAACCTCGATGTGCCGCTGCTCGAGAAGCTCGCGCGGGGCACGCGCGGCTTGTTCCACTTCGTCGCCGACGCGACCGACGTGCAGAAGGTCTTCGTCAGGGAGCTCGACAGCCTGGTCGCCCCGGCGGCCCGCCGGCCGCACCTCGAAGTCACGCTGCCGCGCGGTCTGTGGATCGAGCGCGTGCTGCACGAAGGTGCCCTCGTGCACGAGGACGGATTCGGGCTCGACCTGCCCGACCTCAACGCGGGCGCCACGGGCGTCGTCGTCGTCCGCTGCCGCGTCGACCGCGACGCGGTCGAGAGCCTGCGCGCCGACGCCTCGCTCGACTTCAACGCGGCGGCGACGGGCAGGCCGACCCACGCGGCGGCCCACGCCGAGCTTTCGCTGCGCGCCGAGGGACGGGCTCAGGTCGACCTCGAAGTCCAGAAGAACCACGCGATCGCCGTGCTCGCCCAGGGCCTGCGCGACATGGCCGAGGCCAGCGAGAACAAGCGCTGGACCGACGCCGACCGGGCCCTGCGGCTCGCGCGCGACGAGGCGCAGCGCCTCTTCCCGGGCGACGACGCGGACCTGCAGCGCGTGCGCGAGATCGCGGCCGGCCACGCGCGCACGCTGCAGCGCTACGTCGATCGCTTCCGCGACTACTAGACCGCTACATGCAGATCCGCTGCACCACGTGCACGAAGACGATCGCGATCGCGCCAACCGGGGCGCTGCCGCCCGCGTGCCCGCACTGCGCTGGCGCACCGGTGCCGGCCCGGCTGGGGCCCTTCGCGCTCGAACGGCTCGTCGCGACGGGCGGCATGGGCGAGGTCTACCTCGCGCGCCACGCCGAGCTTGGCACCGAGGTCGCCCTGAAGCTGCTGCCCGCGATGCAGCTCGAGGCCGCCGCGTCGGTGCGCGAACGCTTCGCGCGCGAAGCGCGCCTCACGGCGAGCGTGCAGCATCCCGGCGTCGTGCGCGTGCTCGACTGCGACGTTGCCGGGGATCGCCCCTACCTCGTGCTCGAGTTCGTCGCGGGCCAGACGCTGCGCCAGCGTCTCGCTTCGGGCCCGCTGCCGGTCGTGCAGGCCGCGCAGGTCGCCGCGGCCGCGGCCGACGTGCTCGCCGCCGCGCACGGCAAGGGCGTGTTGCATCGCGACATCAAACCCGACAACGTCATGCTCGCGGACAATGGCGACGTGCGTGTGCTCGACTTCGGCATCGCACGCGCGATGACCGACGACGCGCCGCTCACGCGCACGGGCGAGATCCTCGGCACGCCCGAATACATGGCGCCCGAGCAGCTGCTCGACGGCCCCGAAGCGACCGACGAGCGCACCGACGTGCACGCGCTCGGCGTGCTGCTCTACGAGCTGCTGACGGCGCGCTCGCCGTTCCGCGGTGCGAACCTGTTCCAGACGCTGAAGCTCGTCGAGTCGCTCGTGCCGCCCCCCCCTTCGTCGCTGAGAACCCAAGCGGGGGCGCTCGATGCCGTCGTGCAGCAAGCAATGCAGAAGCGCCGCGAAGACCGCTTCGCGACCGCCGCACGGTTTGCCGCAGCCGTGCGCGCCGCCGTACCGGCCGCGGTGACCCGGCCCGCTGCGCCTTCGCGGGCCGTCTGGTTCCTGTGGCTGCCGCTCGCGGCCGTGCTGGCCATCGGTGTGCTCGGCATCGTGATCGTGCGCGAACTGTTCCACGAGGGTGTCCGCGTCGCCGCCACCGCGGCCGGCGCGATGGTCGGAGCCGCGGCGCAGGCGGCGGCGCGGGTCGTGCTGGTGCACCAGATGCTCGCCGACGGCCGCTGGTCCCGCGCGCTCGTCGCTGCCGAACAGGGTCTCGCCGCAGGTGACGACTGCCTGTTGGCGCCGGCGCAGGACGCATTCCTGTTCACGCATCAGGTCTGGCCACTCGCCGCCGGACTGCCGACGTGGCTCGGCTGCTGCGACGAGCGCCAGCGCGAGCGCCTGTTCGGTGGAGCGCTCGAAACGCCCGTAGTCGCCGATCGCCTCGCGAACGCGCGGTTCCTGCTGAGCCGCGGCGACGCCGGCGCGGCGCTCGCGGTGTTGCAGGACCGCCCGAACGACAGCGCCCCTGCAGATGTGTTGGAACAGCGCCTGCTGCTGCTCGCAGCCCACTGTGTCGGAGCCGATGCTACGTCGCTGCGCACGCTGCACGCTCGGCTCGACCTGCATGGGGATGCGCTCGCTCGGCTGCTGTCGCTGCGGCTGCTGCCCGCGGCTGAACGACAGAAGGCTCTGTCCGACTACGCGGCGCTCGTGCCGCTCGAAGAGCCCGAGCACTGGCTCGCGCAACGCTGCGCGGAATCACCTGCTGGCAGCCTCATGACTGCGGAGCAACGCGCCGAGATGGCCTGGCTGTATGGTGCGGGCGAGCTCGCCGTGTTGCTCGACGCCGGTCTCCAGCTGCTGGGCTCTGACTTCGTGCCGCACCGAGCCCTGGTCCCGGAACAGACGACGCGCCTGTTGCGCCGCGTCGGCGGCTCGGACGCAAACGACGCACCAGCCAGCACGGTGTTGCGCGCGCTGCTGCAGTTCGCGGCCGGCGATGCCGCTGCCGCCGAGCTGACGCTGGCGAGCCTGTCGCCGAACGCACCCTGCGCGCTGCGGCCGTTCCAGCATTGGATCGCCGCCGCGAAGGCCGGTGAGCCGGCCGAGCTCGCGACGCAGCGCGGACTCGCGCACCTGCGCCTCCGCAACCTCGAGGCCGCGCGCGCTTGTCTCGGCACTGCGAACACGGCGACGGCAAGGCTCTGCGCGTGGCTGCTGGCACACGAGACCCCCACCGAGCTGCCCGCGGAACTGCCGCCGCAGGCGTGGGTGGTCGCGGCGGAGCTCGTGCGCGGCAACACGTCGATGATCGAACGCCTGCTCGCTGCGGCCGCCGGCGCCGACGCGGACCGTCAACGCCAACTACTGCGCCTCGCCGTGCTCGCGGGTGCCGAACCCGACTTCACGGCAGCACCGTGGCGCACGTTCGCGGAGCCGGGTCCGCGCGCACAGTTCGATCAGGAGGTGAATGGTGGACTGCGCCGCTGAGCTCGCACTCGTGCAACGCGCCCAGGCCGGCGACAAGACGGCGTTCGCCGCGCTCGCCGAAGCCCATGGACCGCGCCTCGTGCGTTTCCTGCAGACGATGACCGGCGACGACCACGTCGCCGAGGACCTGCGCCAGGATGCGTTGCAGCGCGCGTTGACAAGCCTCGCGCAGCTCGCCGATCCAGCTCGCTTCGGCTCGTGGCTGCTGTCGATCGCCTGCAACCGCTGCCGCAACCACCTGCGCAACGAGCTGCAGCGCGCGCACGCCGGCGACGAAGCGATGGACACCGTCGCCGAAGGCCGGCGCTCGGCGCTGAGTTCGATCGTGCGCCGCGAAGATGCCGCTCGTCTCGCGCTCGCGATCGACCGCCTGCCGATCCTGCTGCGCGAAGCGTTCGTGTTGTTCGTGGTCGAAGGGCTGCCTTACACCGAGATCGCCGCGGCGACCGAAGTCGCCGAGGGCACGCTGCAGGTGCGTGTGCACCGCGCCAAGGCTCTGCTGCGGCAGCAGCTCGGCGATCAGGTCGATACGTGGTGGGTGGCGCGCTGAGAGGGAACTGACGCCACCGACCGTCCGGCAACCCAGGCTCTGCAGTGCATGTGGTGTTGCGCCACTTCCCCGCCGCGCGGCGGACTTCAGTTCCGGCCATCTGGCGCGGCGTCCTCGGCGGCGCGATCCGGACGAAAACGCTCGACTGAGAGCCTGGCGCGCGTCCCTGCTCACCAGAGCAGTGGCACCGGATACCGCGCGATGAGATCGTCGGGCGTGACAATGCTCATTCCGCCGACGATTGCCTGACACACGAGGAGGCGATCGAACGGGTCGCGGTGGTGGTCGGGGAGCTTGCCGATCTGGGCGACCGCGTCTTCGTCGATCGGCAGCGCCGCGATGCCGTGGGCCCGCCGCTGCTCGGCGAGGAACCGCGCCGGGTCGGCCGGGAGCGACAAACGACTGTGCTTCTGCTTGATCGCGCACTCCCAGACCGAGGCGGCACTCAGGAAGACCTCGTTCTCGGCCTCCTCGAGGGCCGCGCGCGCGGCAGCCGTGAGCTTCTCCGGTTCGGCGATGAGCCACAGGAACGAACACGTGTCGAGCAGGAGCCGCACGTCAACGGCCCTCGAAGCCTGCAGCAACGTCGTCGGGCAGGGGCTCGAAGAAGGCTGCAGGCACCGTGAACTTCCCGCGCGCGAGGCCGAAGCGGCGCGGGCCTTCGCTCGAGTCAGGAAGGCGCCGAACCTCGGCGATGGCGACGTTGCGCCGGCAGATGAGCAGCCGGTCACCTGGGGCCAGGTCGTCGAGATGTTTGCTGAGGTTGGTCTTCATGTCGTGGATGTTGACTCGAAACATGATCGTATACTCGACCAAGTATCGGCTAAGAGTAAAGCCCCGTCGGCGAGGACTCCGTAAGTACATGTTTCGCAGTCCCCAACAACCGTCGTCATCGGGGGATCTACGAAGTGCTTCAAGCGCGCCGGCGCCCAGGCTCCGCGGTTCAGGCGGTACCGGCCTCACGGACTAGTGGGAGTCTGAGCTGCCCTTCCGGCGGGAAATCCGGGCGCTCGTGGGATGGAGCTGTCGGACGACGGCAGCGCGTGGGCGTGTGCCGTGCAGGAAGGCGAACAGTGGTTCGTCGTGACGCCGAGTGACCGCGGCGCGCCGTTCCCGCTGATCACGCGACGCGTGCTGGCGCCCCCGGATCATTGCTCGCCGTCTGCACGCGCGAAGGTCGCAAATGGTCCGGGACTCTCGATGGCCAACCGCTCGGCGCGACGTACGAGGACCTGCGCGAGGTGTTGCTGCTGGGCAAGAAGGGTGGTGCCGTGTTCAGCGCGATCGATGCCCACAGGCAGCCGGCAGCGACCCGGCCATCCCTGCTGTATCCTCGGACCGGGGCGTTCGCGGCGACCTCGGAACCACGCTCCCACCGCCGCGTTGGCGCGCCGCCCTGTCATGCAACCCGCATCCCTGCTGGCGTCCGCGTTCCTCCTCTTCATGGCGCTGCCCGCCCAGACCGTTGACGAGCTCGTCGCGAGGCTCGCCAAGGCCGAGTCGCTCGACGACGAGGCGATCGGCATCGCCGGCACGAAGTCCGAGACCTTCCGGACCTACGAGCAACTGCGCGACCGCGCGACGCGCGAGCAGCTCACGAAGCTGCTCGATCACGATTCCGCGATCGTGCGTGGCTACGCGTTCCGGGCGCTCGCCGACCGCAGCGAAGAAGTCGACTGGCCGGCACTGCTAGCTCTGCGCGCGGCCGACACCGCGAAGGTGATCACGTTCAGGGGCTGCGAGCGCATCGAGTGCATGTTCGGCGACGCCGTGATCGAACTCGCGCGTGACCGCAAACTGCTGACGGACGAGCAATGGCTCGACCTCGCCGAACTGCTCGTCAAGCAGAAGAGCCAGCTCGACGCGCGCAACTGGGCGCTGCGCAACCTGAAGTTCCGCGACGGCATGCTGCACACGCTGCGCGCGCTGGCGGCCGGCGGCGACGGCGCGGCCCACGTGGCACTCGCGCGCTTCCGGATCGCGAAGGACCTGCCGCTGCTGACCGCGTGGCTGTCGCGGCCCGGCGCCTTCGACGACACGACGGCCTTCCTCGCCGCGCAGCAGTTTCCCGATGCGAGCCTGCTGCCCGCGCTGATCGCGCTCGAGCCGAGCGCACGCGCCAAGATCGCCGAGGGCCTGCCGCACCGGCTGCGCGAGTGGTTCGGCGCGTTCGCCGCGCAGCGCACCGCCGGCGCCACGGCGTTCCTCGTGCGGTTCCTGCAGCAGACGCCGCCAGAGGAGCGGGTGCGGCACCGGCAGATCGTCGAACTGCTGCGGGAGATCGTCGCCCCGGCAGGCGGCGAGGCGGTGCTTGCACCGCTGCGCGAGGAGCTCGCGAAGCACACGAGGAAGTGACGCCGGCACGCGTCGGTGCCGGTCACGTGGGACGGGGGCGCCTCGCGCGACGGAAGAACGGGAAGCGACGGATGTCTGCCATGATCAGGAAGCTCCTGAGATGCGCCCGCGACGATCAAGTCGAACCTGGTGGCTCGTGCGCTGACATCGTGCTTGCCGCGCGTCCGCGCTTCCTCGATAACGCGCGCTTCCACTTCTGGCGATTGGCTTCCAACCGCTGACTCGCTGGCCAGGCCGCCGACCACTTTGACCAACAACAAGAAGCGAGCGCTGATCGTCGTCGGGATCCTGATCAGCGTCGGGTTCCTCTGGTTTGCGCTGCGCGGCACCGACTTTTCCGAGATCTCGCGCGCGCTCGCGAACTCCTCGCTGTGGATGGTCGTGCCGATGCTCGCGGCCTACGCGATCTACTACTGGATCAAGGCGGTGCGCTGGCGGCTGATGCTGCTGCCGATCAAGGACGCGACGAGCCGCGCGCTGTTCCGGCCGATGATGATCGGCTTCTTCGGCAACAACGTTCTGCCGGCGCACCTCGGCGAGTTCGTGCGCATGTATCTGGGCGCGCGCCAGCTCGGTCTGCGCAACAGCGAAGTGCTCGCGACGATCGTGCTCGAGCGCATGTTCGATTTCCTCGCGGTCGTCTTCTTCCTCGGCATGGCGCTGGTCCTCGGTCGCGACGTGCCCGAGGACCTCGTCACGATCGGCTACGTCACGGGTATCGCCGGGATCGTGTTCATGATCGTGGCAGGGCTGTACGTGACGATGACGCCGGCGTTCCTCGCGACCGTACGGCGCCTGACGTTCTTCCTGCCGGCGAAGGTGCGCAACGCGGGCCTGCACCAGCTCGAGCTCGGCGCAACGGGGCTCCAGTCGCTGCGACGACTGCCGCTGCTGCTCGGCGTCGTCGTGACGTCGATCGCCCAATGGGGCTTCATGGGGCTCACGATCTACGTGTCGCTGCGCGCGGTCGGCCTCGACGTGCGGTTCTCGCCGGCGTTCGTCGTGCTCGCGGCCACCACGTTCGGCGTCACGCTGCCTTCGGCACCGGGCTTCCTCGGCACCGTGCAGGCGGCCTACGTGCTCGCGCTCGAACCGTATGGCGTGTCGCGGGCCGAGGCGTTCGCGGCCTCCGCGTTCTTCCACCTGCCTACGTTCGCCGCGGTGACGCTGCTCGGTCTGTGGCTGCTGAAGGGGCAGGGCGGCGTCGCCGAGATCCAGCGCGAAGCCGAGTCAGCGAAAGAGGCCGAGACCGGGCCGACCGACCACGAGCGGACGGCGCGCCATGCCGAGTAGCAGCGCGCGAGGAACTCGCGCCGCGCCCGCTCCCGCCATTCGGCCTCGATTGCGCGCACGGACTCTGCCGTCAGCGGCACCTTGCATGCTCGCCCGAGTAGCCGACCGTGGGATCAGCGCAGGTAGATCGGGACGTGCGCGTACGGCAGCTGCAGGATCGTCAGCGCGATCGCGGTGCCGTAGACGGGACCGACGTTGTCGCCGTCCCAGCTGCCGTCTGCCTTCTGTTGTCGCACGAGCCAGGCCGACATCTTCGCGAAGTACTCGTTCCAGTCCGCGCCGCCGCGTTGGTAGAGCGCCTGGCTCCAGTAGAGATGCGCGTAGTAGTGGTGCCCCGCGTTCGTGGCGACCTGGATCTGCTGCTTGCAGTACTCGACGGCCTTCTCGACGAACTGCCGATCGTCGTAGACGCCGGCGTTGTAGAGCACCGCGATGCCGGCCGCTGTGATCGGGGCGCGGCCGGCGCCGCCCTGCCCGAGTCTGTACTTGATGCTGCCGTCCGGGTTCTGGCAGCGGCGGATGTAGTCGATCGCGCGATCGATCGTCTTCTTGTCGACGACGATGCCGGCCATGCGGCACGCGCGCAGCGCCTGGACCTGCGTGATCGTGACGCTGCCCTCGTCGCCGCCGGACGTCGGTGTGTAGTTCCAGCCGCCGGCCGGTGACTGCGCCGCCGCGATCAACCCGACCGCGTTGTCGAGCACGCGCTTGAGCTTCTCCTGCTCCCGCACGTCCTCTTCCATGCCGTAGACCGAGGCGAGGAACAACGTCGCGAAGCCGTGGCCATACATGGTGCGACTCTCCTCGGCGGGCAGCGACACGAGGCCGCTCTCTCGATCCGCGTGCTTCATCAGGAACGCGTACGCGGTCCGCACCGGCTTGTAGAGCCTGCCGCGCGTCGGCGTCGATCCGCTGCCGATCAGCGCCATGCCGGCCATCCCGGTCATCGCCGCCGGATACGTGCCATGAACGCCGGTGCTGCGCCAGCTGCCGTCGTTCGCCTGGTTGCGCGCGAGCCAGTCGAGCCCGCGGCCGATCGCGGCGTGGACTTCGCCGGTGACGCCGGGCGGGTGCACGGGGTCTTGCGCCATCGTCGCCGCGAACGGGAGCGCGTCGGCGACCGCGAGAGCGCTGCAGCAACCCGCTCGCCACAGGAAATCGCGGCGGGTGCAGCAGGAAGCAGAGCCGATGGCGTGCACGTGACTGCTCCGATGGTCGCCGCTGGTCGATGGGCGCGCACGGGTACGGGAGCGAGCAGGAACGCGAGCTGCGCCCCGGACCCGGAGCCCACGCGGCCACGATCCCCCACTCGCGGGAATGCGTCAAGTCGCCGCGCCTTCAGTTGGAGTGTCGTCGATGTCGACAAGTCCCCATGCGCCTCGCGAGAAAGGGAGTCTGGGCGCGAGGCGCCGCGATGGTCCTGGCATTCGGCCTCGCCTGGCTGCCTGCACAACAGCGGCCCTCGACCGATCCCTGCAAGTCCCCCGCCGACCCCAGGCGTCCGGCAGCTGCCCCCACCCACGCTCCCTTGCCCGTGCTGCGGCCGCTCGACGCCTGGCTGCACATCCGCGCCGGCAACGCCGCCTGGCTGTCCGCCCGCGACGCGGGCCGCCCCGCACCCGCGCCCGAACGCCCAGGTGGCGCCGGCCGTTACGTCTGCGCGGTCTTCACGTGCGCCGATGCCGACCTCGACGTCCCGGCCGTGCTCGGACTGCATCGCCGCGACGTGCTGCTGATCAGCACGCCGGGACCCTTCGTGAGCCCCGAGTCGATCAGCCTGCTCGAGCGGCTCGTGCGCGAGGAACGGCTCTCGCTCGTGCTCATCCTTGCGCACACGACTTGCAGGACACTGACTCCAGCTCGCACCGACGTGCGGACCGGCGGCGAGCCAAGGCAAGATGCCCTTGCCCAACGCCTCGAGGGCTTGCGCGCCGAGGCCCGGCGCAGCGAGACCACGCTCGGAAGGGCGCTCGTGCTGTCGCAGCGCGCACATCTGCTCGCGAACTCTGACGAGTTGCGGGCCCGCGTGACTGCCGATCAGGTGCGCGTCGTGCCGGGCGAGGTCGACGCCAACACGGGCGCATTCGTGTGGCACCACAGCCGCGCCGACGAGCTGCCGCTGCTGCCTGTCAAGTGACAACGCGCGGAGTTCTCCACACCGTGTGCAGAACAAAACCTGCGTCAGCCTCTCCCTTCCGGCGCGCGGCTCGCTCCAATCGTCGACCTCGACGCGCCTGCCGGTTGGCGCGGCGGATCAGTGCCCTCGCCTCGCAGGAGAGCCGCCACCTCGCATGAGCACCCAGCTCGGCACCTATTGCAAGCAGTTCGACGCGACATTGCGTCCGGTGTTGCACGACCTCGCGGCCGCCGCCGCTGCGATCGGCGCCGCTGCGCACACGCCGGCGAACTCGCTGCACGCGCCACTGCTCGATCTGCAACACCAGCTCGAAGCCTTGTGCGACAAGGTCGCCGAGCAGCAGGCCTACGTGCTCATCTTTGGTCCGCTCAAGAGCGGCAAGTCGACGCTGATGAACGCGATCGCCGCGGCCTACGTCAGCGAGGTATCGAGCCTGCCCGCGTATCCGTGCCTCGTGTTCGTTCGCGCCGGCGACGAACGCTCGTACACGGTCACGAGCTACGACGGCACGACGCGCGCATTCGCGGCGGCCCGCGAGCTGCACGACCACATCGAGAAGGCCCACGGCGAGCTCGCGCAGGCGATCCGGCGCGCCGAGCAGGGTGGCGTCGCGTTCGACCCGCAGGAGCACTTCCCGGTCGCGATCCGGTCGGTCGAGGTGCGCGTGCCCGGCACCGAGCTCGCGACGACCGGCGCGGTGCTCGTCGACACGCCGGGTCTGTACACGCGCATGCGCTTCGGCTACGACCGCATGACGCGCGACTTCCGCCACTCGGCCGCCTGCGCGATCTTCGTGGTCAAGAGCGACACGCTGTTCCTCGAGCAGGTGTTCACCGAGTTCGAGCAGCTGCTGGACCTGTTCTCGCGCATCTTCCTGGTCGTCAACATCGACTCCCACAAGCGCGACCTGTCGCCCGACGGCAGGCTCGTGCCGAGTCTCGAGCAGTCCCAGCCCGAAGCGGTGTTGCGCGCGTTCGAACAGCTCGCGATGTCGGCCCCGATGCAGCGCGCCGCGGCCGAGGGGCGCGTGCGCATGTATCCGGTCGACCTGATGCGCGCTGCGAGCAGCGTGCTGCAGAAACAGCCGGAGCAGGCGCCGCCCGGTTTCCGCTCGTTCCGGCAGGATCTCGCGGACTACCTCGCGAGCTCCGACTACCTGACGGCGTTCCTGCGCGACTCGCTGCACCGCGCGCACTCGCTGCTCGCCGAAGCAACCGAACACGCCACGGGCAACGTCACGGCGCGGCTCGAGGCACAGCTTGCCGAAGTCGACGACCAGCTCGCGTTCGTGAAAGCCGAACGCAAGCGCATGGCGCAGGCGCTGCAGCTCGATTGGGCGCAGGTGTTCGCGCGAACCGAGCGCGAGATCGCCGCCGAGGTCGAACGCTGCGCGCGCGACGCCGGGGCCAAGCTGCTGCGCATCCTCGGCGCTTCGATCGATACGTGGTTCCTCTCGAGCCAGAGCCTCGATTGGCTCGTGGCGGGGCAATGGACGCCGCTCGTGCACGACTACCGCGAGGAGGTGCTCGCGGCGGGAATGCGCGCATTCGACCAGCAGCAGGCGCAGGTGGATGCGGGCCTCGACCTGCCCGACGGCGTGCACGAGCTGGTGCGGCGTGCCGGCATCGACCTGCGCGAACTCAGGGCCAGGACATTCGCGCAGCAAGGCCCGGTCCTCTGGTCCGGCGCGGCCACGGTCCCCGTCGACGTCGGCGCGATCCCGATCAAGAGGGGGGTGCTCGATCTGGTCGCGTTCCGTCCGCTCGATCGCGTGCGCGAACGCCTGTTCGGCCCTGCAACGAAGCCCGGCACCAAGATCCCCGGCAGGGACAAGGCCGCGCGGCTCGGCGAGCCCGGGCGCCTCTTCCTGCACCAATGCGTCACGCAGTTCCGCCGGGATCTCGGACCACAGACCGCCAGGACCCTGCTCGAGGTGTTCGGGGCCGGCCTGCGCAAGGCGTTCCTGCAAGCGCTGCGCGCGCAGCTCTCGGCTTGCGAACCGCGCCTGCTCCAGCAGCAGCAGGAGCTCGAAGCGCAGCGTCAGAGCCTGCTCGCGATCACGGCGCCGCTGCGACACCTCGCGGACATGTCGCAGGATCTGCGGCAGACGCTGACCGATCTCGGCAAGCGATACGACCGCGAGATCGAGCATGCGCCGGCCCAGGCGCCGCTGAAGGATCTCGTGCTCGAGCCGCAGCCGCGCCGCGAGCGCACCGAAACGAAGACGCAGCCCACGCGGCGCCAAGCCAGGAAGACGAGCTGATTCAGCGAGCCGGACCCGGGACCGGACCTTCGCCGCGCCACGCGATGCCGCGCAGCGACTGCAGCGCCTTCTTCACGCGCAGCAGGACTTCGGCACCCGGCAAGCCCGTGAACACCTCGATCGCGTCCTGCACGCTGCCGACCGCGTGGACGCTGAAGTCCCCGCGCTCGACGGCTTCGACGACTTCCTGGTCGAGCATCAGATCGCCCACGTTCGCGCGCGGCAGCACGACACCCTGCTTGCCGGTCAGCCGGCGCGCGCGGCAGAGGCGATAGAACCCCTCGACCTTCTCGTTCACGGCCGACACGGCCTGCACTTCGCCCTTCTGGTTCACGGAGCCCGTGATCGCGAAACCCTGCGCGAGCGGCACGTCGCTCAGCGAACTGAGCAGCGCGAGCAGCTGGGCCAGCGACGCCGAGTCGCCCTCGACACCGTTGTAGAGCTGTTCGAAGCAGATCGTCGCCTGCATGCAGAGCGGCCCGTCGCGGCCGTATTCCTGCAGCAGGAAGCCCTCGAGGATCATCACGCCCTTGTCGTGGATCGGACCCGACAGGTTCGCGAGTCCCTCGATGTTGATGAGTCCCGAACGCTGCGTCGTCGCGACGCCCGAGTTGCAGGTGATGCGGCACGGGCGGCCGAACTCGATGGTGCCCGTGTTCAGCACGGTCAGCGCGTTGATCTGCCCCACGGCATGGCCCGTCGTCGAAAGGCGCATGTAACCCGACGCGTAGTCGCGCTCCGTCAGCTCTTGCGGCAGGTCGTGGCGCTGCCGCTGCATGCGCACCGCGACTTCGACGTGCTCGCGGCCCACGGTCTTGGCACCCGTGTTCTCGCACAGGTGCGATGCCTCGCGTGCGAGGTCGCCGAGCTCGCTGTAGCGCGTGATGAGCCGGTCGCGTCTGCCCGCGGCCCGGGCTCCGTATTCGGCAACGGCCGCCATCGCGCCCGCGGAGAACGGACGCAGCTTGTGCGTGACGACGAGCCACTGCAGGTAGTCCGCGTAACGCGTGAGGTTCTGCTCGTCGACCGGGATCGTGCTGTCGAACTCGGCGTGGATCTTGAAGATCTGCGGGAACTGGCTGTCCTCGGCCGCGAGCTGATCGTAGACGCCGGGTTCGCCGATCAGCACGACCTTGATGTCGATCGGAATCGCCTCGGGCTGCAGCAACCCGGTCTGCGTGCCCGAGCTCTGATCGAACTCGCGGATCTCGAGGTGGCCCGTCTGCAGCGCGCGCTTGAGCTGGTGCCAGACGCCGTTCTCGCGCAGCACGTCGAGGCAGCGCAACACGATGTAGCCGCCTTCGGCGCGCAGCATCGCGCCCGGCGCGATGTGTTGCACGCCCGGGTTGCCATCGGGCGGCGTGCTGATCGTGCCGAACAGGTTCGCGTAGGTCGGGTTCGTCTCGATGATGACGGGGCACGTGTCGGTGAACGACGTCTTCACGATCTTGCTCGTGAACTCGGCGAAGCGCGCTTCGCCGGGCGGAGCGGCGGGCGCTTCCGAGAGCTTGTGTTCTTCGTCGATGTTCGTCTCGATGGAGATGAACTGCGTCAGGTGCCGCTCGACGAACTCACCGGCTGCATCCATCCAGTCGGCGACCTCGGGTTGCGGCCAGCGGCGCAGGAACTCCTTGGTCTGCGCCTGCAGGACCCTCCACGCGAGCTGCCGGTCCATCGCGCTCAACTCGCTCTCGACCCGGGTCTGCTCCTCGCGGATGCGTTGGTTGACTTCGTCGAGTCGCTCGAGCAGCTGCTCGCGCTGCTTGAGCAGGTGCGTGCGCTGCTGTTCGGTGACCTTGCCCTCGATCGCCAGTGCCGACAGCGCGTCGAGCGTGATCGGTTCGCCGTCGACGACCGGGTAGATGTCGGCCGTCGAGGTGCCGGTCTGGGCCTGGAACCGCACGAGCGAGCAGTCCTGCTTCTGGGCCTGACGTTGCAACGCGTCGAGGATGCGCTGCTCGCGCGTGCTGCTCGCGCGCATCACGACCCTGCGCGACATGCGATGCGGCCGCGATCGCAACGCGGCCTGTAGCGCGCGATGCAGGATCCGACCCAGCTCGTGCAACTCGTCGCGGAACGCGGTCGCGCGCCCCGACGCCAGCGAGACGAGCAACGGGCGGTGCGGCTCGCGGAAATTGTGCACGAAGACGCGGTCGGGCACACGACGGCAGACCGGCTGGATGTCGCGCAGCAGCAGCTGCACGACGGCCGAACGCCCCGAACCCATGAGCCCGGACACGAACAGGTTGTAACCCTGCGCGTGGATCGACAGGCCCGTGCGCAAGGCAGCCATCGGCCGGTCCTGGCCCAGCAGGAACGCCGCGGTCGGCGGCGTGCCCGAGGCCTTGATCGGCGGGCAGGTCCAGCGCAGGTCGGCGGCCTTGACCAGGAACGGACCTTCGGCCGCAACCGGGCCGCCGTGCTCCGCGCGCACGCGCGCGTTCGCGCGACCCGCCGCACGACGGTCGGCACCGCCACCTGCTGCTTTGCCACGGCTGCCGCCGTTGCCCTTCATGTGCGCGCCACCAGGACCGGGCACGGGGCTGCCTTCAAGATCTCGCCCGCGGTGCTGCCGAGCAGGGCCTTCATGAACCCGCTGCGCCCGCGCGATCGGACGACGATCAGATCGACCTTGCGCACGAGCGCCTCCTTGAGGATCTCCTCCTCGACGTCCTCGCTGACCGTCAGGTGGCCGAGCGCGTGCACACCGGCCTCGGCGGCCTTGTCGACGAGCTGTTGCAGCATGTGCTGCACTTCGTCCTGCAACGCCTTGTCGAAGTCGCCGCTCTCGCCGGCCATCGCGCGGTGACGTCCGATCAGGTTCACGGTGGCCGGCGTGTCGATGACCGCGAGCAGCAGCAACTGCGCCCGCATCTGCGCCGCGAGAGCGATCGCGTACCCGAGGTCGGGCTCGCGGGTCTCGGCGAGTTCCACAGGCGCTAGGATGCGGCGCACGACCGGCAGGACCATGGACCGAACCATACGGCCCGACGGCGGCATTTCGAGCGTGGGCGCGCTATACCTCATGCTTTCGCACGCCTTCACTGCCCACTTGGATCTGCAGAGCCTCAAGATCGAACGCAGCCAGCCGCCGCCCGCCGCCCGCCGTCGCACGAATCCCTGGCCGCTCC
>DASRJH010000029.1:0-5702 GCA_035649575.1 Planctomycetota bacterium
CAGCGACCAGTTTTTCAAGACCGGCGCCGGCATCGGCAAGGTGCTCGAGTTCGCTGGCCCCGCAGTGACCGCGATGTCGCTCGACGAACGCGCGACGCTGACGAACATGGCTGTCGAAGCCGGCGGCTTCACGGGCATCATCGAAGCCGACGAAGTCGTCGTGGACTACATCGCGACGCTGCGCGGCACGGACCGCGCGAAGCTGCGCCGGCAGATCGTCAAGGCCGACGCGGGTGCTCTCTACTGCAAGACGTTCGACATCGACCTCGTCGCACTCGAGCCGACCATTGCTCTGCCGGGCGATCCACGCAACGGCATTCCGCTGCGCGAGCTGCGCGCCCAGAAGGGAAAGGTCGAGATCGACATCGCCTACGGCGGTTCGTGCACGGGCGGCAAGAAGGCCGACATGGACATGTATGCCTCGGTCGTGCGCAGGGCGCTCGACAGAGGGCGCACGCTCGCCGCGAAGACCTACATCCAGTTCGGCAGCCAACGCATCCGCGAGTACGCCGAGCGCATGGGCTACGTGACTTTGTTCGAGCAGGCCGGCGTCGAGCTCATCGACCCGAGCTGCGGCGCCTGCATCAAGGCCGGACCCGGCGTGTCGTTCACGGCCGACGAGGTCACGGTCTCGGCGATCAACCGCAACTTCCCCGGTCGCTCGGGACCGGGCCAGGTCTATCTCGCGAGCCCGCTCGTCGTCGCGGCGAGTGCCTTCCTCGGGTACGTCGGCGGACCCGAGGAGTTGTAGGCGCTGCCGCACGCGCGGCGCGGCTCAGACGCTGCGTCTCACGGCCGCCCAGCGGATGAAACACGCGACGAGCAGCACCGGCACGCACACCGCGGCGACGACGAAGGCCCAGGTCCACCGCGCGGTGGCGCCACGCAGCCAACCGGGACCGTCACACAACTCGAGCAAGAGGCACGACGCGGCCACGAGCACGATCAGCAGGCTGCCGGGGCGCACGGCTGTTCGCGAAGTCGGCGTCCGCGTTTCGGCCAGCGTCATCACGCCGACGAGCAGGCTGGTGCAGAAGCACGTGAACCCGGTCGACGTCTGCCAACCCGGCGGGCCGACTAGTTCGCCCCAGAGGCGGTCGAAGCGGACGCAGATCCACGGCCAGGTCGCGGCGAGCGCCGTCGCGAACGCACTCGCATAGAGCAGCCACCGCCAGCCCGGGTGATCGGGTGCTCTGGCCATGGGGACGCTGTCCGGTTCGGGCAGGAAACGCATGAAGTCGAGATCGCGGGAGGCCCCATGGTAGGGCAAGCCGTGCCAGGACCAATCCCCGCCGTCGCGAGGGTGTGGTGCGTCACGCGTTTTCCCGAGGTGAGTCCCTGCAATCGACGATGCCGTGGGGGAGACCGGATCGGGACCGCAGTCGCAGGCGTTCGCGGTCGAAAGAGAAGCAGCAGGAGGGCTCATGACCGCCGCCGACCAGACCGACGCCGTCCACCCCGATCCCGTCGATCCCCATGCCGACGATTGGGCTCCGTTGCCCGAGGAAAAGCGGATCCTGCATCCTGGCGAGCTCATCGATGATGCGGCACACCCGCCGGCCGCGCCGGCACCAGCGCTCCCGAGCGTGGAGACGCAGGAGGCTCCGGTGGCCGAAGCGGATCCTGCCGCCGAACAGGCCCTCCGCGATCTGAAGGCGCAAATCGCGGCCCACGCGCCGGCGACGAGTCTCGTCGCGGAGGTCGTGCACCGCGAGGAGAAGAAGGAACGGCAGCAGCGCGCCGTGAGCGCCGTGCGCGCGGCCGACGCGGCCATCATGAAGGGCGGCAAGCAACCGCGAGATCCTCTGCCGATCGAGTACGACGCCGGCGCGCACGGCCGGGACCAACGCGAGGAAGACGCGTGGTTCAAGGCGTTGCCGGCCGAGGAACGCAATCGCCTGCACGCCGCGTGGGCGCAGAAGCGCCAGCAGGTCTTGACGAACATTGCGAACCATCGCCGCAACGGCAATCGGCGGCTCGCCGCAGCTCTCTTCGTGTTCGCCGTGGTCGCGCTCGCGGGAACGCGAGTCATGTGGGCAGCCACCGCCGGCGCTGGCATCTGCTGCGGCATCTGGTGGCGTCAAGCTGTGCCGGATCGAATCCGGGACCCGCTGCGCGCGGTCGGGTGTCTGCTCGGGATGCACGCGGTCGGGATGCTCGTGTACGGCTTCTTCGATGCGGCGGTCTTCATCGATGCGGTGGTCGTGGTGGGTCTCGCGACCCTCGTGGGATTCGACGGTGAGATGCGCCGCGCCGGCGGCTTCGACACGCATTGACGCAGTGCGCTACGGCACGACGAACCGTTCCTGCTGTCGCTCGCCGGCGCGCAGAGTCACCGACTGTTGCAGGCGCAGCCTGCCCGCGACGGACACTTCGAGCGAGTAGGTGCCCGCCGGCAATGCCTCCGCGGGTCGAACCGGGCCCACGCCGGGCAGCGCCCCGACTGCCATCGCCGCGGTCTGGCCGCTCGTGACGACCCACATGCGGGGCACTTCAGGTCCGCCGGGCAGACGCAGCTGCAGCGTCACGGTGGCCCCGACCTGCTGCGGGTCGAGAAACGCGCCGGCGCTGTCGACGAGGTCGAAGGCCGGCAGGCAGCCCGGTTCGAGCGTCACGTCCTCGACGTATCCGTTGTCGCCGGTCAGCACGAACGTGCGCGAGTATGGCAGCAGTGGTTCGAGATTGCCGTCGGCGTCGGTCGCAGCGACGCGAATGCCGTACTCGCCCGCGGGCAGCGGCGGCAGCTTGTAGCGTCCATCGGGTGCCGCGGTGCGGCGAGCCCACAGCGCCTTGCCGTGATGCCAGGCGGTCTCGCGCGACTCGTTCGTCAGTACGAACGCATCGACGCGCACGTTCGCGATCGGCTTCAGCGCGGTGTCGTGCACGAACAACGTGATGCCCGCGGCAGGGACGGTCGGAGTCAGCAGCACGTCGACGGCGGTGATCCCTTCGGCCACCGTCGCGAACTGGGGCCGCACGAACGGCGAGTAGCCCGTGGCCTCGACGAGCAGCTCGCCGCGCGCGGCGTTCGGCAGGTCCAGCGTTGCGCGCCCGTCGGCACCCTCACCGCGTTGTTCGGGTCCGTCGCTGCGAAAGCGCCAGCGAAAGGCTCGCACGGCCGCGAGGTTCTGCAGGTCGCGCACGGTCATTTCCACCTGGCTCCGCCCCGCAACCGGCGGCAGCGGCAGAGCTGGTGGCACCGTGGGCGCCACCTCGGGCTGGTTCGGTGGCGGCTCCGCACTCGCGGGGTGTTCGCCCGGCGCGACCTGGCTGCGTTCGGGCGTGGGCACGGGCACCGTCCGGGCGGCGCGCGGCGCGGTCTCCGCGCCTGCAGGAGGGGTCTCCGAATCGCTGGTCACGAGCCACCAGCCGGCGGCGGCGGCGATCGCGAGCAGGACGAACAAGACAACAGCAGCGCGCATTGCCCGTAGTCTCGCAGACCGTCGCGCTGCGCGACAGAGCGAGCGATCGCCTGGCGCGCAGGCTACGCTCACGGCCTGCCTTGAAGACCCTTCGCCGCCTGCTGTTCTGGTCGTTGCTACTCGGCGGGCTCGTGCTCGGCGGCGTCTTGCTGACGCGAGAGCAGCCGCCGACCGTCACCGTGCACAAGGTCGCGCGCGGCGTCGTCGAAGCCACGGTCGCGAACACGCGCGCGGGCACCGTGCAAGCCAACCGCCGCGCCAAGCTCGCGCCGAGCACCGGCGGCCAGGTCGAGCGGCTGCTGGTCAAGGAGGGCGACCGCGTAGTCGAGGGGCAAGTGCTGCTCGAGCTGTGGCGCGAAGACCTCGAAGCGCAGCTCGCACTCGCGCGCAGCGAAGTCGAACGCGCGACGGCGCTGGCCGAACAGGCGCGACTGCAGGCCGAGCTGGCCGAGCGCGAAGCGAAACGCGCCGAGGAGCTGCAACAGCAGGAGATCGGCGCCGGCGACGTCGTCGACCGCGCGGTCAGCCAGGCGAGGGCCGAGCGCGCGAGGGAGCGCGGCGCCGTTGCGGAAGCGCTGACCCGGCAGAAGCAGGTGCAGTCGATCGAGGCGCAGATCTCGCGCATGACGCTGCGCGCGCCGTTCGCGGGCATCGTCGCCGAGGTCAATGGGGAGGTCGGCGAGTTCGTGACCCCGTCTCCCGTGGGCATCCCGACGCCGCCGGCCATCGACCTGATCGACGAGGCTGCACCCTACGTGTCGGCTCCGATCGACGAAGTGGACGCGGCACGCGTGCAGGTCGGCATGACGGCGCGCGTCACGCTGGACGCCTTCGGCAAGCGACAGTTCGCGGGGCGCGTGCGGCGCATCGCGCCCTACGTGTTGGATCGCGAGAAGCAGGCGCGCACGGTCGACGTCGAGATCGAGTTCGTCGACCCGCCCGGCGACAGCAAGCTGCTGCCGGGCTACTCGGCGGACGTCGAGATCCTGATCGATACGCACACCGACGTCGTGCGCGTGCCGACCGAGAGTCTGCGCGACGGTTCCGTCGTCTTCGTCGTGCAGGACGACGGGACTCTGGCCACGCGCACGATCGAGGTCGGGCTCGCGAACTGGCGCTTCACGGAGGTCACGAGCGGTCTCGCCGCCGGACAGCGCATCGTCGGCGCGCACGCGGGGCTCGCGGACGGGATCAAAGTGCACCTCGAAGGAGGCGGCGGGCGCCCGTGATCGAGCTGCGCGGCGTCGATCGCGTGTTCCAGGTCGGCGATCAGGCTGTACAGGCGCTGCGCGCAGTCGACCTGCGGATCAGGAGCGGCGAGTACTTGTCGCTGATGGGCCCGTCGGGCTCCGGCAAGTCGACGCTGCTGCACGTGCTCGGCCTGCTCGACCGACCGACGCGCGGCACCTATCTGCTCGATGGCCAGGACGTGACGGCGCTCGACGACGTGGCCCAGGCGCGCACGCGCAGGCTGCGCATCGGGTTCGTGTTCCAGGCGTTCCACCTCGTGCCGCGGTTGACCACGGCGCAGAACGTGGCGCTGCCGCTCGTGCTGGCCGAGGTGCCGCCGGCCGAACGGCGCGAGCGCACGACGGCGCAACTGCGGGCGTTCGGGCTGCTCGACCGCGGTCACCATCTGCCCGACCAGCTCTCGGGCGGACAGCGCCAGCGCGCTGCGATCGCGCGCGCGACCGTGACGCGACCGGATCTGCTGCTGGCCGACGAACCGACGGGCAACCTCGACCGCACGACGGGTCACGAGGTCGTGCGGATCCTCGAGCAACTGCACGACGGGGGCATCACACTGATCGTCGTCACGCATGACCAGGAGCTCGGCGCGCGGGCGCACCGGCGCCTGCGCATGGACGACGGCCGCCTCGTCGGCGACGTCGGCCAAGGCCGCGGGCCCGAACACAACGAGGAACCGAGATGAAGCTCGGCGACCGCGTCGGTTTCTGCCTGCAGAGTCTGCGGTCGCAGCCCGCGCGCACGCTCTTGATCGCTCTCGCCATGGCGATCGGCACCGCGGGCGTCGTCGTGCTCACGTGGCTCGGCGAAGCGGCGCGCCACTACGTCGTCGGCCAGTTCGACGCGCTCGGCACGAACCTCGTGATTGTGCTGCCGGGCCGCAGCGAGACGACCGGTTCGGCGCCGCCGCTGCTCGGCGAGACCTCGCGCGACCTGACGCTCGACGACGCGCAGGCGGTCAAGCGAAGCCCGGCCGTGCGCCGGCTCGCACCGGTGGTCGTTGGCGGCGCCGTGGTCGCGTTCGGCAACCGT
>DASRJH010000030.1:0-5503 GCA_035649575.1 Planctomycetota bacterium
CGGCCCACCTCCACAGCCGATGCCCGCTGACTTCGGAGCGCGGGCAGTCGAGGCCGAGCACGGGCCGCTTCGCGTGTTCGCGAGCGGGCCGCCGCACCTCGCCGCGCAGGCCGAGCCAGCTGCGAACGGCCTCGACTTCGCCGAACGGCACGCCGGTCTGCACCATGCCGAACGGCCCGGGGTTCATGCCGAGCAGCAACACCTCTTTCGGGCCAATGCCGAAGCGTTCGAGCCAGGCCTTGTGCAGCTCCCAGGCGTAGTCGAGCGGGTTGTAGACGCACGCAACCGGAGGCGAGAACTGCAGACGCTGCAGCTCCTCCACGGCGGCCCGCGTCGTGTGCACGAGGGACATGGCACAAGCTCTATCGGGCCCGCGGCCGCCGGGCAACGGAGCAGCGGCGCGAGCGTGATCCGATACTCAGATATCGCGGAAACCGAGCACGACGAGCACGCACGGTCCGAAGGCGATCACCTCGATGCCGGCCTTGCGAGCGGCTTCGACCGCGGCAGCGTCCTCGGCGCCCGGTTGGAACCACAGGTGCTTCACGCCGGCCAGCAGGGCATCAGCAACGATCGCAGCGGCCGCGGCCGGCGGTGCGATGACCGAAACGGCGCGCGCGGGGCCCGGTACCGCCGCGAGCGATGCATGGCAGCGCACGCCCTCGACCGTTTCGAGCTTGGGGTTGACTGCGACGACGGGCAGGCCGTGTTGCAGATAACAGCGCAGGACCTTGTTGCCGTACTTGTCGCGGTCCGCCGAGGCGCCGACCACGGCGAACGCGCCGACGGCGAGGAAACGCGCGATCTCGGGCGGCAGGTTCTCTTTCATCGGCCAGGCAGCCGGAGCAAGCTCCGACTCACGCCAAGCCTAGCGCCACTTCTCGCGCCGGCCCAGCACACGCGGCCGGTCGTCCGCGTTCGCGACGTTCCAGCCGGTCCAGTAGGCGAGCCGCGCCATGCGCTCCATCTTGGCCCCGTCGAGCTTGTCGGCGGTATCGCTGACCTGGTGGTAGTCCTCGTGCTCGCCGTTGCAGAAGAACACCACGGGGATGCCCTTCTTCGCGAAGTTGTAATGATCGCTGCGCTCGTAGTACTTGTCGCCCGACGTGCAGGTGACACCGAGCGCATCGGCAAAGCCGGCCGCGTCGCGCGCGATCGTCGAGTACATGCGATGGCGGTAGCTCGGCGTGATCAGGATCTCGTCGGGACCGGACTCGGGGCCGCTGCGCCCGATCATGTCGGTGTTGACGTTCGCGACGACATTCGCGACGTCCCAGGTCGAATGGTCGGCGAAGAAGGCCGAGCCCCAGAGCCCGAGCTCTTCCCCCGAGACCGACAGGAAGATCACGCTGCGGCGCGGTTTCGTCCCGGCCTTCGCGAACGCGGTCGCGATCGCCATGAGTCCCGCCGTCCCCGACGCGTTGTCGTCGGCGCCGTTGAACACCTCGCCGTCGATGCGCAATCCGACGTGGTCCATGTGCGCCGAGAACACCACGGCTTCCGCGGCGAGCTTCGGATCGCTGCCGCGCAGCACGGCGACGACGTTGCTCGCCGTGGCCGCGACATCGCGTGCGACCGCGATCGTCAACTCGGCCGCGACGTCGGCCTTGCTGGCCGGACATTCGCCTTCGCCCTTGCAGAACACGACCAGCGCCTCGCGATCGACTGCCATCTCCTGCAGCAGCTGCGCGCTCGCCTGCACCGACAGCACGAGTGCCGGCGCGCCGCCGCCCGTGGCGACCAGGTCCGCGAGCATCTCCATGTCGTTGCCGGCACCCTGGAAGCGCGGCGACAGCGAGTCCTTGCCCGGAGCCAGGGCCAGGTAGTTGAGTACGTCCGACAGACCCATCGGATCCTCGATCTGCACGAAGAGCACCGCGACTGCGCCCTTCTTCTCGAGTGCCTGTGCCATCCGGCCGAGTTGGCCGAACGACGCGAACGACATCCCGAACTTCTGCTCGATGCTCAGCGGCTTGTCGACGCGGCCGCGCGGCGGCTTGATCGCGACGACGGCAACCTGGCCCTCGAGACTCGCCTCGGTCGCGACGTCAGCCGCCTTGCCGCGCGTGCGACCGAGACCGCAGAAACTCAGCTTGCCCTTCACGCTCACGTCGACGGGCCGGCCACCGAGCACCGCGAAACCACGTGGCAGCGTCAGGGAACCGAGCTTCAACGTCGTGTTCGGCAACACGTGCGTGCGATTGATGCCGTAGCGCTGGAAGTACCCGCGGCCGTTCTTCTGCTCGTCGCCGAGCGGTTCGAGGCCGAGTTTCTCGAAGTGCGCCTGGATGAAACCCGCGGCGAGCTCCTGCCCCGGCGAACCGGTCAAGCGCCCCCCCATCTCGTCCCTGGCCAGCCAGGTCGCATGGGCCAGCAGATCCTTCTTCGCGATCAGCTCCATGCCCGGCGGCGGCTTCAGGTCCAACGCCGGCGCCGGCGTCTCGGGGGCTGCCGCTTCGGGGACAGGCGCCTGGCCCACGAGGGCAACCGCGAACATGAAGAGAACGCCAACGTGGCCGGAACGGATCGCTAGCATTGCGGAGCCGGTGTGAGGCTTTGATCGGTGCGGGGCGCCGGCACAATAGCGACCGGCTCCGGCCCAGGTAGCCGTGTCCTGGCCATTCCCTGTCGGTTCGGTGAATCATGACGACACCCCCTCCCGCCTCCGCCTCCCGGCGCGATTTCCTGCTCGGCATCGGCGCCCTGCCCGTGGGAGTCGCCGCGACGGGCTCCCCACCCGATGACGCCGAAGACATGGCGGCCGTCGCACGCCTGGTCGGCCTCGAGTTCACGGCCGAGGAACGCGAGATGGCCAAGAAGGGGCTCGCCGAGCAGCGCAACCACTACGCGGCCATGCGCCAGCTGCCGGTGCCGTTCGAGCTGCCGCCCTGCGCGAGCTTCGATCCACTGCCGGTCGGGCAGGTACGGGCCGAGCCGGTGCCTCGCGTGCCGTTTCCGATCCGGCCCGACGTCGCGCTGCCCGCAGCCGAGACGGATCTCGCGTTCCTGTCGATTGCCGATCTCGCGAGCCTGCTGCGCAAGAAGCGCGTGACGTCGCAGCAGCTGACCGAGCTCTACCTGCGTCGCCTCGCGAAGTTCGATCCGCAATTGTTCTGCGTCGTCAACCTGCTGCGCGAACAGGCCCTCGAACGCGCGAAAGCACTCGACGCCGAGCTGGCGAGCGGCAGGGACCGCGGTCCCCTGCACGGGATCCCGTATGGCGCCAAGGACCTGTTCGGCTGGCCCGGGGCGCCGACGACGTTCGGCGCTGCGCCGTGGAAGGACCACCATTGGGCGGTCGAAGCGACGTGTCTGAGGCGGCTGCACGACGCCGGAGCGGTGCTGCTCGCGAAGTTGTCGCTCGGCGCGCTCGCGATGGGCGATCTGTGGCACGGCGGCCGCACGCGCAATCCGTACAACCCCGAAGAGGGCAGCAGCGGCTCGTCCGCCGGCCCCGCGAGTGCTACCGCCGCGGGGCTCGTGCCGTTCGCGATCGGCACCGAGACGCTCGGTTCGATCGTGTCGCCGTGCCGGGAATGCGGCATCGCGGGCCTGCGCCCGACGTTCGGCACCGTGAGCCGGTATGGCGCGATGCCATTGTCCTGGACCATGGACAAGGTCGGCCCGATCGCGCGCACGGCGGTCGATGCTGCGCTCGTGTTCGATGCGATGCGCGGCGCCGACGGCAAGGACCCCGCTGCCCGCGACAGCCACTTCGCCTGGCAGCCCGGGCGCAGCATGAAGGGTCTGCGCATCGGCATCGTGCAGGAGCGGGAGCGGGAGCGGGAGCGGGAGTGGCCGCGTCGCGAGGACGAGAAGGCGTTCGTGGCCTGGCTCACCGAGAACGGAGCGGCACCGATTCCCGTGCAGCTGCCGTCGGCGCCGTATCGCGCGCTGCTCACGATGCTGGACGCAGAAGCCGCGACGGCATTCGACGAGTTCCTGCGTCAGGGTCATCTCGGCGAGCTTCCGGGCCAGCGCGAGACCGATTGGCCGAACAATTTCCGCACCGCGCGCACGATCCCCGCGGTCGAATACCTGCGCGCGAGCCGCCTGCGCACGAAGCTCTGTGCCGACATGCACGCGACGATGGCGCCCTTCGACGTGCTGGTCGCATCGACGCGCGGCCCCACGCTGAGCTGCACGAACCTGACGGGCCACCCGACCTACGTGCTGCCGACCGGCGTCAGCGAACGCGACGGCGGCCGGCCCACGATGGTCTCGCTGATCGGCAGGCTCTACGGCGAAGGCGAGGTGCTCACGGTCGCCGAGAACTGGCAGAACGCGACGCAGTTCCACCTCGCCCGTCCGGCACTCACGCGATGAAGTTCGCCTCCCAGATCCGGCGCCGCCATTGGATCACGGGTGTGGCCGCGGTCGTCGTCCTGCTGCTCGTGCGGTGCGTCAGCGCGCCACCTGCTCGGGGCATGGTGGTCTGCGGCGCGCCGTTCGACCTCGGCACGCGCGTCGTCACGTGGCGCGAGCCCGGCGGCTACGACGCCTACGTGACTCGCAAGGTCTTCACGCCGGAGGACGTGCCCGATGGCAAGCTGCGTTACTCGCCGCTGCGCGGCGGCTTGCCGGCGGCGATGCAGGAGCGCGCCGCGAAGAACGGCCTGACGCTCGCCGATCTGCAGCAGGTCGTGCACCAGTTCGTGCTGCACTTCGACGTCTGCGGCACGTCGCGCCAGTGCTTCAAGATCCTGCAGGACGTGCGCAACCTGTCGGTGCACTTCCTGCTCGACGTCGACGGCACGATCTACCAGACTCTCGACCTGCGCGAGAAGGCATGGCACGCGACGATCGCGAACGACTTCTCGGTCGGCGTCGAGATCGCCCACCCGGGTGCCTGGCCGCAGCCGCTGAACGCCGACATGCGCCGCTGGTACGAACGCGATGACACCGGCTGGCGCATGAAGTATCCGGAGTGGATGCAGGAGACCGGCATCCGGACGCCGGACTTCACAGCTAGACCCGACCGCCCCGAGATCGTGTCCGGCGAAGTGCAGGGCCGTACCTGGTTCCAGTTCGACTACACGACACAGCAGTACGAAGCGCTGGCCCGGCTCTGTGCCGGCCTGGCGCGGGTGTTTCCGCGCATCCGACTCGAAGTGCCGCGCAATCCGGACGGCAGCGTCGTGAACCACGTGCTGCCCGAAGACGAGCTGCGCGCCTTCGACGGCATCGTCGGCCACTTCCACGTGCAGCAGAACAAGCAGGATCCGGGTCCGGCGATGCAGTGGGACCGTCTGCTCGAGCAGGCGCGCGCGCTGCGCGACCCCGCGGGGAACTGAGGTGGACACCTGGATCCTGCGCCCGATCCGCCCGGCCGACGACCAGGTCATCGCCGCGACGATCCGCGCCGTGATGACCGAGCATCTGTGCTCGGGAGCCGGCTTCGCGCTCCACGACCCCGAGGTCGCGCAGATGAGCGCTTCCTACGGCGGCGGTGACGCGCGCTACTACGTCGTCGAACACGCCGGCACCGTCTACGGTGGCGCCG
>DASRJH010000031.1:0-71506 GCA_035649575.1 Planctomycetota bacterium
GCCTGGACGCGCGCGTTCACGCCGGTGCTCGCGACGACGGTCTACGCATTCGCCGCGGTGCTGACGGTCTACCTGTTCGCGACCTGGCTCGGCTCGGCACGTTATCGGTTCGACCTGAGCCGGCAACGCGCGGCACCGGCCAGCACGCTGCTCGCGTTGTTGTTCCCCGCGTCGCTGCTGCCGCTCGTGCTCAACGACCCGCGCTGGCACGAAGAAGTCTGGATCGTGCTCGCGAGCATCGTGCCGATTTCGGCGCTGCTGGGCTACCTGACGCCGCAGCTCGTCGACGAACACGGGCGCGGCGACCCCGCTGGTGCCGGCGTCGCCTACGCGATCAACGTGCTCGGCTGCATCGCGGGCCCGCTCGTCGCCGGCTATGCGCTGCTGCCCGCGCTCGGCGTCAAGGGCACGCTGCTCGCGTGTGCCCTCGCCTACCCGGCCTTCCTGCTCGCTTCGCGCGCGCGCGAACGCGGCCCGGCGTGGCGGCTCGGCGTCGGTACGGGCGTCCTGGCACTCGGCGTGGCGCTCGCGATCACGCGAACGCACGAAGACCCCAGCGTGTACGGGCAGGCCGAGGTCCGCCGCGACCACGTCGCGACCGTCGTGTCGCACACGGTCGACGACGCGCGTCTGCCCGAGAAGGACAAGAGGCGTTTGCTCGTGAACGGCATCGGCATCACCTCGCTGACCGACCTCACGAAGATCATGGCGCACCTGCCGCTCGTCGTGCGCGAACGGCCGCCCGAGTCCACGCTCGTGATCTGCTTCGGCATGGGCACGACGTTCCGTTCGCTGACGACATGGGGCGGGCGCACGACCGCGGTCGAGCTCGTGCCGAGCGTCGCCGATGCGTTCGGTTACTACTGGGCCGACGCCGCCGCGGTGCTCGCGCGGCCCGGCGTGCGCATCGTGATCGACGACGGCCGGCGGTTTCTGAAGCGCACGCAGGAGCAGTTCGACCTGATCACGATCGACCCGCCGCCGCCGGTCGAGGCCGGCGGCTCGAGCCTGCTCTACACGGCCGAGTTCTACGCAACGCTGCGCGCGCGGCTGTCGCCGACCGGGCTGCTGCAACAGTGGTTCCCGGGCGGCGAGGACGCGATCATGCGCGCGGTCGTCAACACCGTCGTGCAGTCGTTTCCGCACGTGCTGGTGTATCGCGCGTTCGAGGGCGGGCCCGACGTGCCGCCGAACCTCGCGGGGGTCCACATCCTCGCCGCCGACTGGCCTATGCACGCACCGACGACCGCGCAGGCGATCGCGCGCATGCCCGAAGCGGCGAAGCGCGATCTGGTCGAGTGGCATGCCGGCATGCCGCTCGAGGTCGCGTGGCAGTTCGTGCTCGAGCGGCGCATCGAGCCGCGGGAGCTGCTGCCGCAGAACCCGCGTCTCGGCATCACCGACGACCGGCCGTTCAACGAGTACTTCTGGCTGCGGCGCACATTCGGAACCGGTCCGTGGCTCGAGAACGTGCTGCCGGCGCGCTGACGCCGCGCCACGCTGCTGCATCCAGGTTCGCCGATCAACAGCTCGATCAGGGTGAAGCCAGACTGCAGTCGGCGCACATGCGGATCAGGCGTTCGGAGTCGGAGAGGGACGACACAGGCAATCCAGCATGGCAGCCTGCCGAGGAAACGCCCACGGCCGCCTGCGGTGCGCGATGGCGTGCGCTGCGGCGACCTTCGACGTCGAGGTCGACGCTGCTGCGGGATCTCACACGATCGTCGTCGGGGCGCGTTAGCGGCTCGTCACTCGGCGCAGGTCAGTTGCAGGAGAGCTTCTTGCACTGCGGGATTGGCGAGTTGGGTCCGACTTCGATCGGGTTGTTCTTGTCGAACTCGCCCTGCACATAGCCACGACTCTTCAGGTCGAGGAAGCTGTACGTGCGCACGACGCCGCCATAGAACAGCACATTGACAGTGCCGTCCGCGTGCGACCAAACGCCCTCGTTGTCGTCCGCCATCCACGCCTCCTCTTCCCCGCTCACCGCCGACCGCAGATGCTCTTTGGCGCGTCCGGCGTAGTGCGTGTCGAGCGAGCTCGTACCCTCGAGGTTCTCCCATATCTTCTCGCCGCGCTCGATCTGCGCTCGCAGCTTGCGATAGTCGGGATCGTTGTCCCGGCGACCCGGCGTGAAGTAGCGCATGAAGTTCTCTTCGGTCTTGCCGACGATGCTCCACGTCGAGAGCACGAACTTGTGTCCTCCCTCGATTGGCAGGCCCTTGTTCTTCTGCTGGTAGATCTCGAGCTGCTGGCCGTGCCACCTGAGGTTGGCCGAGTCCGCGAGCACGGACGCCGCCAGGTTCGAACTGAAGACCGCGGGCACCAAGACTACCGCGAGGAGGCTGATGATGCTGATGACGACCAACAGCTCGATGAGTGTGAAGCCAGAATGTCGACGCATACGCGGATCAGGGATTCGGGAGGAAGACGGCGAAGCAGACAGGCTTTGTAACACGGCAGCCCGCCGAGGAAACGCCCCCCACCGCGGCTGCGGTGCATGATCGCGTGCCTGGGGTGGGCAGGTTCCCTCTCCCCCTGTGCCCGGGTTGCGTGGCCGAGCTGCTGTCGGCGTTCCGCTGATCAGCGCTTGTCGGGCGCAGCTTCTGGCAACGTCACGACGAGCTCCGGATTCGGGCCGGGCACCAGAGTGACGTCCTGCTGGTGGATCACCTCGAAGTCGTCGATGACGGACAGCGTGTTGGCGCCCGGCACGCGACGCGGCAGCGTCGCACGGCCCTCGGTGTCGACTGGTCGTCCCGAAGTGTCCGCGTGAGGTCCGTCCGCGCGCATGATGTTGACCCTCAGCCGCGCCCGCAGTGTTCCGCTCGCCGCGCGCACCCGCACCGGTACGCTGGCCAGCGCCAGCGGGCGCACGTCGACGTGGATGCCTGCTCGCGTGGTGTCGAACGGGCCGAAGCGCAGCGGCGCGAACGGCGACGATGCCGGTGGCGTCAGCGTGAGCGCGATCCGGCGACCGACGGGCTCGCGCGGCAGCGTGAAGCTCGCGCCGTCGAAGGTAACGGTGCGCGGGCTCGGGTAGGGGACGAGGACGTCCTCGTCGACGTAGTCGATCTTCGCCTCGAACTCCTTCCAGGGTGTGCCTTCGACCGTCGCGACGGTGCCGGTGACGGGGCAGCCGTGCAACTCGTCGTCGGTCGCGATGATCACGAGATCGACGCTGCCGGGTGGAACGTCGGGCCGGCGCAGCGTGAGGCTCTTCTCGGCCGGATCCGGCGTCACGACGACGGTCCACGCCGTCCCTGGATGCACACGCAGCTCGAAGCCGCCGTCCTCGCCGGTCGTCACGGCACCGCCGGTCGTGAAGCGTTCGCGCCGGCTGGGCTCGGGCCAAGCCGCAGCGTCGACCGGCCCGCTCGACGCGTGCACGCGCGCGCCGGCGACCGGCTCGTCGCGCACGTTCCGCACGACGCCGCGGATCGTCGCGAATCGTGGCAGCACGACACGCACGTCGGCGTGCGGTCGTTCGACCGTCGGCTCGATCCACACGATCTCGCTCGGCGGCTGGACCTCGGTGCTCGCCAGGATGCCGTAGCGCGTGTGCTTCTGCAGGTCGGCCGCGAAGCAGCCGCCGGCGTCGGCCCGCAGCCACAGCGACTCCTCGTTGTGTTGCGGGCGCCGATCGGCAGTGGCGCGCCAGACGCGCACGCTGGCGTTGCCGACCGGCCGGCCGTCGGCGTCGCTCACGACGCCGCGCACGGTGATCGCTCCGAGGAACGTCAGCACGATGTCGGGCACGGGAACGTCTCGCGTGTTGACCTCCGCGACGAAGGTCAAAGCACCGCCGTCAGTTGCCTGGACCCGGTACGAGGAGTGCCGCACGAGCTGGACTTCGAAGCGGCCATCGTCGTCCGCGCGCACCGGTGCCGGCGACGGTGCGGCGCCCATCGTGCTCGTGTCCATGCCGTGGCCGGTCGCCGTGACGATGGCTCCGGCCGCGCCTGAACCGTCGTGCCGCACGACACGGCCGCGCAGCGGTACCCCGGGTCGCAGGATCAGCACCGTGTCTTCGCCCGCGTTGCGGCTCCACGCGAAGTGCTCGGTCGTCATCGTGAGCTCGCGTTCGGCGCGCACGACGACGCAATCCAGATCGACGGTCGTCTGCACGCGTCCGAGGGCGTCCGTGCGCAGCAGGAACAGCTCGGGGCCATCGTGGCCCAACGAGTAACCACGTTCCTTGCCCGGCAGCTGCGTCTTGCTCGACCGCGGTCGCCAGCCGCGCACGACGAGGTCCGCGAGCGGCCGCGCGTCGATGTCCTCGACCCGCACGCGCAAGCGCCACGGCGCCACCGTGCCGACGGCCCGTTCTGCGGCATCACTCGCTGCGCCGATCGACACGCCAAGAGCCGGCGCAGGCTCGCGCTCCGGTTCGGCCGGTCGACCGGGCTCGACCGGCGCGGCTGCGGCCGGCGTGACGGCAGGTGCCTGCGCCGCTTCCATGCGAGCGATCGGCGTCTCGCGCGACCAGGCGAACACGAGGACGAGCGCAGCAGCCACCGCGCCGCCGGCGAGGAGCTTGATGGTCATGAGGAGCCCCATGAGCGAGAAGGGGAGCACGGCAGCAGCTGCGGGCACCGGCGCGCGCGCTGCGAAGCCGCCCAGCGCACCGCGCCACGCCGCGCGTCCTCCCGGCCGTGCGTCGAGGCGGGCGCGCAGCCGTTCGAGGCCGCGAAACAGGCGTGAACGCACCGTGTCGTGCGGCACGTGCAGGCGCGCCGCGATGTCGTGCGTCGACAGGTCGCGCCAGAAGCGCAGCACGATCGCCGTGCGGAACGGCTCGTCGAGCTCGTGCACGGCGCGCGCGATCGCGTGCAGTGTCTCCGCCTGCTCGGCGATGCGAGCCGGATCTGCCGTGGCGTCGACTTCACTGCGCGCGACGCGCTGCTCGCGAGCCGAACGGCGCGCGTCACTGCGCCGCCAACGCGCGGCGAGGTGCGCCACGACGCCGGACAACCAGGGTCCCGCGCGCCCTACGCCGTCGCGTCGCTGCAGCGCCGCGACATACGCATCGTGCACGACGTCGTCGGCCGCACCGGCGTCGAGCAACGAACACGCGAGACGCCGCAACGATCGCCCTTCGGCGACGAGCCGGTCGGCGTCGAACGGAGCAGCAGCGGGATCGGGTTCGTCGGACATCGCGTCGTACAGTTCGTGCCCGCGACGGGCCGGGTTGCTCCCCGGAATCTACGAGCCGGCGCACCGGCGCGAATGCCGGATGCACGAGGGAAATGCCCGATGGCGGCCTCGGGGGGCATCGCCGCAGCCCCCCTACCAGTTCTCGCGCACTGCGGACGACCCTGGCGCAGCCGGTGGCGAGCCTTCAATCTGACCCCTCGCATGCCCGAACAGCCGCACATCCGCATTGCCCCACCGCGCGACGAGCCGGACTGGCGCGCAGCGCGCGACCTGCTCGTGGATTACTCCGAGTCACTCGGGTTCTCACTGACGTACCAGGGCTTCGAGGCAGAGGTCAGCTCGTTTCCAGGTGAATACGCGGCACCGGCCGGGGCGCTGCTGCTCGCAGTCGTCGACGCCACCGCCGCCGGCATCGTCGCGCTACGCCGGCTGGAGCCCGACGTCTGCGAGATGAAACGGCTGTTCGTGCGACCGGAGTTCCGCGGCGTGCGAACGACCGACGGCCTCTCGCTCGGCCGCGCGCTGGCGAGTGAGGTGGTGAACCGCGCCCGCGAGCTCGGCTACCGGAGGATGCGGCTCGACACGATCGCCGGCAAGATGGACGCGGCTATCGCGCTCTACCGCTCGATGGGCTTCGTCGAGATCGCACCCTACTGCGACAGCCCGGTGCCCGGGACGCTGTTCATGGAAAAGCGGCTATGATGCGGCGAGACCTGGCACACCGTGCAGGATCTCTTTGCCACGCACGCGAGTTCACCATCCGCGTGTGAATGGCCGGTGACGCCGGCGTGAAAACTACACGCGCTTCGACGACGCGATTCGTCACTGCGTCGGGGAACGCCCGTGCGTGCTCGGCGCCCAGGCGTAGGCTTGCTCGGCCACCCGATGAGCACACGAACCATCCCGGTCGCACGCGACGATCGCCTCGAGGTCGACATCGAGGGCCTCGGCGACGGACCCGACGGCATCGCCCGCATCGGCAACTACGTGATCCTCGTGCCCGGCGTGCTCCCGGGCGAACGCGCCTACGTGCGCATCACGTCGGCAGCGCGCAAGTTCGGCCGCGGCGAGCTGCTGGCCGTGCGCAAGGCCGCTCCCGAGCGCGTCGCGGCGCGCTGCCCCCACTTCCTGGCCTGCGGCGGCTGCCATCGCCAGCACCAGGACTACGGAGCACAGCTGCAGGACAAGCAGCAGCGTCTGCAGCGCGCGATCACGTGGGCCCTCGGCGACGAAGCTCCCAAGGTCGCGCCGCCGATCCCCGCGGAGCCACCGTTCGGCCAGCGCCACAAGGTCGTCGTGCACCTGCGCAACACGCGCGACGAACGCCTCGAGGCGTGCTTCCATCGCCTGCGCAGCCCCGAGCTCGTCGCCGTGCGCGAATGCCCGGCGAGCCAACCGCGGGCGTGGGCGATCGCGATGGCTGCGGTGGCCCTGCTGCACGAGCTGCCGCACGGCGCATGGGATCCCGACTTCGCGCCGAACGACCTGCTGCGCAGCGTGCTCGTGCGCACGACGATGACGGGGCAGGCCCACGTCGTGCTCGTCGCGCGCCAGCCCATGATCCCTGGCCTCGAGCGCGTGCTCGACGACCTGCACGAAGCCGGCGCGACGACGATCAGCTGCAACGGCAACGACGGCGAGTTCTCGCGCCTGCTCGGTCCACAGACCACGATCGTCTCGGGACCACCGCGCATCGAAGAACGGCTGCTCGAAACGCACTACCTGCTCTCCCCCGATACGTTCTTCCAGACCTCACCCGAGGGCGCCGAGCACCTCGTGCGCCTCGTCACCGAGTGGCTGGCGCCGACGAGCCAGGACGACGTCGCGGATCTCTACTGCGGCGGCGGCCTGCTCACGCTGCCGCTAGCGCGCACGGCGAGGAGCGCGCTCGGCATCGAGCTCAGGACCGCGACGATCTCCGACGCCGAGGCGTCCGCGCGCAGAAACGGCCTGCGCAACGTGCAGTGGCGCTCGGGTCACGTCGAGAGCTGGCTGCGCGCGTGCCGCCACGGGCAGCTGCCCCGCCCCCACCTCGTCGCGATCGATCCGCCGCGCACGGGGCTCGAGCCCGTGGTCATCGACGAGCTGTGCCTGCTGCGGCCGCGCCGCATCGCCTATGTCTCGTGCGAACCACGCGCGCTGCAGCGCGACCTGCAGGCACTCGCGACTGCAGGTTTCCGCACGCGGTCCGTGCAGCCGATCGACATGTTCCCACAGACCGCCCACATCGAGGCAGTCGCGATGCTCGAACGCAGCACGTGAGAAACAGCGCGTAGGGCCGCTTTGCCCTCAGTTCTCAGCATTCTAGTGTTACGTGCAGGAGCGTGCAAGAGCGTGCACGAAGAGGCGCGAGAAGTGGACAGTTTCGGCCGATTTGGACAGTCACTGTCCACTCGGCGAGGACGGGCCACGAGCACCCAGTCGGTGCTCGATCACCGGTCGGAGATCCTTCGCCAGCTGCTCGGGCGTCTCCCACACGATGTGCAGCAGCTGGCGGGTATCGAACGGCAGCTTGCCGAGCTCGCCCTTGCGCACGGTCCAGATCACAGGTTTCCCGAGGCCTTCAGCGAAGCCGGCTTCGTACATGACGCTGGCGCTAACGCCTGTAGCATCCGCAACCATGGCACGCGACCGACGAATCGCGACGAGGATGTGGGCGTCGATGCGATCGCCGTGCGCCGGTTCTCGATCGACGCGCAGCGGTGAGTAGCCGGCACTGCGGATGCCCTTGCTCAGACCGTTGTCGTAGACGTCGCTCATAGAAGAATCGAACCACATGGCGACGAAGACACGGTCGTTGCGCAGCGGCGACTTGTCGATCTCCTCCAGATGGAGGTAGCCGGCAAAGGTGAGTCGCACTCGGAGTAGGCCGTCTTGGGGGTCAATCCCGAGGCTCTCGAGGCGCCCCTGCTGGACGGCCGCGGCGACGAGGAACAGCATGTCCTCGCGTCCTCCCGTCCACACCAAAGCGGCATCGGTCTTCAGGTTCAGAGGAACCGCGTCGTTGAGAGTGTTGCTGCGCGACTCGACCAGACGGAGAAGCATGTCGAGCTGCTCGCGCACGCCATGCTCAGGCAGCCAGGATCTGAGACTGTCGAGCGATTCAGCGAGAGACGGGTATCCTGACTCGCGATTGTTCCGCTGCATTCGGAGCCACGCGGACAGGCGTGGCCATGCATCGAACCTGGGATCCCGTCCAAGCTCCTCCACCATGTCGCGGTGCAGCAAGAACAAGCCGCAGCGGGAACACTCGAAGCACTCGAGCGACAGGTCCGACGAGGATATGGTGTCCGCGGACTCCCAACAAACTGGGCACTTGCTGGGATGCTTCATTTGTCGCCAGCACTGCCCTCGCCCGGCATGGCCATCCGCCCAGGGGAATCGACGGCGCCTACACCCAGGCGCGCCCGCCGCACCCACGTCTTCGCGGTGCCGCGCGGGATGTTGAGCGCTGCAGCCTCGAGTGCGCGGGCGCTCATGGCCTTGCCTTGCCTGCCTTCGTGGTCCTCGGCTTCGGCATGGTGAACGGCTTGCCCTCGAGTCGCTCGAAGTCGGCCAGCGGCACGAGGGCGAACTTCGGACGGCCGCGGTGCGTGCAGACCACGCGGGCGCCTGCGACGACAGCCTGCGCGACTTGCGTCAGATTCCACCGCAGTTCGTCGGCCGGGATGGTCTTCACTCGCCGCAACCTTAAGGTTCCGCGGAACGCCGTCAATCCCCTGGTCGCGATTCCGTCTCGTCGCGCGCCCCCGCTTGGCGAATCCTCGTCGCCGGGGCTACTCTGCCGGCAGCACACCGCGGCCCGCTCGGCTTCACCCGGCGCCTGGGAACTGAGGTTGCCGGGCGGCCGCGCACCTCCCGGACGTAGGCATGCGTCGTGGTCATGTCCCTCCCTTGACGTCACGGCGAGGCCTGCTAGCTTCCGCGGCTCACAGCCACAAACGAGGAGGCACGAATGATCTCGTCTCTGAGCGGTCTTGGTGCGGTGGTCTTGCTGGCTTCGCTGACCTCGGCGCAAACACCGCCAAACTACTATGTGAGCAACGGAGGCAGCGACACCAACCAGGGATCGATTCAGGCACCTTGGGCGACTCTCGGCAGGGTCCGGCAGCACGCGGATGACCCTACGAAGGGTTTCGCCGCTGGTGATTCAATCAATCTGGAACGCGGCAGCTCGTGGACCGACGAACTGCTCATTTTGCCGAACCCAAGCCCAACTGCTAATTCGAATAGCGGCACTTCGGGCAGCAAGATCCGCCTGCAGGCCTATGGCGTTGGGCCGGCTCCGGTCATCAAGGGACTAGTTCAGCGCGTCGGCACCCGCGTCCAGCTGCGCAACGTCGAGCACTGGATCATTAGCGGTCTTCGCTTCGAAACTTCGCACCATGGGGTCCTCCTGTCCAACTCTACGACGCCCCACACGGTCCTTCACGGTGTCGAAGTGCACAACTGCTACTTCAAGGATATGGATGATCGCGGCAATTCGTTTACCAATTGTGGTATTCTGATCCACGGCTCGGCCCAGCAGGTTGACTGGCAAGACATCAGCATCAGCAACTGCATCTTCGACACTGTGTCAAACGGTGTGAGTAATGTTGGGTCCACCAACAACATCAGCATTGTCGACTGCGCGGCTTTTGGTGGCCTGTCCGCTGGCTTTTCACTTACCCATGTAGCGGGAGGTACTGTGGCTGGGTTCAGTGTTCGTGATGTTGGCGGAACCAGTTCGTTTGGGTCTTGTGGCGCCGCCTTGATCTTATGCGACGATGTAATAGTCACCGACTGCTCGATCTCCGGCGTCCGACACGATGGTGGCCTTGACGGCGTCGGATTTGATTTTGAGGCGGGCTGCAGGAACTGCACCTTGCGTCGCAGTTACATTTTCAATAATGAGGGTGCTGGCATCATGGTCATGAGCGGGAACACCTTGCCGCTACAACACAATAGCTCACTCGTCATCGAGGATTGTCTACTGTACAATAACAACACCCGTTATCAGCTTCCAGGGGCACCCGGCTTTCCCGCTGTAAATTCGGAACTTTTGTGCTTTCATGCGCTGAACAATGGCGTCATGAGAAACGTTGGTGTCTACAGGAGAACTACTACTACAGCTACCTACAACCACTTCAGCACCAATTGGGGCGGCTTCACAATAGAACCTAGTGTCATCACGGGTGATTACTGCGTCGGATGGAAACCTGTCTATGGAAAGTTCTCGCAGCTGGACGTTGGGGGCAATGGAAACATCGTCGGTGTGGAAGCTGGTAAGGTGCTTGTGTGGACCCGTGAATTCCTGGGCAATTGCTGGACCAACGTCACAGGTAACTTTGGCCCGTTCCTCAGCGCTAGTATCGGTTGCGACGGTGTGTTGTGGGCCGTTAAGAACGACTTCTCCGTATGGGGGTACGATGGAGGCTTCAATTGGAGTACGCGAGGAACTGTGGCAATGAAACAGATTTCCGTCGGGCAACTCCCCCCGTTCACCCCTCCTCCCACTGTGATGGAAGACAATGTTTGGGGGATTGATACGCAGAGTACACCCCAAACCTGGAGATGGAACCAGTCGTTGTTGCCCACTCCTGCTTGGGAGTGGGTCTCTGGGAACACCACTCAAGTCGATGCTGCCGCAACTAGAGGCGAAGGTGCCTGGGCTGTTTTTGCATCCCAACAGCCGCCATTGGTCTATCGTATCCAGAATCCTCCCACCCAAACATGGCAGCAGGTAACTACACAGCCGCTCGACCAAGTGTCCAGCACGAACTTCAATGCTGCCGTCGGGGTATATGGAAATGCCGTCTGGCTGACAAGGGATGGGGGAGTGTCATGGTCTCAGCTTCCGGGCCAGCTAACTCAAGTCGCCGAGGGAAGTGATGGTGCGCTGTGGGGGTTGGACGCGAACGGGCACGTTTGGAGATTCAATTGATGGGTCATCCGGAAGTCGCGTTGGTAGCTGAGGCCAACTGATCTTTGGTTGAACTACTGCGCCGAAACGAGCGACGACGTAGTGCCAGTCCCAACGGAACGAGCCGGCGCCGTCGCGGCGGAATCTGCTGGGCACGAACTGAAGCCGGCTCGACGCCCGCACGCTTGGCACGAGAATCTTCTCCTCGTCGACACCAAGGTCCGGAATTGGCTCCTCTGGCGGGCCTGGATCAGCGGGCTTGGGGATCACACGCTGCAGCTCGAGCACAGCCTTCGTCACGGTGTCGCTGCACAGTTCGGGATCGCGCTCGAGTTCGCGCAACGGCGCAGCATTGCCGCCGACCGCGAACACGGCGGCGATGGCTTGGGGCACGAACACACGGAAGCCAGTCCGCAGACCCCACACGAGCTCAAGTCGTTCGTCGATCGGGCTGCGACGGATCACGGGCTCGCTCTGGACCGTGACGCCATGGACCTCTCGACGGGCTCGCTTCCGCCCCGTCCGTCTTTCCCACTCCGCCGTCAGGCGCTCGCGAGCAACTTCTGCAGGATGTCGAAGCCGGTAGCGAAACGGAGAGCGCGCCGAATCATCGGTTCGGTCGTCGTCGCCCGGATCTTCGGCATCAACGCGCTCATGCTGGTCGCGTCCGGTGGTCCTGATGTAGCCGGGCCATGGCGCGGCGCGCGCGCTGATCTGGCTCCCCGTCCATTGGTTTTCATCGTCTGGATACCGCTCCCACGGCGCGAGCGACTCCAGCATGCACAACAGATCGGCCACAGCCCGAGCCGGCGTCGGCCGCACGAGTTCGCTGCCGTCGTTGTCGACGAACACCTCGAACCCTTCCGGCAACGCCGGCCGCGCGATCGCTGCGGGCTGCGGTGCCGGCACCGTCGCGGCCCCGCGCCTCTTCTTGCTGTTCGCCATCGCGTTCGCCTCACGCAATCGCCTGCAAGGAAGTGTCGGTGGCAGCCGCGCAGGCGAGCACGACCCGGCGCGGGTGCTACCCGCACCGTTGCCACCGACGGTGAATCTAGCTCGCTCCCACGATCTGGTCGAGCACGCGCACCGCGCGAACCTGCTCGGCGGCGCTGCTGTGATAGTAGCGGCTCGTCGTCGCGATGTTCTTGTGGTTCGCCGCGGCCGACGCGGCCGCGATGCCCGCCTCGTTCACGACGCGCGTGACGGCGGTATGGCGCAGTTCGTGGTTCGTGAAGTCCTCGACGCCGGCCTTCGCCGCTGCGATCTTCACGTGAAGCCGATACGCCACGGTGTTCCAACGGTCGTTGAAGCGTCGCCGCATCGGTTGCTTGCGACGCCGGCCGGCCGCGTGGCGGTCGGCCATGCGCTTGGCCGGCGAGAAGATGAAGGCCTTCGGCAGCGCCGGGAAGCGCTCGAGGATCGCTTGCGCCTCCTTGCCGAGCAGGTAGCGCGTGACATGCCCCAGGTGCTCGGTCTTTGCGCCCTCGACCGTGTAGATCCAGGTGCCGTTGGGGCCGTTCTTGTTGATGTCCGCCCAGCGCATCAGGCAGACGTCGCCGGGCCGCATCGACGTCTTCAACTGCAACCGCATCATCGCCGCGACCTGGCTGCAGCAGTGCGCGGCGACCAGCTCGATGTCTTCCACGGGCACCGCGCGCCGGGCTCGCTTCCCGTGCTCCGGCCGGCCGGAGCACTGGCCGGGCTTCAGGTTCGACAAGCTGGCGCAGTCGAGCCACACCGGCTTCGGCACGAGCCCGCGCGACTCGCCCCACCTCAGCATGTCCTTCACGAGCCAGACCCATCGGTTGATCGTCTTGCGCACGTGGTCGGGGTAGTCGGCTTCGATGCGGTCCCGCCAATGCACCAGCAGGGCTTCCTTCAGCCGGCGCACCGGCACGGCGCCGGCGAACTCCTCGAACAGCGTCAGCACGCGGCGAGTCAGCCGCCGGCGTGACGTCTCCTTGCGGTGCTTCAGGAAGCGGCCCGTGGCGACGATCCACGCCTGGTACTGCGCCGACAGCTCGCGCACCGTCAGTATCGCCTCGTTTGCAGTGATCGCACGCGGCCCGATCGGCTCGCGTCCATTCTCGTTCCACTCCTCGAGCAACTCCGCGTAGCGCTTGTGCGACGCCGGAGTGCCCCAGACGCCGAGGTAGTGCGTCTTGCCGTTGAGCCGCACCCGGGCTTGCCCCGAACTGTGCTTCGTCATCTTCGGCAACCGAGACGTCGCGCCCCTTGCCTTCTCAGTCGTCGCCGTCGTGCCGTTGTCATCCGCGCGCATGCCGGTGCAGTCGAGCGAATCGACGGCACACGAGGGCGCGCCTTCGCGTCCCTTCGAAGTGATCTTGACCATCGCCTTGGCCTCGATTTGGACAGTCGACTGTCCACTTTGGAGGAGGCGGTGCTACGCCTCGCTTCTCACTCCACGCGCAACGCGCGACGCGGAACCGAGCTGCGTTCGTCGTTCTGGAGCACGTCGCAGCTCGACATGTTCCCGCAGACCTGCCACGTAGAGGCCGTGGCGTGCCTCGAACGCAGCACGTGAGAAACAGCGCCGAAAGCCGGTTCACCCTCGTCACCCCTCATGAGGAACCACTCTTCGTCGCGTGGTGCAGGCCGGCGATCGCATGCGCGACCTCGGCCGCCAGACCTGCGGCAATCCCCCCCGGGCCATCCTCACTGGTGCTCGGCTCCAGCTTGCCGTGGGTGTGTTCGACGGGCGCCTGCGGTGCGGCTTTCAGTTCGCCATCCTGGAGCCACGCGAGGAACCGCTGGAACAGGAACCCCTCGTCGATCGTGTTCCCCATCGCCCAGAAGATGCCCACGCCGAGCGCCTTGGCCAGGTTCGGGCGCCTGGCGACCGTGAAGACGTAGACCGCGACCGGATCCGCGAGAACGAACGACTGCCCTCGGAAGGACGGCAGCGTCCTGAGCCCACCGGGAACCGGCCACGGCATCCGTTGCGCCAGCTTGTAGACGGGACCGAACTCGTCGACGCGGAGCGCCTTCACGACGTGCCCAGGCCCATCGTGTCGATCGGGCGAGTGCGGAGGGAAGAGCTCATCGGAGAGCCCTCCCTCCCGGCGTGCGAACTGAGGACCCACAGGGGCGAGAACGATCGGCAGCGCCTGCTGGCGAGTGCTGCGTCGTATGGCTGCGTGACCGACCCATTGCGAAGCTCCTGTGCAGGGGGTTCGCTTGGGTTGCCTTGGTTCTTCAACACCGCGGCGGCCGATTTCTTAACTGGTGAAGGAAAGAAACTCAGCGACGCCCAGGCGGGCATTCGATGGCGGCGAGCGGCCGCGGAACGTTCTCACCGCGCCACGCACTGGGCTAGAGCAGTCAGGAAGTCCTCGGCCCAGGTGATCGCCGTCGTGCGGCCGACCGCGGCGAGCAGCCGCGCGTGGCGCGAGCGCCGCTCGTCGCCGTCCATGCGCAGCGCGCGGTCGAGGTCGCGCGCGAGCCCGTCGCAGTGCCAGGGATTCGTCAGCACCGCGTCGCCGAGCTCGACAGCGGCGCCGGCAAACCGCGACAGCACCAGCACCCCCGGATTCGCAGGATCCTGCGCGGCGACATACTCCTTCGCGACGAGGTTCATGCCGTCGCGCAGCGGCGTCACGTAGCCGACCGCGGCGGCGCGATACAGCAGCGCGAGCTGATCGTGGCTGAACGCGCGATACAGATACCGGATCGGCACCCAGTCGGCGTCCCCGAACTGGCCATTCACGCGGCCGACGATCAGCTCGACGCGTTCGCGCTGTTCGACATACTCCGGCACGTCCCCGCGCGACGGCACCGAGATCTGCACCAGGCTCACGTGGCGCCGCCACTCCGGCTGCAGCTCGAGCAGCCGCGCGAACGCGGACAACCGCTCGGGGATGCCCTTCGTGTAGTCGAGGCGGTCGACGCCGAGCACCATCTTGTTCGGCGCGATCGCGCGCATCAGCTTGTCCACTTCGTCCATGCTCGCGGCGTCCGCGGGCTCCTGGAAACGCTCCGGGATGATGCCGATCGGGAACGCGCCGACGCGCGTCCGGCGGCCGCGGAGCTCGACGACGTCGTCGCCGACGCGCGTGCCTGGCAGCGCCGCGGCGCACTCGCGGAACGCGCTCGCGTAGCCGGGCGTGTGGAAGCCGATCAGGTCGAGCGACAGCATCGCGGTGAGGAGCTGCTCTGCCCACGGCAGTACGAAGAACACGTCCGGACCGGGGAACGGCACGTGCAGGAAGAGACCCAGTGGACCGGTGTGGCCGCGCCGCCGCAGCCGGTCGCCGAGCAGCAGCAGGTGGTAGTCGTGGATCCACACCGCGTCGCCGGCGCCGACGAGCAGCTGCGCGGCGTCGGCGAAGCCGTCGTTCGCCTGCTCGTACGCGGCCCAGTCGCCGTCGGCGATGCGCACACGTGTCGGGAACGAGTGCAGCAACGGCCAGAGGGCGCTGTTGCAGAAGCCGTTGTAGTAGTCGCGGCGCCACGCTTCGGGCAGGTCGACCCAGGCGAGCTCGGGTTGCCCGGTGTCGTCGAGCCCGAACTCGGTGATGCCATCACCCGGGGCCGTGCGGCCGCTCCAGCCGAGCCAGATGCCCTGGCGCGCGCGCAGCGCCGGCTCGAGCGCGGACACGAGCCCACCGACGTTGCGCTTGCCGCCGTCGCCGTGGTTGTTGGAGCGCAGCTCCGGCAGCCGGTTGGACACGACCAGCAGCCGGTACGACCTCGCGGCGGCGGCCGGCCGGCGCTGTACGGGCACGGGCATGGGCTGCAGCTCCGCGCCCGGCGTGCCGCCGCGCACCGCGACCAGCGAGCGCAGGAACTGCCGCGCCTCGCGTGGAGCGTCGAGCCGCCAGCGCGCCGCGGTCGCGCGGGTGCGGTCGTGGCCGACGGCGATCGTCTCGCCGTTGCCGTGCACCGCGCGGAACATGTCCTCGTCGGTCACGTCGTCGCCGATCGCGAGCAGCCGGCACCCGGCGCCGGCCTGGTCGCGCAGCCAGGCCAGGGCAGTCGACTTGTCCATGCGAGAGGGCCGCACCTCGACGACGCGCGCACCTCGCAGCTCGTGGAACGACGGATGCGACCGCAACCACGCCTCGATGCGGCTGCCCACCTCGACCAGCGCGGCTTCGCGGTCGGCACGTGCGATCGCGCGGTAGTGGAAGGCCACCGACCACGTCTTGCGCTCGACGATCGCGCCGGGATGGCGCCGCGCTGTGCGTTCGAGCTCTTCGGCGAGGTCGGAGACCTCGTCGCGCGAAGCGCCGGCGAACTCCTCCCACGCGCCGCGGCCGCGCCGCCATCCACCGTGCTCCGCGACGAGCGCCAGACCGTCGACGCCGCCGAAGAAGGTCTCGAGCTGCTGGCGCGGCCGGCCGCTGACGATGGCCGCGACGATCCCCGGCGCGCGAGCGACGTCCGCGACGAGCTCGAGCAGTTCGGCGTCGGGGCTCGCTTCGGCCGGCGTCGCCGCGAACGGCAGCAGCGTACCGTCGAGGTCCATCACGACGCAGAGCGGCGACCACCGCGCGAGCGCGAGCCAGTCCTGCGCAGCGGTCACGGTGACTCCATGGGGCGCGCCTTGCTCACTTCATGACCTGCAGGTGCTCGACGGCGTGTGAACTGCCACTGTACCCGCGGACGCCGCAGCCGGCCCCCGCCCAGGGTTCGCGCCCGATACGGGGACGCTAGCCCGACCGGGACTGGCCCAGTAGCCTGCGCCGGATGAACGTCCACTCTGCCATACTCGCGGCTGCCCTGCTCGCGGCCACGCTGCTCGCCGCCTGTTCTTCGATGCACTCACACTCCAACGTCCCATCGCGTCACTTCGGCGTCGACCAGAGCGGCCGCCCCGCAACGCTCTGGACCATGCGCGCGGGCCGCGTCGAGGTGGACGTCACCGACTACGGTGCCACGCTGGTCGCCGTGCGCGCGCCGGACCGCGCCGGGTTCCTCGGTGACATCGTGCTCGGCTTCGACGACGTCACGGGCTACGAGTCGGGCGACAACCAGTACTTCGGCTGCACGACGGGTCGCGTGTGCAATCGCATCAAGAAGGGCGAGTTCACGCTCGACGGCTACACCTACGTGCTCGCGACCAACAACGAGCCGAACCACCTGCACGGCGGCGCGCAGAGGAGTCTCGACAAGGTGCACTGGCAAGGCGAGGTCGTCGAAGCGGGCAGCGCGCGCCAGGCCGTGCGCTTCACCTACCTGAGCAAGGACGGCGAAGAAGGCTACCCGGGCAACCTGCGGATCTCCGTCACCTACACGCTGTCGTCCGACGATTCGCTGCGGATCGACTTCGCCGCGACGACCGACCGCCGCACGCCCGTCAACCTCACGAACCACGCGTATTGGAACCTCGCTGGTGCAGGCGCTGCGACGGTGCTCGATCACACGCTCTGCATCGATGCGCCCAGCTACACGCCGACCGACGCCACGCTGATCCCGACCGGCGCGATCTCGCCGGTGCTCGGCACGGCGCTCGACTTCGCGAGGCCGGTTCCGATCGGACTGCGCATCGACCAGCTCGTCTCGACGCCCGCGCGCGGTTACGACCACAACTACGTGTTGACCGAGGCCGACGGCCTCCGGCGGGCGGCCGTGCTGGCGCACGAAGCGAGCGGCCGTTCGCTGACCGTACAGACCACGGAACCCGGACTGCAGCTCTACTCGGGCAACTACCTGCGCGGGCAACGCGGCAAGAGCGGCAAGGCCTACGCGAAACACAGCGCGATCTGTCTCGAGCCCCAGCACTTCCCGGACAGCGTGAACCAACCGCGGTTCCCGAACACGATCCTCGAGCCCGGCAGGGTGTACTCGTCGACGATGCTGCTCACGTTCGCGGCCGAGTGAGAGGCGGCACATGTTCGCGAGCATCGAACTGGGCCGCCGCATCGAAGCCGCCGAAGCCCGCATGATGACGGCGTTCGCCGAGGTCGCGCAGGCTGCGGCGCCGCGGGGCACCGTGTTGCTCGAGCAGATCGGCGGCGGCGTCGCGGTGCTCGTGCAGCGAGCCTCGCCGATGAACAAGGCGATCGGGCTCGGCTTCGACGGTCCGCTCGACGAGGGCCGGCTCGCGGCGATCGAGACGGCCTGGCACGAGCGCGGCGCCTCGCTGCAGGTCGAGCTCGCCACGCTCGCGCGTTGCGAGGTGGCGCAGCAGCTCGCGGCGCGCGGCTACGAGCTGCGCGCGTTCGAGAACGTGCTCGGTTGCGCGCCCGCGAGCCTGAGGCCCGCGGCCCCGGCAGCCTTCGCGGTCGAGGACGCCGAGGAGCTCGATCGCGGCGCCTTCGTCGATTGCATGGTCGACAGCTTCTTGCACGGCGATGGCAGCGGCGCCGGTTCGGCCGACGAGTTCGCGCGAGCCGACCTCGTCGCCGCGATGAGCGAGTCGATGTCGATGCCTGGCATGCGCCGCTACGCGGTGCGCATCGACGGCGCGATCGCGGGCGGCGCGAGCATGCACGTCGATCCCCAGGGTGTTGCGCAGCTGTGCGGCGCCGCGACCGCGCCGCGGTTCCGGCGCCGCGGCATCCAGGCCGCGCTGTTGCGCTCGCGACTCGCCGATGCAGCGCGCGACGGGTGCGACGTCGCCGTGATCACGACACAGCCGGGCTCGAAGTCGCAGGCGAACGCGCAGCGACAGGGGTTCTCGCTGCTGTATGCCCGGGCCATCCTGGTCAAGCCGCCCAGGAACCTCGGAGAACGACGGGACTGATTTGCCGTGGCGGCAGAGAGTCCCTCGCGCCGCGCGACAATCTCCGCCGAGTCAGGATGACCACTCTGCACCATCGCTGAAAGAACCGTCGCTGAAAGAACCGCCGCGGCACGACCCTGCTATCGTCCGCGCATGCTCGCCCGTCTGCTCGCCGGTTTCTGCCTCGCTCTGCCCGCGCTCGCGCAACAACAGGCGCCGCCGGAGCCGTCCTTCGCGTTCCTCGAGAAGCCGCAGCTCGGTCTGCCGAAGATGCCGAAGCCCGACGGCTACACGCCGACCGAACCGATGTTCGAGCTCGGCCGCCGGTTGTTCCTCGACACCATCCTGAGCAGCGACCGCACCGTGTCGTGCGCGACGTGCCATCCGATGGCCACCGGTTTCGCGAGCACCGAGCCGCGGCCGGCCGGCGTACAGGGCCGGCGCGCGTTGCGGCATGCGCCGGCGCTGTGGAACCGCGGCTACGGCACGCTGCAGCGTTGGGACGGCGCGTCGCCGAGCCTCGAAGCGTTCGTGCTCGAACCGATCGCGGACCCGAACGAGATGGACCTGCCGCTGGGCCAGGCGCTCGACCGTCTCGCGACCGACGCGGACTACCGGCAGCAGTTCGAAAAGACGTTCGGCGCTCTGCCGTCGGCCGAGAGCCTGCAGCGTTGCCTCGCGACGTTCGTGCGCGGGATCGTCGCGGGCGATGCGCCCTACGACCGTTTCCTGCGCGGCAACGCCGAGGCGCTGACGAAGGCGCAGCGCACGGGTCAGTGGATCTTCGAGAGCAAGGGCGCTTGCTGGAAGTGCCATACGCCGCCGCTGTTCACGGACGACAGGTTCCACAACACGGGAATCGGCGTGCGCGACGGCGTACCCGAGCCCGGACGCGCGCGCGTGACCAAGGACGAAGAGCACACGGGTCAGTGGAAGACGCCGACGCTGCGCGGCCTGCGCCTCACGGCGCCCTACATGCACGACGGTTCGCTCGCGACGCTGGCCGACGTCGTGGCCTTCTATGTGCGTGGCGGCAATACGAACCCCCATCTCGATCCGCGCATGCGCCCGATCGACTTGTCGGCCGACGACCAGCTCGCCCTCGTCGCGTTCCTGATGTCGTTGTAGCTACCGCTACTTGCCGTCAGAGAGCTTGCACTCGATCAGGCCACCCTTGTCCGACGTGTCCTCGAACACGAGGCAGCGATTCGCCGCCGGCCCTTCCATCGTCAACACGATCCGCCGCCGCTCCGCGGTCTCGGCAGTCGCACAATCGGGTCGCAGCGAGGTCAAGGCGACCGAGAACGGCGGCTCGGTCGCGACTTCGCAGGACCGCCACTTCGTCTCGTGGGCCCACACCATGTGCAGCAGCAGTTGTTTCGTCGCCGTGCGGAGCCGGTACCAGCTCTCGCCCGCTTGGAGCATCGCGGACCCCACGTATTCGATCGCGATGGGTGCTCCGTTTTCCTTCTTCCACGCGCGCAGCAGATCGCGCGCCGCCGCACCGTTGCTCGGCGCGATGAATGCTTCGCCATCGACGGTGGCTGTGTCGGCCAACATCTGTTCGACGAGCCGCAGGCCGCGATCTTCGTGGTGCCGCATCAGGTCTTCCTTCGGCGGTGGCCAGTAGCCCTGGGCCACGCGCACCGAAGCCTGCAGACCCCAGCCCGACAGGCGCAGCCCACCCGCGTGGCGTTCGATCACGAACGTGCCGCCGCCGCGCGGCAGCACGTACGTGCCGACGAAGCGCTCGGCCTCGGCTGCACTGAATGCGCCCTCCGTCGCGGGCGCGGTGGCCGGCGTGCCGGGCGCCGGCGTCGTGCCGGGTGCCGGTGTGCCGTTCGCCGCGAGCGGTGCCCCCGGGCGCAGCATCTGGTTCCACTCTGCCACGAGCGCTTGCTGCAGGTCCTGCAGCGAACCCCAGTCCTCGGTCAACATCACGATCCAGCTCTTCGACTTGCGGTGCACGATCCAGGCCGCGCGATAGCCGACCGTCTCGCCGCCGACGCGCACGAGCGTCTCGCCGTTGCCGGGCAGCTCGGCGACCTCGTAGCCCGGCGCACCGGGCAACGGCCGCCACAGCACCTGCAGCAGTTCCTCCGAGAGCAACGACCCCGACAGCAGGCCGCGCAGCAGCGCGTGCACGTCGAGCACCGAAGCGAGCACACCGCGCGCGCCGCGGTGCGACCAATTGAGGTCGAACGACGTCGCGGGTTCGCCGCGTTCGTTCTGCGGCGTCCGGCGCGACGACACGAGTCTCGCGTCGGGCCGCGCAGTGCAGAGCACGGCCGTGCTCATGCCAAACGGCTTCGTGACGCCGTCGGACAGCAGCTTCTCGAGCCGGAGCTTCGTCATTTCCTCGAGCACGAGCGCGAGCAGGTTGCTGTTCACTGGCGAGTAAGCCACCACGCGACCCGCGCGCTGCGCCAACGGAGTCGCCGCGATGGCCTGCAGCGCGACGCGATTCACGCTGGCCGGCGCCTTGCCCCACGCCGCTTCGGGCGGCAGGCCGGACACGTGGCGCACGAGGTCGTCGAGCGTGATGGCGGCCTTGTCGGCGGGCCAGCCGGCGACGAGCTTGCTGACCGGATCCTCGAGGCGCACCTTCTTCTCCGCGCATAGCCGCAGCGCACAGAGCAGCGTCAGCTGTTGCGATGCTCCGCCGAGGTCGAACAGCGTCTGCGGCCCGTTCGGCACCTTGAGCCGATCCGCGAGGCCATAGCCCTTGGCGAGCAGTATCTTGCCCTCGACGGCGACGAGCACGGCCCCCCAGAAGCCGGACGCCTTGCTCGTGATCACGCTGTCGAGCTTGAGACCCTGGTCGCCTTCCACGATCGTGCCCGGCGGCTGCTTCTGGGCCACGAGGCAGGAGGTGAGCCACACGACGAAGAACAGGCGGTGCACCCTCGCATCCTACCGCAACGCCTGCGGTGATCACCTGCGTCGATCCAGCGTCGAACCCGCATCCATCGATCGGCGTCACGGGTTGTAGCCCGCGCCGCCGGTGACCATGCCGCCGCACACAACTACTATGTTCACAATGGCACTGCGGCGGACATACGGGACCGGGTTCGTGCTCGGCCTGCTGTGTATTGGCGCCGGCAGCCCGCTGCGCGCCCAGGACGACCTGCGCGACGTCGTCACGCTGCACCACGGCCAGCAGGTCCGCGGCCGTATCTACGAAGCCTTCGAGCCCGACGAAGTGACGCTGCTGCAAGGCCGACAGCGCGTGCGCATCGAACGATCCCAGATCGCTTCGATCCAATCGATCCGCGACGAGGCCCGCGAGTTCTTCGTGCGGCACGATCGGCTCCTGGGCAACGACCGCTATCGGTGGTGGCTCGCCGAGTGGGCCGAGAGCCGCGGGCTGCACGCTCTCGCGCGTCTGCAGGCGACGGACGTCGTCCTGCACGAACCGGACCACGAAGCCGCGCGTGCGCTGCTCGGCCATCGCCGTCGCGGCAAGCACTGGCTGTGGCCACGCAAGGACCAGTGGTTCACGCTGGCCGAGTACGAAGCGTATTGTGCCGAATGGGGCCATGCGTTCGTGCTCGAGGGCGAACACTTCGTCGTGCAGACGAACGGCGGGCTGCGCGCGGCGATCGGCACGGTGTTCGACCTCGAACGGCTCTACGTCTGGTGGTTCGACACGTTCGGCAAGCCGCTGCAGCTGCGCGAAGTGGTCGACCCGAAGATGCTCGTGCAGGTGTGGCGCGACCGCGACCACTTCCCGGCCTGGAGCAGCATCGTGCAGCCCTACTTCAAGCCGCGCGTCGACGTCGCGGGCACGACCGAGCAGTCGACGAGCTACGCGTTCTTCGAGAATCACTCGGCCCCACGCGCCACGCGTCTGTTCGAGGTCGCGGTGCAGCACCTGCTCTACCGCACGGTGGCCGACGACCCGCCGTTCCCGACGCAGAAGGAACGGCTCTGCGCCTGGGGCGAAGTCGGCCTCGGCCAGTATGTCGACCGGCTGTTCCAGGGCCCACCTGGCCACGCCGGGCCGCAGCCGTGGCGCATGGTGCTCGAAGAAGGCCAGCTCGTGCTGCGCGAGCGCAGCTACGGCCTCGAGATCCTCACGCACCGTCAAGCGCGCCAGTTCTTCATCACGGTCGCCGACAACACGCCGCTCGATTGGGCGTCAGCGCACCTGTTCGTCGCCTACCTGATGGACAAGGACCGGCAGCCAGTGCTGCGCGACGCGTTCCTGCAGTTCCTGTTCCAGGCGCTGCGTCTGGGCAAGGGCGAGAGCAGCTCGGCGTTCGACAAGCTGCTCGGCAGGAAGGTCGAGACGCTCGAACTGCCGTGGCGGCAGTGGATCGAGGTCGAAGTGCAGAAGCTGCTCGCGCGGCCCGGCGGCTAGGCGTTCATGCGACTCAGGCTCTACTCGGAACTCGCGGATTGGTGGCCCCTCGTCTCGCCGTCCGCCGACTACGCGGACGAAGCGCGGGTCTACGCGGAGCTGCTGCGCGACGGCCGCGCCCGAGCACCGCGGCTTCAGGCACTCGAGCTCGGCAGCGGCGGTGGCCACTGTTCGCTGCACATGCGCGACGGACTCGAGTTCACGTTGAGCGACGTGTCGCCCGAGATGCTCGCGCTGAGCTACCGGTTGCAACCGGACCTCGAGCACGCGCTCGGCGACATGCGCACGATGCGGCTCGGCCGCGAGTTCGATGCCGTGTTCGTGCACGACGCGATCATGTACATGACGACGCGCGCGGACCTCGAGGCCGCGTGCCGGACCGCGTTCGTGCACTGCAAGCGCGGCGGCGTGGCACTGTTCTTGCCCGACTTCGTGCGCGAGACGTTCGCTGCGGGCACCGACCACGGCGGCGTCGACGCACAGGATCGGGCCATGCGTTATCTCGAATGGGTACACGACGCCGACGGCCACCGCGTGCCGGTCGATTTCGTGTTCGCGCTGCGTGAAGGGAACAACACGCGGATCGTGCACGATCACCACGAGTGGGGTCTGTTCTCGACGAGCGAGTGGCTCGGCGTGCTGCACGGCGTCGGTTTCGCGGCCGAGCGCCAGACGCTGCCCGGGGAAGACCGCCGATGCTTCGTCGCGCGGCGCTCTGACTGAGCCTGTGCGATCTTGATGCGGCCATGACGGAGTCGCGCGCGTTTTGATGCGGCCATGACCTTTCGACGAAAGGGCGGCACGGACGAGTCGAGCGTGTTCGCATTGCGCACGGAGCCGCTCGCGTTTTGACGCGGCCATGACAGAGACACGCGCGTTTTTCACGCGCCCATGATCTGTCGTCGAGGTAACTGCCGAGCGGCCCGCGGTAGTGCAATCAACCTCTCTGAATGCGCAGCGCGCATGCCCCCGCGCGACTGCGCGTAGCCGCTCTCGACAAAGGAGACGCATATGCACGAGTCCCAGGAACCCCAAACGCTCGGGAATCGCCTCGCGGCGACGCCGTGGCTGATGACCGCGATCATGCTGCACGTTGCCGCAGTCGCGATTGCCAGCATCCTCTACTACACGCACGGTTCGGCCATCGACGACGCGATGCCGACCGAAGTCGCGCTGACCACGCGGCCGCCGGCAATGCCCGAGTTCGCGCCGCCGGAGATCATCGATCGGCTCACGGTACCGCAGATCGCGTTCGACGAGATCCCAACGACCGACAACCCGTTCGATGCGCTGCAAGACGAGAAGTCCGAGCAGACCAACGAGGCCGATATCACCGCCGAGCTGGCCGGGATGAGGGGCAACGACGGCGGCGCGACGGCCATCGGCGCCGGTGAAGGGCACTACGGTCCCGTGCCGTCGCCGTTCGGTGGCAGGCCCGGCGGCCCCGGGAAGTACGGGAATCGCCCCACCGGCGGCGGCCCGTCGAGCGACCACCTCACGGACGACGCCGTGATGCGTGGTCTGCTCTGGCTCAAGAACCACCAGGACGCGGACGGCCGCTGGGACGCGGACCAGTTCATGAAGCACGACGTCGCGGGCGATCCATGCACGGGTCCCGGCAACGCCGGCACCGATGTCGGCGTGACGGGTCTCGCGCTGCTCGCCTTCCTCGGCAGGGGCAACACGCTGCGCGAGGGCCCGTTCCGCGAAGTCGTACGCAGCGGCATGCGCTGGCTCGTCGACCAGCAGGACGAGAGCGGCCGCATCGGCGAACCGGCTTCGCAGAGCTACATGTACTCGCACGCGATCGCGACGCTGGCGATCTGCGAGGCCTACGGCCTCTCCGACATCGCCGGAGTCACGCGGAGCAGGAACTACAGCAGGCTCAGGAAGCCCGCGCAGAACGCGATCAACTTCATCGTGCAGGCGCGCAACCCGTATGGCGTATGGCGCTACGAACCGAAATGCGCCGATGGCGACACGTCGATCACGGCCTGGATGGTGCAGGCCCTCCTGTCGGCGAAGGAGTTCGAGCTGCTCGTCGACGATGCGGCGCTAAAGTCCGCCACCGTGTGGTTCGACAGCGTGACGGACACCGCGACCGGTGCTTCGGGTTACACGCGACTCGGCGACGGCAGCTCGCGGCCCGTCGGCAAGCAGAACCAGTTCCCGTCGGCGCGCAGCGAGGCGTTGACGGCTGCGGTCCTGCTGTGCCGCTACTTGATGCACCAGGAACCGAAGGACGTGCCGACCATGAGCCTCGCCGCCGAGACGATGCTCAAGAAGCCGCCCGTGTGGAACGAAGCCGACGGCTCGATCGACATGTACTACTGGTACTACGCGAGCTACGCGCTCTACCAGGCGGGCGGCAAGCCGTGGGACACCTGGTCCAAGAAGATGGTCGCGGCGTCCATCAAGACGCAGCGACAGGACGGCAATGCGAAGGGCTCGTGGGATCCCGTCGACGCGTGGGGCGAAGACGGCGGCCGCGTCTACGCGACCGCGATCATGGTGCTGATCCTGGAAGCCCAGTATCGCTACGCGCGCGTGCTCGGCGGTCGCTGAGAGCTACGCGCCGCGAACGCGCTCAGGCCCGGCCGAGCCGGAACATGCGCAGGCCGGACCAACGTTCGCAGAGCGCGAGCACGACGACCGCCAGCACGGCCCAGAGCGCCCAAGCCGGCACCGCCGAGACGACCTTGCGCACGACAGCCGGCGCCGGCGCCGCTGCGGGACTGTCGGGGCCCACCGGTGCCTGCCCCGCGAGGCCGGCGAGCAACTCGACGTCGTGTGGCGTCGGCGCGATCGGCGTCACCTCCCATGCATCGAGCAGCGACTTCGGCGTGCGCACACCTTCGGCCGGCAGCACCCCCTGGATCCACGTGGCCAGGCGCGCCGGGAACGCGCGCTCGGCGCGGAACTCGCTGCCGGCATCGCCGCACAGATCGGCCGCAAACGCGCCGACGCGCCCGAGCCCTCGATTCGCGTAGCACAAGAGCGGCCAGCCGTTCTCGCCGGCGACGAGCAGGACCTGCGCGTCGAACGGCGCCGTGCCGGCGACCGCACCACCCAACGTCGGCCACGCGGCCTCGGGCAGCGGCTCGAGCAACCTCGACTCGGCGACGGCCCGCACCGCGATGCGCTGCGGCGCCGGTTCGGGGACCGACGCCGGTGCCGGCTTGGGTGGATCGACCTTCGGCTTGCTCGGCGGCGGCTGTGCCGGCGGCGTGCTCGAGCCCGGTGCATTGCGCGGCTGCCGGCCGACGCGCTGCAGCGAGCGCGTGACTTCGGCGGTGACGAACACGGGGACCGCGGCGACGTCTTCGACCGGGAAGAACTGGCCGCCGCCATCGCGCGTCAGCAACTCGGCCTCCTTGATGAACTGCGGGCCCGTCTGCGCGTCGACGATCGAGATGATCGACAGCGTGATCTTGTCCCCCGTGCGCATCTTGTGCGCGAGACTGCGCAGAGCGAGGCTCTCTTCGCCACGGAACTCGCCGTCCGTGATGACCACGAGGTGCTTGACCGCGGCGCGGCTCGGCCGCAGCAGTTCGTGAGCCACGCGCAGACCGCTGAGCAGGAAGGTGTTCTCGGACGCATGCGCGAGGCGTTCGATGCCGGCGCGAACGGTCGCCGTGTTCAAGGCGTCGGTCAACGCCAGCTCCGCGCGTCCGGCGTCCTTGTTGCCGAAGGTGACGATCGCGACCTGGTCACCTTCGTCGAGCGCCTGGGCGGTGCGCAGCGCGCTCGACTTCGCATAACTCATCTTCGTCCTGCCGTCGCGCAGCTCCATGCCCATGCTGCCCGAACGATCGACGAGCAGGACCATCGCGATCGCGCGCTTGTCGACTTCGATCGGGTCCTTCGACACGGGACTCGCGCCGCGGATGTCGCCGCTCGGCGGCTCGTCGTCGGGCGGCGGCAAGGGCGGCGTCACCGGTGGCTCGCCGCCTGGCGGCCCGCCCGCACCCGCGCCATCCGGCTTCGACTCGATGGGCAGCGGCCGCACGGGCAGGATCGCGCGCACTGGCTCCTCGGCGGCGCCGAAACCGGGCGCGAGCACGAACAGCCCCATGCCGTCGATCACCGCGGCGACGATCGCCTGCTGGTCGGCGGCCGGCAGGCCCTGCCCCACCACGAGTGCCGCAGCCGTGCGCCAGTCCGGCGGCAGGCTCGCGGCTTCTTCGACGGCGACACCCTGCGCACGCAGCGCCGCGGCGGCGGTCATGCTCGGTTCGAGCACGAGCACGCGCGGTGGAGCCGCAACGGCGAACTCGCCGCGACAGATCACGCGGTGATCGGCGACCTCGGCCGTGAGCTCGATGCGGTGCACACCGGGCGCGGTTGCGGTGAACGTGCACTCGGCAGGCGGGCTGGTGCCGAGCGATACGCGCTCGCGGAACACTTCGCGTTCGCCCGAGTACACGGTCAAGACGGCCGCGAGCGGCTGCTGCAGGATCGGGGACTCGAGCTGGAGCAGCAGCGGACGATCGACCGTGCACGCACCGGACGCGCGCACCTGCAGCAGGCCTGGCTGCACCGGCAGTGCTCTGACCTGCAGCCGTGCCCTGGCGCCGAGCGGCCCGCGTCCGATGCCGTCGCCGAGCGCGTCCGACCAGCAGAGCTCGAGGTCGGCGGCGCGCGGCCCGGCCGTGGCCGCCGCGGCCAGGGCCCGCGTGCGCGCATCGACATCACGCTGGCCGATCGCGGCGGCTGCCGTGCGCGCTTCCTGCTGCTCGAAGTGCACGCGCTGCGGGTCGAGCGCGAGCGCGGCGAAACCGAGCACGACGCCCCAGGCGCAAAAGCGCGCTGCGGCCGGCGTGCGCGCGGTCAACAGGCCGATGCCCGCGACGAGCAGCGCTGCGACAAGGATCACGGTCACGGCCGCCGCCCGCCCGGCAGGAAGGGCCCCCCGGGCAGGAACACCGGGGACAACCAATCGATGCGGTCGCCGAGCTCGCGCCCGTGCCCGAAGTCGGCCTCGAGCGTCAAGGTGTCGCCGGGTTTCACCGGCAAAGCACCGGTGTCCTGCGGCGCCCGGCCCGCGGCGAGCCCGAGCCGTTCGAACACGAGCTTGCCGTTCACGAGCACACGCACGTCCGCGTTGGCCTGCACACGCAGCTCGGCGGCGCTGTCGTCGAGTCCGACGCGCGTCCAGAAGCGTTCACAGCCCTCGGGCACCTGGAACGACAGGCGACTCCGGCTGTGCACGCCGAGACCCTTGCCGTGGGCCCGGCCGCCGGCCAGCAGCGGCCCTCCCAACGCCGCATGGTCCCGTTGCCACGGGTAGACGACATCCCCCTCGAAGCCGCTCTCGGCCACTTCGCTCGGTTTCAGGTCCGACAGGAAGGTGCCGACGCCGGCGAACGAGAGGCAGGCGAGATCCGACAGGCGCAGGTCGACGACCGCGCCGCCTTCGAGCTCGCACTGGACCACCTTCGTCGTGAGTTTGCGCACGGTGATGCCGAGCCGGTCGCCGGTGCGGGTCAGCAGCTGCACGGGAGCCGGCCCGCTGCGCGGCGCCGCGTCGGCGATGCGCAAGGCCACGAATTCCGTGGCCGCGTACCAGCGCGCGGCGCCCGCCGCGGGCTGGAACTTCACGCCTTGCTCGCCGAACTGGTGCAGCGTGCCCGCGACGAGGTCGTAGCCGACCTGCGCGCGCAGGTAGAGCGCTTCGCCTACACCTTCGGGCAACTCGAGCAGCGTCGGCCGCGCGACTCCGGCAGCAGCCAACACGGCGATGCGATCCACGGCGATCGAGACGCGCCCGAGCACCGGGGAGAGCAACTCGAGGTGATCCCCCGTCGCATCACCACCCGCGACGACACCGCGCACGACCTCGCCGCCGCAGAGGTAGGCAGCAGGCAGCTCGGCGATCTTCGCGGGCGCGCCGTGCACCGCGAGCAGCTCACCGGCGGCCACGCGCCGGCGCATGCCGGCCGCGACCACCTCGACACCCTGGGCCGGGTCGCCCGTGAGCTCGGTCGCGAGCAGCGTCGTGCCGTCGCGCAGCGCGATCTCGAGCGGCGGCGCCTGCGCCGGCACGGCCCCGAGCGCGCCGAGCCACGCGAGCACGCACGCAGCAGGAACTGATGGTTTGAGTGGACCTGCCACTGCCCGATGCATGTTCACACCCGTGAGTCCCCGACGGATTGTGCGTCCCGGGGGCGTGTCCACGCAAACCATCAGTCCCCACGCGGCCGGGGCTTGCATGCCAGAATGGCGTCCGCCGCGGCCAGCGGAACCTGGGCGGCTGCCAGAATGACGCGGAAAGCATCGCCGCGGACCAGGCGTCACGAACGGGGGCTCCCACTCAAGCTTGTCCATCACAGGTCTTTGCATCCTACCCGCGACGCGGGCCAGTGGCTGCTGGAACTCGGCACCAGGTTTGCCTTGCGGCGCGCCTCGTTCGCCGAACCGCACCCATCGGTGCGGCGGTTCCACGTGCGACGCCGCCTCGACGAGGTGGCCGCGCGCCACCTCCCACGAAGTATCCAGATACCCCTCCGAGGCTGTGATGGTCAAACAACTGGTATTCGAAAACGACGCCCGGGAAGCCGTGCTCCGCGGCGTCAGCAAGCTCGCGAAGGCCGTCGTCTCCACGCTGGGCCCACGCGGCCGCAACGCCGTGCTCGACAAGGGTTGGGGCGGCCCGACCGTGACGAAGGACGGGGTAACGGTCGCCGAGGAGATCGAGCTCGAGGACCGCTACGAGAACATGGGCGCGAAGCTCGTCAAGGAGGCCGCGAGCAAGACCTCCGACACGGCGGGTGACGGCACCACGACCGCGACGCTGCTGGCCCAGGCGATCTGCGAAGGCGGCATGAGGTATCTGACGGCCGGCGCGAACCACGCCGAGCTGATCAAGGGCATCCGCGCCGCGACGACCGCGATCGTCGACGAGCTGCAGCGCATGAAGAAGACGGTGCCCGGTACGGACCAGAAGGCAATCATCCAGGTCGCCGCGGTCGCCGCGAACAACGACCCCGAGATCGGCAAGATCATCGCCGACGCGATGAAGAAGGTCGGCCAGGACGGCGTCATCACGGTCGAAGAGGGCAAGGGGCTCGAGACCGAAGTCGTGGTCGTCGAAGGCATGCAGTTCGACCGCGGTTATCTGTCGCCGCACTTCGTGACCAACCCCGAAGACATGACGGTCGACCTGCGCGACTGCCTCGTGCTCGTGCACGAGGACAAGCTGTCGAACGTGCGTTCGCTGTTGCCGCTGCTCGAGAAGCTGAAGGACAGCAACAAGCCACTGCTGATCATCGCCGAGGACATCGAAGGCGAAGCGCTCGCGACGCTCGTCGTCAACAAGCTGCGCGGCGTGCTCAAGGTCTGCGCGGTCAAGGCACCCGGCTACGGCGACCGCAGGAAGGCCATGCTGCAGGACATCGCGATCCTGTGCGGCGGCGAAGCGATCTTCAAGGACCTCGGTCAGGACCTCGAGAAGGTGCAGTTGCGCCAGCTCGGTTCGGCAAAGAAGGTGCTCGTCGACGGCGACAATTGCACGATCGTCGAGGGCAAGGGCAAGACCGCGGACATCAAGGCGCGCGCCGATCAGATCCGCCGCGAAATCGAAGGCACGACGTCGGACTACGACCGCGAGAAGCTCCAGGAGCGCCTGGCCAAGCTCACGGGTGGCATCGCCGAGGTCCGCGTCGGTGCCCACACCGAGACCGAGATGAAGGAGCGCAAGGCGCTCGTCGAAGACGCGATGCACGCGACGCGCGCCGCGATCGCCGAAGGCATCCTGCCGGGCGGCGGCGTTGCGCTGCTCAAGGCGAGCAAGGTGCTCGACAAGCTCGAGATGAAGGGCGACGCGCAGTTCGGCGTCGATCTCATGAAGTCCGTGGCGCGGCAGCCTGTGCGCGTCATTGCCGAGAACGCGAGCGTCGACGGCGCGGTCGTCGCGCGCAAGGTGCTCGACAACAAGAGCGCGACGTTCGGCTTCAACGCGCTGACGCGCGAATATGGCGACATGTACGAGTTCGGCATCGTCGATCCGACCAAGGTGACGCGCTCGGCGCTGCAGAACGCCGTGTCGGTCGCGACGCTGCTGCTGACGACGGACTGCATCATCACCGACGCGAAGAAGGACGAGGCCGGCAACGACGCCGACGACGACTGAGCGTCCCTGGTCCCCTGTCCCCGTCCCCCATCCCATTCCCACACCCGATTCCCAACTGGCCCAACTGGAGTAGACACACAATGGCTTCCCTACGACCCCTGGACGATCGCGTCGTGCTCAAGGTGCTCGACGCCGAAGAGAAGACCGCGGGCGGCATCCTGCTGCCCGACACCGCGAAGGAAAAGCCGCAGCGCGGCAAGATCACTGCCGTCGGCGAAGGCAAGTTCGACAAGAACGGCAAGCGCATGAAGCTCGACGTCAAGAAGGGCGACGTGGTGCTGTTCGGCAAGTACGCGGGCAGCGACGTCAAGGTCGACGGCGAGGACTACAAGGTGCTGCGCGAGAACGAAATCCTCGCGCGCGTGGAGGAATGAGCATGGGCAAGCAGATCATCTACGACGACATAGCACGCCGTAAGGCAGTCGAGGGCGCCACCAAGCTCGCGCGCGCCGTCAAGGCCACGCTCGGCCCGGCCGGCAAGAACGTGATCATCGAGAAGTCCTTCGGGCCGCCGCAGGTCACGAGGGACGGTGTCACGGTAGCGAAGGAGGTCGAGCTCGACGATCCGTTCGAGAACATGGGCGCGAAGCTCGTGCGCGAAGTCGCGAGCAAGACGAACGACGTCGCGGGCGACGGCACGACGACGGCCACCGTGCTCGCCGAAGCGATCCTGACGATCGGCCAGCGCTACCTCACATCGGGCGTCGACCCGAACCACCTGCGCGCCGGCATCGACGAAGCGCTCGCCGCAGTGACCGGGCAGCTCGCCGGCATGGCGCGCAAGATCGACAACAAGAGCCGCGACGAGATCGCGCAGGTCGCCTCGATCTCGGCCAACAACGACACCGAGATCGGCAACCAGCTCGCCGACGCGATGATCAAGGTCGGCGCCGAAGGCGTCGTCACCGTCGAGGAGGGCAAGAGCGCCGTCACGGAGCTCGAGCACGTCGACGGCATGCAGTTCGACAAGGGCTACGTGTCGCCCTACTTCATCACGGACCCCAAGACGATGGAGGCCAGCTACGAGCAGGTCAGCATCCTCGTGCACGAGAAGAAGATCTCGAACGTGCGCGAGATGATCCCGCTGCTCGAACAGGTCTCGCGCGGCGGCAAGCCGCTGCTGATCATCGCGGAGGACATCGAGTCCGAAGCGCTCGCGGCGCTCGTCGTGAACCGCCTCAAGGGCGTGCTGAACGTCTGCGCCGTCAAGGCGCCGGGCTTCGGCGACCGCCGCAAGGCGATCCTGCAGGACATCGCGACCCTGACGGGCGGCCAGTGCATCAGCGAAGATCTCGGCATCAAGCTCGAGAACGTCACGCTGCAGCAGCTCGGCACGGCCCAGCGGATCCGCGTCAGCAAGGACGCGACGACGATCATCGGCGGCGGCGGCAAGAAGACCGAGATCACGGCCCGGGCCGACAGCATCCGCGCCCAGATCGAGAAGACGACGTCCGACTACGACCGCGAGAAGCTCCAGGAGCGCCTCGCCAAGCTGACGGGCGGCGTCGCGATCCTGCGCGCGGGAGCGATGACCGAAGCCGACATGAAGCAGAAGAAACAGCGCATCGAAGACGCGCTCAACGCGACGCGCGCTGCCATCGAGGAAGGCATCGTGCCGGGCGGCGGCGTGGCGCTGCTGCGCGCGAGTGCGATCCTCGACACGCTGAAGCTCAAGGGCGACCAGCAGTTCGGCGTCGCGATCATGAAGCGCGCGTGCGAGGAACCGATGCGCCAGATCGCCCAGAACGCCGGTGAGGACGGCTCGGTCATCGTCGACGAGGCGCTCTCGCGAAAGCAGAACGAGGGCTTCAACGCGTTGACCGGCGAATGGGTCGACATGTTCAAGGCCGGCATCGTGGATCCCACGAAGGTCGTGCGCTGCGCGCTGCAGAACGCGGCCTCGATCGCGGGCCTCATGCTGACGACCAACACGATGGTGACCTCGATCAAGGACGAACAGAAAGCCGTGGAGGGCAGCACGAGCTGAACTACGCGAGCCGGCGCCGCCGGCTTGCGACGGCCCCTCGCGAACCGGGCATGATGTAGCTTCCGGGCTTGGTCGACCGATAGATCGACCGGCCCGGCCTTGGTATCGGGGGTTCCGGCCCCGCCTGCATGACAAAGAAGCGCGACTACTACGAAGTGCTCGGCGTCGACCGCACCGCGGACGACGAAAGTCTCAAGCGAGCCTATCGCAAGCTGGCGCTCGAGAACCATCCCGACCGCAACCCCGGCAATGCGGACGCCGAGAAGCGCTTCAAGGAGGCTGCCGAAGCCTACGCCGTGCTCAGCGACGCGCAGAAGCGGCAGCGTTACGACCAGTTCGGCCACGCGGCCGTCGACGGCGCGCAGGGTGGTGGTTTCGCTTCGGCCGAGGACATCTTCGCCGCGTTCGGCGACCTGTTCGGCGGCGGCGGCGGCGGCTTCTTCGAGCAGTTCTTCGGCGGCGGTGGCGGCCGTCGCCGCGGCCGGCGCGGCGCGAGCCTCAAGGTCGACCTCGAGCTCACGCTCGAAGAGGTCGCGACCGGCGTGCGCCGCACGATCGAGATCAAACGCGCCGAGACCTGCACGAACTGCAGCGGCTCGGGCGCGAAACCCGGCACCAAGAAGAAGCGCTGCGCCAGCTGCAACGGCCACGGCCAGGTCATTCGTTCGCAGGGTTTCTTCCAGCTGCGCCAGACCTGCCCCACCTGCCAGGGCCAGGGTGAAACGATCGACGATCCGTGCCCGAAGTGTCACGGGCGCGGCGCCGTGCCGAAGGTGGCGCCGATCAACATCACGATCCCGGCCGGCATCGAAGCGGGCCACACCGAACGCATCGCAGGCCAGGGAGAACCCGGCGACGGCGGCGGCCCGCCGGGCGACCTCGTCGTCGTGCTGCACGTGAAGGAGCACGACGTCTACACACGCTTTCACGACGACCTGCTCATGCAATCGCGCGTCTCGTTCCGCCAGGTCGTGATGGGCGACGAGATCGAGATCCCCACGATCACCGGCGAAACCGTCGCGATGAAGATCCCGCCCGGCACCCAGCCCGGCGAGAAGCTGCGCGTGCGCAACCACGGTCTGCCGCGCGCGGACGGCTACGGCCGCGGCAATCTCGTCGTGCAGATCCAGGTCGACGTGCCGAAGAAGATCTCGGGCGAGCAGGAGGAGTTGCTTCGCCGCTTCGACGAGCTCGACGGCAGCAAGAAGGGGAAGAAGTCAGGCAAGAAGACGATTTTCGAAAAGGTGAAGGACATTTTCTCGTGACCAGAGACGGCTTTGCGAACCCCAACCCTTCCGTGTGCCCCGTGAACCAGCCAGACGAGAGAGAAGACGCCGCGACCCCGCAGGGTGAGCCCCCGGTGGAGATCCCCGCACGCGACGAGGAGTTGCTTCGACTCAAGGGCGAACGCGACCAGCTCGAAACGCAGCTGCAACGCACGCTGGCCGATACGGTCAACATGCGGCGGCGCCAGAAGCAGGAGATGGACGACAGCCGGAACCGCGTGCTCGAAGGCCTCACGCAGGAGCTGTTGCCCGTGCTCGACAGCTTCACGATGGCATTGCAGGCGCACGAGTCCGGCCACGACCCCGAGTCGCTCGTCGAAGGTGTTCGCCTCGTGCGCACGCTGTTGTCAGGCGCGCTCGAACGCCACGGACTGCAAGAGATCCAGGCCGAGGGCATGCCGTTCGACCCCGCGCGGCACGAAGCCGTCGCCGTCGAACCGACGAACACCGTTCCTGAAGGCCACGTCGTGCGTGTGCTGCAGGTCGGCTACATGCTCGGCGACCGCGTCGTGCGCCACAGCAAGGTCGTCGTCGCAGGCAGCGCGACTCCGAACCCGACGAAACCACCGAAGAACTGACGATGCCCACCTACGACTACGTCTGCTCTGCTTGCGGCCATCGCTTCGAAGAGTTCCAGAGCATGTCCAGCAAGCCGCTGCGCCGGTGCCCCGAGTGCAAGAAGAGCGCGCTCGATCGCCTGATCGGTCCCGGTGCCGGTGTGATCTTCAAGGGCTCGGGCTTCTACCAGACCGACTACCGCGGCAGCTCCTACAGCAGCGACGCGAAGAAGGACGAGAGCGGCGGCGACGCGAAGAAGGATACAGGCACGAGCGGCGGCGGCTGCACGCCGACGTGTGGCACCGACGCAGCCCCGAAAGAGTGCAAGATGCCGAAGCAGAAGAAGGCCTGAGCGCGAACGAACGGCCGAGCCGCCTCAGGTAGCTTCCCGCGCGAGCTCCTTGCCGAGGCAGACGCTGGTCGCAGGCGAGAGACAATACTCGCCGTAGAGCGGGATCGGGTGGAAGCCGGTGTTGCGATAGAGCGCGAGTGCTTGCGTCTGCCGCACGCCGGTCTCGAGCACGAGCCGCCGAGCGCCCAACGCGAGCGCCTCCGCCTCGAGCGCTGCCACGAGGCGCCTGCCGAGACCGCGGCCGCGCAGCTCGGGAGCCACATACATACGCTTCAGCTCGCCGGTCTCGTCGTCGAGCAGTCGGAGGGCGCCGCAGCCGACCGGCTTGCCGTCGAGACACACGACGAGGAACGCACCGCGCCCGGGAGCGACCTCCGTTGGATCCAGCGCAAAGTGGTTCGCTCCGGGCTCGGCGTAGGCTCCGCTTAGCTCGGCGTTCAACGCGGCGATCAGGCCGCGGCTCGTCGCGGAGCTCAGTTCCGCGCGCGCGATCGTGATCGTCTCTCTTGCCATGGCTCGCCTGGCGTAAGCGATGCGCATGGCGCGTGGCAAGCCTTCGATCTCACCGCGGGCTCTGCAAGTGGCATGGATACCTGCACCCGACGCAGCGACACACAGCAACCCTGCCAGCCGAACGCGGCTCGTCATCAGTCCTCCGAGAAGCGACGAGCGGGACACTGTCGAGCCTGGTCGAGTAGGCGTCGGTGGCAAGCCCTCCCGTCGCAGCCGTTCACTCGCGCGCCATCGCGTCGGGATTCCACGCCATGACACGCGCGCCGTTCTGGAACACGTCTAGCACGCCGAGACCGCCGAGCGGCAGGTTCAGCGAGATGCTGCGCGCGAGCCGCATGCCGAGCATCGCCGCGGCGAATCCGCTCAGCAACACTCCGGGCACCACGACCACGAGCGACTTGCCGAGCACCTTCGGCATCCACTCGACCCACCACGCCAACATGCGCTCTGTGGCGTCGCCGAGATTCTCGCCGCCCGGAGCCTTGGCCTCGCCGAACTCCGAGAAGAACGTGCGCACCGCGGCGTCTTCGTCGCGCGCGATCTCGCTCCATCTGCGGCCCTGCCAGCGCCCCATCTCCTGGTCGCGCAGCCGTTCGTCGGGACGCGCTTCCAGCTCTTGCGCTTCCGCGAGCGCGCGCGCGGGACCGAGACACTGCGGTTGCGGACTGCAGTGTACTTCGGCCAGCTTCACGTTCTTGCAGAGCTCGAGCATGCGCAGCACCTGCGCCCGGCCGCGGCGGCCGAGGTCGGCCGGACCCGCACCTACCACGATCTCGCTGTGTGGAACGTCGAGCTCGGGATGACGGAAGAGCCAGAGGCGGCAGCAGTCGGTCGGGTCGGCGAGCACCGGAACATCTTGGCGCTGCCTCCAGCGCACTTCCATCGTGGCCTGAAACCACGCACGCCAGTAGCCTGCCCGATGTGAGTTTCGCCACGCTGAAGACGGGCATCGACGGCCTCGACGGCATCCTCGGCGGCGGCATCCGATACCCCGACAATGCCGCAGCATTTCTCTGCGTCGCGGGCGGACCCGGCACCGGCAAGACCCTGCTCGCGCTCGAGATGATCGTGCGCGCGTGGCTCGCTGCCGAGGACGGCACGAAGTTCCTCTACTACTCGGTCGAGCACACACCCGAGAGCATCCACAAGAAGCTCGCCTTCGACTTCGACTGGTTCCGCACCACGGCGCAGGTCACCGCGATGCCGCGCGAGGTCCCGAGCAAACTCGCGCTGATGGCCATGGGCAGCAACGGCCGCAGCGAACTCGTGTTGACCCAGGCGCGGCCCGCCGCGCTGCAGCGCAAGAGCGCGCGCGGCACCATGGTCGACATCGAGTGGATCCTCGCCGAGATCGAGAACCAGTGCCTGGTCAGCCCCGTGCGCATGGTCGTGATCGACAACGTCGGCCTCCTGCTGACCGATCTCGAGTACTTCGAGAAGCGCGCGGCCCTGCTCGAGACGCGCCGGCGTCTGCTCGAGCACTGCATCCACGGCGTCTTCGTCATGGAGGAAGCGCACCCTCGCGACCTGCGGCTGCCGTCCGCCGAGGAGTTCTCGACGGATCTCATGCTGCACCTGTCGTTCCGCGAGGAGGCGACCGACTTCAAGGTGCGCGCGATCGAGATCCTCAAGGCGCGGCACCAGTACTACTACCGCGGCGTGCACCACTTCTCGATCGCCGGGCGCGGCATCACGCGCGACATCTACCTCGGCGCGCGCAACGAACGCGGGCCCGGCATCCACCTCTACCCGTCGGTTGCGGCCCAGCTGTCGATCGCGCGCGACCAGGCGCAGTTCGCGGTGCCATCGCGCGGCAACACGGCGATCGATCTCGGCCATCCCGACCTCAACAGCGCGTTCCTGCACGAGACGGGGCCGGCCGCGCGGTCCTCGACCGTGCTGCTGGCCGAACCGGGCACGCGCGCGACGTTCTTGGCGCTGCGTTTCCTCGCGGCCGGGCTGCGCCGCGGCGAACGCGTGCTGTTCGTGTCCACGCGCGAGGACCGCGACTCGATCCGGCGCATCTGCCAGCGCGAGCCCGTACTGCGCGATGTGTGCCTCGGTGCCGACGGCAAGTTCGCGCCCGACTTCCGCGTCGTCTACCCGCATCCGGAGTTCATCACGGCCGGCAAGTTCACGTGGGACCTCGTGCGGTTGTGCCAGGGTGGCCACGCCGACGGCGAACCGAAGCCCGTGGAACGCATGTCGTTCGACAACATCTTCCGGCTGCAGGACCGCTTCCCGCTGATCAAGGAACAACGCTTCCTGATCGCGGCGATGCTCGACATGATGCGCTACCAGGGCGTCACGCCGTTGCTCGTCGACATGGTGCCGCCAGGCGCGAGCCGCGGCCGGACGGATTTCGACCCCTCGAGCTACCTGACCGGCTTCGACAACGTCGTCCACCTCTTCTTCGAACAGGAGGAGCAGGGGGCGCGGCCGTTCTTCCGGGTGTTGAAGTCGGTCGGCAACGACTACCGGCCCGAGCCGGTGCCGATCGAGTGGCGCAAGGCCTGAGCCGGGGCCGACGGCGTTCGCCGCGCGGGCGGGTCTCGAGCCGACCGGGATTCTGTCCCTCCGGCTCAAGTCTGACCGCCAAATGCCGATGGGAAGGGGGCCTCGGCCCGCCGTTCGACCGGCGGGCCGCCCCAACCCAAGGTCCCCCGATGCGATGTCTGGCGGCGAGCGTGCTTCCAGTTGCGGCTGCGATGGCGCAGGATCGCTGCGCGTCCGAGGCTGCTTGCGTGTGGGAGTCCATGGGAATCGAGGTTGCGCCGGCGTCCTACCGCAGCGAGGCCGTGCGTCAGGACGAGGGTTTCCTGACACCGTGGTTCGTGGCTTTCCGTTTCGGGGATGACACCCGGCTCGCTCCCACGAATCTGAGTGATTCAGGGTACTGGTTGCACGACGCGACGCTTCCGGCTCGCGGCCTCTGGTGCGAGAGTGATCATCACGGCGACGATCATCACGACGATCCGAGCGGCACGAGCACGACACGAGTGGTCGGTGCGAGTTACCTGGGCTTGCACCGCCCGAGAAACAGCTTCGGCACCGTCGAGGAGACCTTCTCGTTCGGCTTCGACGCGACCGACACGGGCGCAGGGTCGTTCGATTGCGGACTGCAGTCCTCGTTCGTGCTCGCCCTCGAACTCGACGGGCACGACGGGCACGCCGGAAACGTCGCCGTGCACGCCGAGGCGCATCTCGGCATCTACGCGCAGCTCGGCATCGAACCGTCCTTCTCGCTCGCGCGGCTCGGTGGCGTCGACGTGACGTTCGCCGTGCCTCTCACGATGGGCTTCTGCCTCAAGAACTACTACGTGGACGCCGACGGCAGGGGCGACCTCTTCGGGTATCTCGACCTCGGCGCGGTCGCCTCGTCGCCGCTGCCGTTCCTGCCGTCGCGAGTGGGTCTGTGGCACCTCGACGTCGGTCTGCACTGGCTCCTGCTCGGCGACAGCAACGAACAGCGCGAGGCCGGCGAAACCAGCGACATGATGGTGTCGATCGGGCTCGGCACGACCTTCTGAACCTACTGACCCCGCGGGGTCTCCTTCCTGGGCGGGCCACCGCTGGCCTGCAGGGCGCGCAAGGCCGACATCGCCTGCGCCGACTGCTCGACCGGAACGAACAGGTGGTCGTGGTGCGCGCCGGCGATCACGTTGCAGGCGATCCCTGCGGCCGCGAGTGCCTGGGCGACCGCGGCCGTGAGCCCGACGGCGTGCAGGTCGGAAGCGACGGTCAGCGTGATCCACGCGGCGCGGAACCGCGACGCGAACCCACGCGCGCGCGCATCGGTTTCACGCAGCACGAGCGACCATCCCTCGTCTTCGAGCACCGCGGCAACCACTTCGAGACCGCTGATGTCGTTCTCGGCCGGCACCGAGACGAATACGAACGCTCCCTCGTGCAGCACCGGGTTCATCGTGCGCAACAGCGTCGCCCGGTCGCTGATCGGCGCGCTCACGGCCCGAGACCCTGTTCGATCATCGCGTGTTCACCCCTACACCCTGGCCCTGTGCCCCTGCACGATCTGCGCGACCACTTGCGGCTCGGCCAGCGTCGTGATGTCGCCGAGGTCGCCGTAGTCGCCTTCGGCGATCTTGCGCAGGATGCGCCGCATGATCTTCCCGCTGCGCGTCTTCGGCAGCCCCGCGACGACCTGGATGCAGTCCGGCGTCGCGATCGGACCGATGGCCTTGCGCACCTGTTGCTTCAGCACGGCCTCGACGTCGGCGGGATCCACGCCGTCTGCTGGCTTGGCCGGCAGCACGAACGCGAAGATGCCCGTGCCCTTGAGCTGGTGCGGGAACCCCACCACCGCGGCTTCGGCGCAGAACTCGTGCGCGACGAGCGCACTCTCGACCTCGGCCGTGCCGAGCCGATGTCCCGCCACGTTGATCACGTCGTCGACGCGCCCCGTGATCCAGTAGTAGCCGTCCTCGTCGCGTGTGCAGCCGTCGCCGGTCAGGTAGAGCCCGCGATACCTCGAGAAGTAGGTCTGCCGGTAACGACAGTGGTCGCCCAGGATCGTGCGCGATTGGCCGGGCCAGCTGCCGGCGAGGCAGAGGTTGCCCGTGACGCCGTTGCCGCGCAACTCCCCGCCCTCGTCGTCGACGATCACGGGCCGTACGCCAGGCAACGGGAAGGTCGCGGAGCCCGGCTTGCACGGCGTCGCGCCGGGCAACGGCGAGATCATGATGCCGCCCGTCTCGGTCTGCCACCACGTGTCGACGACCGCGCAACGCTTGTCGCCGACGACGTCGTGATACCACTGCCAGACCTCGGGGTTGATCGGCTCGCCGACCGAGCCGATCACGCGCAGGCTGTCGCGCTTGTATTTCACGACGGGCTCGTCGCCGAAGCGCAGCAACGCACGCAGCGCCGTCGGCGCCGTGTAGAAGATCGTCACCTTGAGGTCGTCGATGATCTGCCAGTAGCGGCTCGCATCGGGATAGACCGGCGTCGACTCGAACATGACGGAGGTCGCGCCGTTGCAGAGCGGCCCGTAGACGATGTAGCTGTGGCCCGTGACCCACCCGACGTCGGCCGCGCAGAAGAAGACGTCGCCGGGGTGCCAGTCGAACACGAGCTCGTGCGTGTAGGCCGCGTAGAGCAGATAGCCGCCCGTCGTGTGGACCTGGCCCTTCGGCTTGCCCGTGGAGCCCGACGTGTACAGTACGAACAGCGGGTCTTCGCTGTCCACCCATTCCACGGGGCTGGTGGCGCGCTGCTTCTGCATCTCCTCGTGCAGCCAGAGATCGCGGCCCTGCTGCATCGGCACCGCGGTTTCGGTCCTCTTGACGACGAAGACCGCCGTGATCGGCAGCCCGTCCGTGGCCTCGTCGACGGTCTTCTTGAGCGGGATCACCTTGCCACCGCGCAGTCCTTCGTTGGCCGTCAGCACGACGCGGCAATCGGCGTCGACGATGCGGTCTCTGAGCGACTCCGCCGAGAAGCCCGCGAACACGACGGAGTGGATGGCGCCGATGCGCGCGCAGGCGAGCATCGCGAAGACGGCCTCGGGGATCATCGGCAGGTAGATGCAGACGCGGTCGCCCTTCTGCACGCCGTGGTGACGCAGCACGTTGCTGAGCCGGCCGACCTGCTCGTAGAGCTCGCGATACGTGATGTGCCGGTAGGTCGACGGCTCGTCGCCGACCCAGATCAGGGCCGTCTGGTCCCCACGGTCGACGAGGTGGCGGTCGATGCAGTTGTAGCTCGCGTTGAGCTTGCCGCCGAGGAACCAGCCGACCTCGGCTTTCTCGAAGTCCTGTTCGAACGTGCGCTCGAACGGCTGGAACCAATGCAGCCGTTTGGCCTCCCGGCCCCAGAAGCTCGCAGGGTCCTCGATCGATGCTTCGTAGAGGCGGCGGTATTGCGCGAGCGAACTGACGTGCGCGCGGCTCTGGATGGCGGGTTTGCAGTCGACGATTCGATCGGACATGGCTCTATCGCGCAGTCACAACGCCCGGGCCCACTGTAGCAGCGTGCGCACCGCCGTGCCGGCGGCGCCCCCTCGGTAGTAGTCCTTGGCGATGCCGCCGTAGGCGGCGCCCGCGATGTCGAGGTGCGCCCACGGCGTTTCGCCGGCAAAGTAGGAGAGGAAGGCACCGCCCGCCGTCGAGCCGTTGCCGTGTTGGGTGCCGTTGATGTTCGCGAGGTCCGCGAACTTGCTCTTCATCTGCTCCTTGTGGCACTCCCAGAGCGGCAGCTGCCAGAGCGGTTCGTCAGCTGCCTTGCCGGCCGCAATCAGCGCGTCGATGAGCTTCTGGTCGTTGCCCATGATGCCGGCCATCTCGTGGCCGAGCGCCGTCACGACGGCGCCGGTCAGCGTCGCGAGGTCGACGATCAGCTTGGGCTTGTAGAACTTCTTCGCGTAGCAGATCGCGTCGGCGAGCACGAGGCGACCTTCGGCATCGGTGTTCAGGACTTCGATCGTGCGCCCGTCCATCGCGGTGACGACGTCGCCGGGTTTCTGCGCGTTGGCGCCCGGCATGTTCTCGGTCGCGGCGATCAGGCCGATCAGGTTGCACCCCGGCTTGTGGTCTCTGAGCGCGCCGTGTTTGACCGCGTGGAAGAAGCCCAGCACGGCGCCCGCGCCACACATGTCGTAGCGCATCTCGTCCATCTTGGCGGCCGGCTTGATGCTGATGCCGCCCGTGTCGAACGTGAGGCCCTTGCCGACGACGCAGGCATTGCCCTTGCTGCCCGGCACGCGGTACTCGAGCACGAGGAACTTCGGTGGCTCGTCGCTGCCGCGCGCGACGCCGAGCAAGGCGCCCATCCCGAGTCGCTGCATCGCCTGCAGATCGAGCACCTTCACGTGCAGGCCGCCGCCCGTGAGTCCCTTCGCGGCCTTCGCGAGCGATGTCGGCGTACACAGATTCGACGGCATGTTCTCGAGGTCGCGCGCGAACACCGTGGCCTCCCCAGCGATGCTCCCCTGCTCGAGACCGCGCTCGAACGCAGTCGCGTCGCGCTTCTCCATGCCGACGCCGGCGACCTGGCAGATCGCGGCCTTCTGCGTCTTGGGCTTCTGCTGCCGCGGCGGTTCGTAGCGGTAGGCCCCGAGCACGAGACCTTCGGCAATCGCCTGCCCTGCCTCGAAGGCCGCGACCGGACCGAGCGCCTGCTTGCCCACGCACAGGCCGAACGTCTCGACGCCGACCTCGGCCGCCGCCGCTTGCGCCACGGCCGCGATGCGGCGCAGCTTCTCGGTGTCGACCGTCGCCGCGGCACCGAGGCCCACGAACCCGAGCCGCTTGCAGTGCCCCTTCGCGCCGCGCGCGGGCTGGCTCTGGTGGAACAGGTTCGTGCTGCGCCACGCCGTCTTGAGGTCCCCGGTCGCCTTGGCCGCAGCGACTGCCGGTTTCAGCTGCGGGCCCGCATCGGGTATCGCACCGTCGACAGCAAGGGCCAGCACGAGTTCGCCGCGGCTACATGCCGCCGGCGTGACGGGGCGGATCTTCATCGCGGCACGTTGTAGCGCCGCCCGACTCAGGCACCACCAGGCTTCGGCAGATCTCCGACCCACCGCACCGTGTCCCCGTCGCGCAGCTGCTCGAGCTTCCAGATCGGTACTTCGTTCTTGAGCCGATCCATCAGGAACCGGCACGCATCGAAGGCAGGACCGCGATGCGGCGAAGCCACGACGACGACCACGGACGCAGCGCCGATCGGGACTGTGCCGAGCCGATGCGCGACGCGAGCCCGCGTGATCGGGAAGCGCCGGATCGCCTCCTCGAACAGACCGCACATGACCTTCTGCGCCATCTCCGGGTAGGCCTCGTAGCGCAGCGAGAGCACGGCGACCCCTTCGTTCTGGTTCCGCGTCGTGCCCGCGAACGTCACGACGGCCCCGTCGGCATCGGTGCGGCACTCGGCTTCCAACACTCGCGGATCGATCTCGTCCGACACGAGGTCGAAGCGGTAGAGGTCGTGCGCACCCGAACCACCGCTGATCGGCGGGATGAAGGCCACCTCGTCGCCGTCGTGCAGCACGGTGTCGCCGCGCGCGTAGTCCCGGTTCACGGCGTAGGCCACCGGTAGCCGCAGCAGCGGCGGCGCCTGCTGGCCGAGACGCTGGCGCAAGAACTCGACCGAGGTCCCCGAGGGCACGTGCAGCTCCATCGTCTCGGTGCCAAGAGCCTCACGCACGGCGGCGAAGCAACGCACGGTGATGCGCATGAGCTGTTCGGGCATCGCCACATTCTGTTGCCCCGGTGGCCATCCTGGCTATTGGCTGGCTAGAATCCCGACCCGGACTCGCGGTTGCGCCCTCGCCCACGACCGGGCTGTCTCCCCTCATGCGATATTCCTACGCTCTCTTCGCCGCAGCAGCGGTTGCGGCCTCTGTTCCCAGCCAGAACTGTCCTGTGCTCCCAACCTGGACGCCCTTCCCAACCCCGGTGCCTCCCGCGACGCAACCGTCCGTGCGGCGCTCGGGAGCCATGTGCTTCGACGGCAATGGCAACCGCCTCATCCTGTATGGCGGTGTCAGCCCGACGCCGAGCATCATCCTCAGCGAGACCTGGGCGTTCAACGGCGCGGCGTGGACGCTGCTGTCACCGATCGGCGGAGCTCCGGGTCGCTGGGGCCACCAGATGGTGCGCAACACGGTGTTGAACCAACTCGTGACGTTCGGTGGTCGTTCCCCCACGATCAGCGGCTTCGCCCAGGACAGCTATCTGTGGAACGGCACGGCCTGGTCCAGCCTCCCGACATCGAACCCTCCGGCGGCGCGCTACCTGTACGGGATGACCTACGACTCCGGGCGCAACAAGATCGTGATGTTCGGCGGCCGTGCCGCGCTCGCGACCAAGGGCGACACCTGGGAGCTGACGATCAACGGCGTGACCGGGAGCTGGCAGGAAATCGTGACCCCGACGTCACCACCGCCGCGCGAAGAGATGGTGATGGCATACATGCCGGAGCTGCGCCGCACTGTGTTGTTCGGCGGCTACGACCGCGACACGGACACCATCTACGGCGACACCTGGGGGTACGACGGCGTCACGTGGCAACTCCTGTCACCCATCATGCCCCCTCCCCCGGTGGAACTGACGCCGCGCTACCGCGCGGCCAGCGCATACGACACCGCACGCCGGCGCCTCACGGTCTACGGCGGGTTCGACGGCGCCTTGGTGAAGACCGATACCTTCGAATTCACGGGCGACGAGTGGCGACTGATCAACGTGGGACCGGGCAGCCTCAACGCGACCGAGATGTATGCGGCCTACGACAGCCAGCGCCGCAGGTTCGTCACGTTCGGAGGCTACGGCGTTGCGTTCAGCAACCAGACCCACGATTACAACGGCAGCTGCACCGCGTTCTTCAGCCAGTTCGGCGAAGGGTGCGAGACGTCGATCGGCGTTGGCGCGATCTCCGTCTTTGATCCCGACGGTCCAACAGGCCCCGTGCCGCCGAGCCTGCCGCGGCTCGGCCAGCAGTATCAGATACAGTTCTCCAACATTCCGCCGCAGACTCCGCCGGCGACGACCTTCGTCATCGTCGTCGTCGGACTGTCGAACACGACTCTCAGCGGCATCCCGCTGCCACTCGATCTGAGCGTCATCGGCTGGGCATGCTCGCCTCCCGCACCACCATGCCCACCATGCTTCCTGCTGACTTCCGCCGATCTCCTGGATGTGCTCGAGACGCCGACCGGTCTCCTGACGAAGAACATTGCGATCCCGAACACCTCGACCCTGACCAACCTGCCGCTCTACTCACAGGCGCTCATTCTCGATCCGGGTGCGCCCAACGGGGTGGGTGGCACCAGCCGCGGCGGCGTCGGCGTCATTGGAAACTGACCGAGTCCGCGGCGCTCAGCCGCCCTGCAACCTGCGGCCTGCTTCCTCGACGTCGCCCTTGCTGCCGAGGTAGAGCGGCGTGCGCTCGTGCAGCTTTCTCGGCGTGATGTCGAGGATGCGCTGCCGGCCGTCGGTCGCCGCACCACCGGCCTTCTCGCAGACGAAAGCGAGCGGCGCATTCTCGTAGAGCAGGCGCAGCTTGCCCTCGGGCTTCTTGACCTCGCCGGGATACATGTAGATGCCGCCCTTCAACAGCGTGCGGTGGAAGTCCCCGACCAAGGCCCCCGCGTAGCGCGCCGCACGCTTTCCGACCTTCGTCTCCTGCCGGCGGAACGCGCGCACCATGGCCTGCGTGTTCTGATCCCACTTCAACTCGTTCGACTCGTTGACGGCGTAGGAGCCTTCGCCCTCGGGGATCCTCAAGTCGGGGTGCGTGAGGAAGAACGTGCCGATCGAGCGGTCGAGCGTGAAACCGTTCACGGGACCACCGGCCGTGTAGACGAGCATCGTGCAGGGCCCGTAGAGCACGTAGCCCGCGGCGATCAGATCGCGTCCTGGCTGCAGGAAGTCGCCGAGCGTCGGTTTGCCTTCGACGGACAGCCGGCGGTAGACGCCGAAGATCGTGCCCATCTGGCCCGCGACGTCGACGTTGCCCGAACCGTCGAGCGGATCGACCGAGATCACGTATTTGCCACCCTCGCCCCCCGGCAGCAGGTGGATGTCGTCCATCTCCTCGCTCGCGATGCCGGACACCATCGGGATGTTCTCGAACACCTGGATGATGACGTCGTTGCTGATGACGTCGAGCGCGCGCACGTTCTCGTCCTGCACGTTCGTGGTGCCCGTGTAGCCGAGCTTGCCGATGAAGCCCGCGCGCATGATCTCGCTGGCCAGCATGCGCGCGGCGAGGCTGAAGCGATTGAGCACGGTCGACAGGCCTCCGCTCGCTTTGGCGTTGGCCTGGTCGCGGAAGAACTGTTCGCTGAGTGTGAGACGATTGGTCATCGGGGGCGACGCTCGAGAGACTTCGCATTCAAGCGAAGTGCTCTGTGACTCACAACGGCATCACCAAGACAGGTTGGTCCGATCCCGCTTCGAACAGACGCCCAGTGCCCAGGAGGTCCTTGCCAAGGCGCACCAAGACGACCGTCTCCACTTCGACCGAGAGCAGCGGCGAACGGCTGCCGTCCGCGGCTTCCACCTGCAGCGTTGCGCCGGCCGCCGCCGGCCAGAGCACGAGGCGGGCACCGTCGGCGCAAGCGCCGATCTCGCGAGCCTGGGCCGGTCGGGTTGGCCGTTCGCCGCGGCCACGCCGCCAGTAGAGCCGCATGCTGTCGCCGCCCGGGCGGCCGTTGTCGACGAACGGCAGGTCGAAGCGCGCGACCTCGACCAGGTCGAGCCGCGGATCGAAATCGGCACGAAAGAGCCTGCCGCAGGCGTGCGGCAGGCTCGGATCCACGGCGAACTGCACGGGATTGTCGACGACGAAGCGGACTCGTTGCGCATCGAGCCAGGCGTCGAGTGCCGATGCCTGCAGGGCAAAGAACGCGCGCGCATCGACGACGCCGTCGAGGTTGAGGATCGCATGCCGCCGCTGCGGTGCTGCGAGCACATCGGCGTGGAACGTGACGATGCCCGAGTTGAAGCAGCCGACGCGTTCGCCCGCGGGCAACACGAGGTCGAGGTGTCGGCCCGCCATCGTCATCTCGGTCTGGCCCAGCAGCGGCTCGGGTGCCACGCGCGGCCAATCGACGATCTGGGCGATCGCGAACACGGCCAACATCCACCGCAGGCGGCCCACGTGCAGCAGCGCAGCGGCCGCGCCGGCGGCGAGTGGCGCCACGTAGTAGTCGCGCGGATACCAGCGCACGGCCCAATGCAGGGCCGTGATCGCGAGCAGTCCGAGGCCGAACCAGAGCAGGGCGCTCGGCATGCCGCGGCGACGCCGTGCGGGCAGCAACGCGAGCCACACGGCCGCGAACGCTGGCACGGCAAGGTCGCCGGCGCCGAGTGCTTTGGCGATCCCCACGAGCAGGAGTGGCAGCAGACGCAACGACGCCGGCCACCAGGGCCGCACGACGGCGAACACGAGCAGACCCCAGCCCATTGCGGAGGCGAGCGCGAACGGGCCGCCGAGCAGCACCGGCCGCAGGAACCACCAGCATCGCGCGAGCCAGCCCTCGCCTGCGGGATCGTCGAGCGCCTGGTTGTGATGCCAGAGCCAGGCCATCGGCAACGCCGAGTCGGCCAGCAGCCCGCCGCCGAGAACCATGTTCGCGCCGCACGAGATCGCGAGGCAGAGCGCGGGCACGAACGCGGCGCGCCACGGGCGCCCTTCACAGCGCACGAGCGACAGCCCGGCAACGACGGCGAGCAGATCCGTGCGCGCGAGCACCGCGAGCACCGACAACACCGCGAACGCGCTTGCCGAGCCGCGGCGGCGGAGCCACAGACCCACCGCCGCGAGACAGGCGAGGGCCGTTTCCTGGCCGTTCTGGCATTCGCGTACGAGCAATGGGTTGCCGAGCCAGCAGAGTCCGGTGCAGAGACCGCGGAACCGATCGCGCGTGCCGAGCCAGAGCCACAGCGCCGCGAGACAATGCAGGCCGAAGCCGAGCCACGCGGCGACGACCGGCAGAGCAGCAGCGCCGAACAGCCACGCGACGGGCACGAGACAGAGGCTCCAGAGCAGCTGCACGCCGCTCGTCGAAACACCGTCGCTGACCATCGGACCGCGTCCCGCGGCGACGTTGGCGGCCCACGTGAACTCGTAGAACGCGTCGTCGCGCAGCCGATTCGCTGCATCGGGTACGAGCGCCAGCCCATGCCAGAGCCCGAAGATCGCGGCCGCTCCGGCCGCGGCGAGGGCGAGGCCTGTTCCGCGCCTCGACGAGCGCAGCTGCATCAGCGACCTCGCAGGAACTCGCCGACGCGGCCGCCGACGGGTCCCCCTCTCGCGAGCGACAGGTCGTTGTGTCCGGCACCGGGCACCACGACCAGCTCCGCGGGACCCGCGCACAACGCACGCAGCTTCTCGCCGAACTCGCAGGGCACGATCGTGTCGGCATCGCCGTGCACGATCAGCACGGGACAACGCACGCGCGGCGCGAGGACGGCGTTGTCGAAGCGGTGGCGCATCAGCGCCGACACGGGCAGCCACCAGAACTGGCGCTGCGCGATCTCGACGAGCGACGTCGGCGGCGCGCGCAGCAGACACCGCGCGGCTCTCCCGTTCGCGGCCACGTGCATCGCGCAGCACGTTCCGAGCGAGCTGCCACCGACCACGAACGGCACCTGCAGTTTGCGTGCGAGCGCCTCCGCGTCGGCCGCGACCGCGTCCGCCATCGCGAGGATCGACTCGACGCCGGGTTTCCCGGCGCTCGAGCCGTAGCCCGGATACTCACCCGACACGACGGCGACGCCGTGCTCCGCCAGCTCGGCGACCTGCCACGCGGCGCTGTGCAGGTCTTCCCCGTTGCCGACGAAGAACGCGAGCACAGCTCTAGGCTGCTCGGGCACGCGCCGCACGGCGCGGAATCCGAGGCCCCCGTGCCCCTTCAGCGAGAACACCTCGACGCCCGGAGTGTCGACACCGCGGTCGCCGCGACCCGCACCCGGGAAGGTGATGCGATCCTGCTGCCACCACACGAGTGCCACGATCAGTGCGTAGCCGACCAGCGCGCAGAGCAGCATTTGGATCACGCGGCGACGCACGCCTACACGAGTTCGGCGATCTGCACCGCGTTGAGCGCCGCACCCTTGCGCAGCTGGTCCCCGACGACCCAGAACGTGAGCCCCGGCGTGAGCACGCGCCCGATCCGCAGCCGCCCGACCGCGACGGGATCCCGCCCCGCCATCGTGTTGGGCATCGGATACACCTTCGCGGCCGGATCGTCGGCGAGCTCGACGCCTGGGGCACGAGCGAGCAGCTCGCGCGCCGCCGCGACCGACAGCTCCTGCTCGAGCTGGACCGCGACCGACTCGCTGTGGCAGCGTTCGACCGGCACGCGCACGCACGTTGCGTCGACGCGCAGGGCAGGCAGACCCATGATCTTGCGCGTCTCGAACTGCATCTTGTCCTCTTCCTTCGTGTAGCCGTCGGCCATGAAGACATCGACCTGCGGGAACAGGTTGAACGCGAGCGACTGCGGCAAGACGCGCGGCGGCATTGCTTCACCGCGCAGCGCCGCGGCCGTACTGTCGCGCAGTTCGAGCATCGCCTGCTGCCCCGCGCCCGAGGCCGCCTGGTAGGTCGAGACGACGACGGCCCGCAACCCCGCGGCGCGATGCAGCGGCCACAGCGCCAGCACCAGGATGATCGTCGAGCAGTTCGGATTCGCGATGATGCCGCGGTGTCCACGCGATGCGGCCGCGTTCACTTCGGGCACGACGAGCGGCACGCCCGGATCCATGCGGAAGGCCGAGCTGTTGTCGACAACGATGGCCCCGCTCGCCGCGGCGAGTGGCGCCTGCTCGCGCGAGGTCGAAGAACCGGCCGAGAACAACGCGACCTCGACGCCGCGGAACGAATCGCGCCCGAGCGCCTCGACTGGCAACGACTCGCCGCGGAACTGCAGGCGCTGGCCCGCCGAACGCGGCGACGCGTACAGGCGCAACTGCCGGATCGGGTAGTTGCGCGCGGCCAGCACGGCCAACAGGTCCTTGCCGACCGCGCCGGTCGCACCGACGATCGCGACGTTGCGCGGGTTCACGAGGGAGCTCCTGAACGGTTCCACTCGCCCGACTTGCCGCCCGACTTGTGCAACAAGCGCACGTTCTCGATCGAAGCACCGCGGCAGCGCGCCTTGACCATGTCGTAGACGGTCAACGCGGCCACGGAGGCTGCCACGAGCGCCTCCATTTCCACGCCGGTCGCCGCGACCGTCGTGGCCTCGGCCTGGATCCGCACCGCGTCGGCGCCGGCCGGCGCGAACTCGATCGTCACGCTGCCGAGCTGCAGGTTGTGGCACAGCGGAATGAGCCGCGCGGTATCCTTGGCGGCCTGGATGCCCGCGATGCGGGCGACTGCGAGCCCCTCCCCCTTCGGCAGCGTGCCCGCCATCAGGACCGCGAGCACCTGCGCGTCGAGGCGAACGGTCGCCTCGGCAACAGCCCGGCGGGCCGTGGGCGGCTTGCGCGAAACGTCGACCATGCTGGCCCGACCCTGCGCATCGAGATGCGACAACGGGCCCGCGACAGGGGCCGGATCGGGAATTCTGGGCTCGGCCACACCACGAGCGTAGCGCCGCCGGCCCACGCGTCCGCGCACGGCCAGGGAAAACTATTTCCGCAACCAGCCCGTGACAACGTATAGGTGCTGTTGGTGGCACTGCGACCCCTCGGTCCTCCGGGCAGGTCGGTCCCGCCGCGGACGACTGCTCGGTGCGGTTTCGATTGCACCCGAGGTCCCGGAGTGGCCGATCTGAACCCAGGGACCAGGCCTGGCAGGCCGATCTCTCCCGGAACCGTATGCAACAATCGAAATCGCCGCACCTGTTCGTCCGTGCCCGCCTCCTTCCCTGGTTGTTCGCCGCCGCGATGTCCGCGGGACTGTGCGCCCAGACCGATGACCAGATCCTCGCCATCCTGCAGCAGGCAGAAGCGGCACCGGTCGCGCAGATCTACGAGTTCGGCAGCCAGGTGGCCGAGCTCTCTCCCGACGCCAACACGGATGCCTTCCGGGACACCGTGATCCGCGTCGCGAGGAAGAGCGGCACCGACAAGGCCCGACTGTGCGCCGCCGTGGCGATCAAGTCCATCAGGCAAGACGACGTCTACGGCAAGGACGTGCTCGAGCTGCTGAAGCCGGTCGCCACCGCCAAGACGACTGCCGAGGACGTGCGCGCGGGCGTCATGACGGTGTTCGGTGAGCAGCGCCTCTTCAACACCCGCATCACTCCCGACGTGCGCACCATCGTCGAAGCGAACTGCAAGGACGAGCTCACAGCCCCACTCGTGCGCATCGAAGCGGCCTTGGCGCTCTGGAACATCGGCAGCAACGAGCAGATGGCAACGGCCAAGCAGGTGCTCGAGCAGTTCCTGCAGTCGAGCGACCACGAGCTCAAGGTGCGCGGCGCTCTCGCGCTAGCCGAGTTCAACATCGAGGGCGGCCCGGCCTGGAACGTCCTGCGCGAGATCCGCGACCAGCCGACCGACGCGGGCCGCAGGGCGCGTCTCTTCCTGCAGCGCGGCGAGGAGCGCCGCAAGTTCGCCGACTTGCTCAACCGCGTGATCGAACGCAACGAGAGCGGCGATGCAGATCCGGCCGATGCCAACTCCTATGCAGTCCTGAGCGAGCTGCGCCGCCGCATCAAGACACAGTACTTCAACGGCAGCGAAGTCACGGACGAGGAACTCATCCAGTTCGCGGCGAAGGGCATGCTCGAGGGCCTCGACCCGCACAGCACGTATTTCACGGGTGACGAGTACAAGCGCTTCTTCTTCGATCTCCACCGCGAGTACGGCGGCATCGGCGCATTCGTCAACTTCGACCAGGACAACGACTTCTCGATCGTGCGCCCGATCTACTCGGGGCCTGCCTACAAAGCCAGCATGCGCAGCGGCGACAAGATCCTCGAGGTCGACGGCTGGGAGACCGCGCAACACACCACCGACGAGATCATCAGCCGCCTCAAGGGCCGCCCCGGGACCCCGGTCGTGCTCAAGTTCTTCCGGCCGGGCTTCCAGGAGCCCCAGGACATCACGATCGTGCGACAGCAGATCTCGGTGCCGGCCGTCAACTGGGCCATGGTGCCGGGCGACATCGGCTACGTCGAGCTGATCAACTTCAGCGCCAACCTGACGACGGAACTGCGCACCGCGTTGTCCGATCTGCAGCGCAAGGGTGCGCTGGGCATCGTGCTCGACGTGCGCAACAACACGGGCGGCCTGCTGATGCAGGCCAGCGACGTGGTCGAGCAATTCCTCGAGGGCAAGAAGCTCGTCGTCTTCACGCAGGGCCCCTCCGAGCCGCGGCGCGACTACTTCACGTCGTCGACGCCGCGCGAGGTCTGCACCTTGCCGCTTTGTGTGCTGACGAACAACCTGTCGGCATCGGCCAGCGAGATCACGGCCGGCGCCCTGCAGGAGCACCAGCGCGCGGTCATCGTCGGCCAGCGAACGTTCGGCAAGGGCACCGTGCAGAACCTCTTCCCGCTCTCGACGGAGCCCGAGGAGAAGTTCGAGGACCTCAACAACGACCGCGTCTGGCAGGAGGGCGAGCCGTACACTGACCGCAACAAGAACGGCAAGTACGACTTCGGCGCGCACATGAAGCTCACCGTCGCGAAGTACTACTTCCCGGTGAGCCTGCGCAGCCCTCACCGCGAGTTCAACAAGGAAGGGCGCATCGCCGATCCCAACTGGGGAGTGACACCCGACCGCATCGTCGACCTGCTCGAGCACAAGCCCGAAGACGCTTGGAAGAACGCCGCTGTCTACGCGCTGCTCAAGAAGAGTGTGTTCCGCGAATACGTGAAGAATCACATGTCCGCGAACGAGGCGCTGTTCCGCCAGCTCGCAGATGGCGACGACGGGAACCCGTCGAAGTACCCGGATTTCGCGAGCTTCTACCAGGGCCTGAACACGAAGCTGAGCGAGGACGACGTGCGGCGCTGGGTGCGCTACGAAGTGCGCGACCAGGTCAGCGACCTGCGCGGTGCCGTGTATCCGGGTCTGCGCGCGCTCGGCGATCCGCAGGAGGACGCCCAACTGCAGGAGGCCGTGCGCACGCTGCTCAAGCAGACGGGCAAGGACATCCGCGACATCGCCGCCTACAAGAACGTGCTCAAGATCAAGTTCGACGACGCGCAACGCACGTCGGCGAAGTAGTAGCGCACCAGAAACGCCGCCGCGGGGCTCATTGCCTGTTTCGGTGCGGTCTGTCCCCGCCCAGCCTAGAGCCCGAGCGTGAGGCGGGCGCCGCGGCTCATCGCGAGGCCTTGCAACGGCGGCAGCGGAGCACCTTGCGAGTCGTCGATGAGCCACTGGCAGAACAACTGCCCACCCGCGAGCGACGGCACGTTAGGAATCGGCAGGGACTCGATGCGCACGCCGAGCGGCGAGGTCACGCTGAGCCACACGGGCAGACCGGTCGACGGGTCGACGAGCAACGTGCAGGCGCCGACGATCGGCAGCTGCGCAGCCGCGCCCGAGAACCACAGCGCCGCGATCGACTGCGGCGCCGCGGACTCGACGCCGATCCGGAAGTTCAGGTTGCCGAGCGTGGGCAGGCCATTGCTGCGCATGACCGGAACCCCCGAAGTCCCGCTGCAGCCGGCCCCATAGATCGTGAACGACGCGGTGGTCCCGCCGCCAAGATACCACGGCACCGTGAGGTTGTTCGTGGTGAAGAACTGCTGCAGCAGGTTCGCGACCTTGGCGCGACCCGAGGGGCTCGGGTGCGTGCCATCGGGTTGCACGTCGGCGCAGAGCCAGACGAGGCCATCGCTGCGCGGCGTGGTGCCATCGGTCCACAGGTAGGGACCCCAACCGAGCCAGGGTGCCAGCACGGTCCCTTGCTGCGGATCGCAGTTGAGCTGCGGATCGCCGTTGATCTGCTGCTCGATGAGCCACTTCACTGCGAAGCCGGACTCGTAGGCGTAGGGCTCGGGGTTGAGGCTCGTGGTCGCATAGCCTGCGTAGGTGCGGCTGCTGCAGAAACAGAGCTGCACGTTCGGGTAGCGCGCACGGATGTTGCGCGCGATCTGGGCCAGCAGGCCCTGCAGCTGCGTCGAAGCACCAGGGAACCCGCCCGTGACGCCGGCGATCGCTTCCTTGAGCCACACGACCTGCACCTGCTGCGGCGTCACGCCCGCGTTGGCGAGGCGTTGGTCGACCACGGTCCAGAAGTTCGCATTGGGGTTCGCGACGATGACCGCATCCTGACCCCCCTGCGCGCCGTCGACGATCGTCACCGCGGGGTTCTTGTTGGGGTCGCCATTCGCGGTCACGATCCAGGTCGAGTACTCCTGCGTCGTGTTCGACATGCCGATCGACAGCAGCACGATGCGGCCACCGACAGCAGGAAGGCCAGCGGCATCGCGCGGCACGACGAGCGAACGCGCGGTGACGCCCAGCGCCTGATGCGCGGGCGGCGGCGTGTTCGCGCCATTGCCATAGAGACCCCCAGTGAGACCCTGATACGTACCGATGCCGAGGTCCATCAGCGGCACGGCCCCGATCGACGTGTTGTTGCAGTTCTGCGCGGGAACGCTCACGGCGGTGACGAGCACGGCCGACAACCAGGTAGTGTTCATGGGCTCAGCGACCAGCGGGTGGCAGGCAGGCAAGAGCTTACCGCGCCCAGCCACCAACCGCGGGGTCAGACGTAGGACGGATACGTGGCGTCGTACATCTGGGCTCGCACCGCGCTCTCGATGTCGTCTGGCCGCGGCACCGTGGCCAGGCCCTCTTCGTAGGCGACCGTCGCCACGGCCGCGGCGATGCGCGTCGACACGTGGCGCAGCTCCGACAGCGGTGGGAACAGCAGTCCCTGCTCGAGCGACGACTCTTCGACGAGCCCCGCGAGCGTGCGGGCCGCCGCATGGAACATCGCATCGGTGATGGACCGCGCACCGGCGACGATCGCGCCGAGGCCGAGGCCCGGGAAGACGTAGGCGTTGTTGCACTGGCCCGGCACGAACCTGCGACCATCCAACTCGACCGGCGCGAACGGGCTGCCGCTCGTGAACACCGCGGTGCCGTTCGACCATCGACAGGCCTGCTCCGCCGGTGCTCGTTCCGGTCCTGCAGGCTCACGAGATAGATGCACTGCTCGATCGCGCTCGTCTTCTGGCGGAAGCTCTCGAGCACGCGCGCCATTTGTTCCTGCTGCGTCAGCACGCGCGGCGGCAGCAGCCCGTGCAGCCCGAGCGCGTCGCGTTCGGCTGCGGTGAATGCGGTCCCTTTGTTGAGCCGAGGGTCGTGCAGGTAGTCGATCGGACGCAACGGCATTGGAGGCACGCTACCCCACCTGCCGTGGTTCCAGGAACAGATGCGAGGCGTGGGCCATCCCCGCAGTACACGGTGTGGGACAGGCCCGGCCGACTTGTTACACGACGCCGGGGACCAAGGCCCCCTCGCGTGGAGGCGAACACCAGGCCACAGCCGATACGTTTGTCCCCCGTCCATCGCGACCGGCCAACCGCATCCCGACCACGTCATGCGCACCCAAACCCTGCTCGCCGCATCTTTCGCCCTTGCGGTCGGGGTCGCCCAATCACCCGCGCCCCAATCCCCGGCACCCCAGTCCCCGTCTCAATCACCGGCAACCCAGCCGACGTTCAACGAGCACATCGCCCCCCTCGTATGGAAGTCCTGCGCGGGCTGTCACCGGCCCGGTGAGGTCGCGCCGTTCTCGCTGCTGACCTACGCCGACGTCAAGAAGCGCGGCCGCAACGTGCTGACCGTCGTCGAGGACCGCTACATGCCCCCGTGGCACCCGGCCCCCGGCTACGGTTCGTTCCGCGACGATCCGCGTCTGTCCGACGAGCAGATCGGCACGCTGCGGGCCTGGGTCAAGGCCGGCATGCCCGAAGGTCCCCCCGAAAAGCTCGGCAAGCCACCCGCGTTCACCACGGGCTGGCAGCTCGGCGAACCCGATCTCGTCGTCAAGACGCTCGGCGCCTTCGAAGTGCCCGCGAGTGGGCGCGACATCTACCGCAACTTCGCGATCCCGCTCGGCCTGCCCGAGGACAAGTACGTGACCGCCATCGAAGTTCGCCCCTCGGCGCGTTCGGTGCTGCATCACGTGCTGATCTTCCTCGACGAACAACGCGAGGCCCAGGAGCTCGACGGCAAGGATGGCCGCGCCGGCTTCTCGGGCATGCGGTTGCAGCGATCCACCATGATCGGCGGCTGGGCCGTCGGTGGCATGCCGAGCCATCTGCCCGAGGGCCTCGCGATCAAGATCCCGAAGGGCAGCGACCTCGTGCTGCAGAGCCACCTGCATCCGTCGGGCAAGAAGGAGCAAGAGGCCACCGTGCTCGGCCTGCACTTCGCGGACGAGCCGCCGAAGCGCACGCTCGTCAGCATCCAGCTGCCACCGTTCTTCGGCTTCACGCAGGGACTCGACATTCCTCCCGGCGAAGCCGACTACCGGCTGCGCGACACCTTCACGCTGCCCTGCGACGTCGACGCCGTGAGCATCGGCGGCCACGCGCACATGGTGTGCAAGTCGCTGCAGATGATGGCAGAGCTGCCCGACGGCAAGACGACGCCGCTGCTCAAGATCGACCGCTGGGACTTCGACTGGCAGAACCGCTACACGTTCTCTTCGCTCGTTCGGTTGCCCAAGGACGCGCTGCTGCGCTCCGAGCTCGTCTACGACAACAGCAAGAACAACGAGAACAACCCCAACAAGCCGCCGAAGCGAGTGCGCTGGGGCCGCGAGACGACCGACGAGATGGGCAGCATCACGCTGCTCGTCGTGCCCGCCGACGAGAAGGATCTCGAGGTCCTGCGCAGGGCCATCGCCAAGAAGAACACGGAGAAGATTCCGGGTCTCAAGCAGGAGCAGATCGATGCCCAGTTCCAGAAATTCGACAAGAACCGCGACGGCAAGTTGACGAAGGACGAAGTGCCGCGGCTGGGTTTGTTCTTCGATCGGCTCGACAAGGACGGCGACGGGGCATTGTCGAAGGAGGAAGCCAGCGCGATCGGCGAGTTGCTGGGCGGGATCGGCGGCCTTGGTGGCCAACCCGGCGGCGGTACTGGCGGCGGCAACGGGAACGGCGGCAAGTGAATCGGACGGGCCTCGCCAGCACGGCGTGGCTCGCGTTGCTCACCGCGAGCTGCGCTACCGCGCGCGTGCAACTGCAGGACCTCGACGGGGTCGCGCACGAACCGCTCGCAGTCAGGAATGGCGCGGTGCACGTCCTGCTGTTCACGAGCCACGAGTGCCCGATCGCGAACAGCTACGCGCCGACGCTGCGCGAGCTGGCCTCGAGCTGGAGCGGGACCGCGGTGCGGCTCTTCGTGGTCCATGTCGACCCGGACCTGACGGTCGCGGCGGCGCGCTCGCATGCGCGCGACTACGAGCTGCCCGGTGCGATCCTGTTGGACCCACACCAGCAGCTCGCGCGTGCCGTCGGCGCCACGAAGACCCCCGAAGCCGTCGTGCTCACCCAATCGGCCCAGGTCTACCGCGGCCGCATCGACGATCAGTGGAGTTCCCTCGGCTCGCGTGCGCAGGCCGCAACCAGCCACGATCTGCGCGATGCCGTCGCAGCAGCTCTCGCGGGGCGGGCCGTGGCCGCAACGTCGACCCCTGTGGTCGGTTGCCTCATGCCCGAAGCGCGCGAGTGAACGGATAGCCTCGGGTTGACCGGTTCGATACCGTGGTGCCGAATGTCCGTTCTCAACCCAACACCGCCCGACCTGCTCGTCGATGCCGCAGGGCGCCCCTACTTCCTCTGGGACGTGGATATGACCCTCGTGCAGTTCGAGGCGCTGCTGCGCACGAGCGATCGGCTGACGAAGGCCTACCTGGTCGGCAAATTGATGCGGCAAGCGAAGCCCGACGACGTCTTCACTTTCGTCAGTGAAGCCGAGATCCGCGAACTGTGGCACGACGTGGTTCCCTACCTTGGCCGATCGCGTTCGCTCTGGGAATGGCTGCTCGAGGCTTGGGAGAAGCGGTAGCGATGTTGGGTCGACTCACCGACCTCCAGGCGAGGATCCTCGTCGCATTGGCACCCGTGCAGCCGCGTTGGACACTGACCGGCGGGGCCGCTCTCGCAGGCTTCCATCTCCAGCATCGGACCACCCGAGATCTCGACTTGTTCTGGCACGGACTCGCCGTCTTCGGTCCCGAACCGGAGCAATGCATCGATCACCTGGAGCGAGAGGGCCTCACGGTGAACGTCCTGCAGCGAACGACAGGCTTCGTGCGCCTGCGCGCCGAACTCCATGGGGAAGCTGCCGTCGTCGACCTCGTAGCCGAACCGGTGCCCAACATCGAGCGACCCCAGCAGGTCACGGCGGGTGGTGCCATGATCCAGGTCGACAGCCTGTACGAAATCCTCGTCAACAAGCTCGGTACCCTGTTGCATCGCGCCGAGGTTCGCGACCTCGTCGACTTGCGCGCGCTGCTCGATCGCGGCGGCGACCTCGGCCGCGCCCTGCGCGACGCGAACAAGAAGGATAGCGGCTTCTCGCCAATCATGCTCGGCCACTTGCTGCATGGCTTCCCACTCGAGCGCCAGGCAAAGATCGCCGGGCTCGACGCCGCGACCACTGCCGCCTTGGATCGGTTCCGCGTCGACCTGGCGGCGCGCATCGCGAAGGTGACCCAACCGTAGTCGCAGCTCACCTCGGAGGCACGAGACGTCGCGGGCCTGACACGTGCTTGCCGTGCTCCGCTGGCCAGATCCCCTGACGGTTCTCGGTTGTTGGGCCCACACCCAGGCTGCAAACTGCACGGCCCGTGCAGCAACGTCCTCTCGGCACCACTGGTCTCCGGGTCTCCGCGCTCGGGCTCGGCGCCGCCAGTCTCGGCGGCGTCTACGGCGATGTCGACGAATCCGAGGCGATCCGCACCGTGCACCGCGCGTTCGAGCTCGGCGTCACGCTGTTCGACGCCTCGCCCTACTACGGCAGCACGCGCGGCGAGACGGTGCTCGGCAAGGCGCTGCGATCCCTGCCGCGCGAGCGCTGCTTCCTGTCGACGAAGGCGGGTCGCTACGGCGTCGACGACTTCGACTTCTCGCCAGCCCGCCTGCGTACGAGCCTCGACGAGAGCCTGAAGCGACTCGGCACGGATCACGTCGATCTGTTCCTGCTGCACGACGTCGAGTTCAGCGATCTCGACCGCACGCTGACGGAGGGACTGCCCGTGCTCGAGTCGATGAAGACGAGAGGCCTGGTGCGCTGCATCGGCTACAGCGGGTTGCCGCTCGCGATCTTCCGCCGCGGCCTCGCGCTGCCGGTGCCGTTCGACGTCGTACTGAGCTACAGCCACGCCACGCTGTTCGACACGACGCTGACGCAGCTCGTGCCATCGCTCGCGGCGCGTGGCATCGGCCTGATCAATGCGTCTCCGGGCGCGCTCGGTCTGTTGTCGAGCCATGGCCCGCAGCAGTGGCACCCGGCATCACCGGCGATCCGCGCCGCGTGCAAGCGCGCGGCGGACTGGTGCAAGGCACGAGGCATCGAGATCGCAGAGCTCGCGCTGTCCTTCTCGTGTTCGTTGCCGGGACCCGCGGCCACGCTCTGTGGCACGGCCGATCCAGGCGAGCTCGAACGCAACGTGCGCGCGGCGAGCACGCCGCCCGATCCCGAGTTGACCGCGGCCGTGCGCTCGATGCTCGCGAGCATCCGCGACCAGACGTGGATCCAAGGCCGCCCCGAGAACCAGTGAGAGAGCCCCACCGATGACCACGACCCCCGACCCGTTTCGCCTCGAAGGCAAGGTCGCCGCCATCACGGGCGCCGGCTCCGGCATCGGGGCCGCGATCGCGGAGCTCTTCGGCGCGCGCGGTGCCTCCGTCGCGCTGCTCGAGCTCGACGCGAGCAGCGGCGCAGCCAAGGCCGAGCAGCTGCGCAGCAAGGGCATCGAGGCGGAGTTCGTGCCGTGCGACGTGACGCAGGACACGCTGGTCGGCGCCGCGATCACGCGCGTCGTCGAGCGCTTCGAGGCACTCGACATCCTCGTCAACAACGCGGGCATCGGCCACGTCGGTTCGCTCGCGAACACGACCGAACAGGACTTCGACCGCCTCTACGCCGTCAACGTGAAGGGCGTGTTCCTGTGCAGCAAACACGCGCTGCCGCACCTGATCTCTGCGCGCGGCGTCGTCTGCAACCTCGCCTCGATCGCGAGCCTGATCGGCATCGCGGATCGCTTCGCCTACTCGATGACGAAGGGCGCGGTGCTCACGATGACGAAATCCATCGCGCTCGACTACATGGCCCAGGGCGTGCGCTGCAACTGCATCTGCCCCGCGCGCATCCACACGCCGTTCGTCGACGGCTACCTGAAAAAGAACTACCCGGGTCAGGAGCAGCAGATGTTCAGCAAGCTCGCCGCTTACCAGCCGATGGGCCGCATGGGCACGCCGCAGGAAGTCGCCGAGATGGCGCTGTTCCTGTGCAGCGACGCGAGCCGGTTCGTCACGGGACAGGCCTTCCCGCTGGACGGCGGCAAACTCACCGGGTGAGGTATGCAGATGCACCTGCTCCGCTACGGAAAAGCCGGCCAGGAACGTCCCGCCGTGCAGCTGCGCACCGGGCAGCGCCTCGACGTATCCTCGTTCGGCGGCGACTTCGGCCCCGCGTTCTTCGCCGAGGACGGCCAGGTACGCCTGCACGCGTTCGTGCAGCGCCACGGCAGCGCCCTGCCGGCTGTGCCGGCCGGCGCGCGGCTCGGTCCGTGCGTCGCGCGCCCGCACAAGCTGTTCTGTATCGGTCTCAACTACCGCGACCACGCGCGCGAGACCAAAGCACAGCTGCCGGCCGAGCCCGTCGTGTTCGCGAAGGCGACGTCGGCGATCTGCGGTCCCGACGACGATCTCGTGCTGCCGCGTGGCTCGCTGAAGACCGACTGGGAGGTGGAGCTGCTGGTCGTGATCGGCAAGACGGCGCGCTACGTCGACGCCGCCGACGCGATGGACCACGTCGCGGGCTACGCGCTGCACAACGACTACAGCGAACGCCACTGGCAGCTCGAACGCGGCGGCCAGTGGGTCAAGGGCAAGAGCTTCGACACGTTCGCGCCGATCGGCCCCTGTTTCGTGCCGAAGGCCCTCGTGCGCGACCCGCAGGACCTGCCGCTGTGGCTCGAGGTGAACGGACGCCGGCGCCAGGACTCGAACACGCGCGAGATGGTGTTCGGCGTCGCCGAGCTGGTCGCCTACCTGAGCCAATGCCTCACGCTCGAACCCGGTGACTGCATCACGACCGGTACCCCGGCCGGCGTCGGTCTCGGCTGCAACCCACCCGAGTATCTGAAGGCCGGCGACGTCGTCACGCTCGGCATCGGCGAGCCGGCCGGTTTCGGCACGCAGCGGCAACGCGTCGTGCCATTCGAGTCGCCCAGAGGAATCGACCGGTGAAACGCCACGGCTTCCGGCTCGGGCTGAAGCCCGAGTGTCTCGCGGAATACAAGCGCTACCACGTGCGGATCTGGCCCGAGATCCAGGACGCGATCGCGGCTGCCGGCATCCGCAACTACTCGATCTTCCACTTCCACGGCGAGCTGTTCGGCTACTACGAGTATGTCGGGCCGCCGGCCGAGTACGAAGCGCGCATGCGGGCTCTCGCCGACGCGCCGCGCATGCGCGAATGGTGGGACATCATGGAAGCGATGCAGGTACCTCACCCCAGGCGCAAGCCCGGCACCTGGTGGGCCGAGATGGACGAAGTCTTCCACGTCGATTGAACCGCACGCCATGAAGATCACGCACGTCGACACCGTCCTGCTCTCCGTGCCGCTGCAGCAGCGCACGATCACCGACAGCCAGAGCACCGTCACGCACGTCGAGTTCCTGCAGGTGATCCTGAAGACCGACGCGGACCTCACGGGCTACGGCATGAACTGGAGCTACACGCCCGGGCTGCGCACGGCGCAGGTCGCGGTGCAGGAGAACTACGCGCCGCTGCTGGTCGGCAAGGACCCGGCCTTCCGCAAGCAGATCGTCAGGGAGTGCTTCTTCAGCAACCACTTCATCGGCCGCGTCGGCAGCACGCGCGTGGCGCTCGCGGCGGTCGAGTTCGCGCTCTGGGACCTCGCGTGCAAGCAGGCGAACCTGCCGCTGTGGCGTTACCTCGGCGCCTGCCGCGACAGGGTCAAGGCCTACAGCACCGATGGCGGCTGGCTCTCGTGGAGCCAGGACGAACTCGTGCGCGATGCCCTGAAACTGGTCGAACGCGGCTTCGACGCGGTCAAGATCAAGCTCGGACGCGCCGATCCGCGCGAAGACCTGCGAAGAGTCGCCGCGGTGCGCAAGGCCGTCGGCGACGGCATCGACATCATGACCGACGTCAACTGCGCATGGACGCTCGCGACGAGCAAGCAGTATGGGAGCCGGCTCGCGGACCACGACGTGAAGTGGCTGGAAGAGCCGATGAAGCCCGAGGACGTCGCGATGCACAGCGAGCTCGCGCATGCGATCACGACGCCGATTGCCGTCGGCGAGACGATCTTCACGCGCGAGGCGTTCCGCGATTACATCGCAGCAGGCGCCGTGCATTACGTGCAGGCCGACGCGACGAAGCTGCTCGGCATCGACGAGTGGCTCGAGGTCGCTGCGCTCGCGGCGAGCTACAACCTGCCCGTCGTGCCGCACACGAACGTGCAGCACAAGCTGCACGTGCAGCTCGCAGCCGCGACGCCGAACTGTGTGCTGGTCGAGAACTGCTACGAGTCGCTCAACGACATGTGGGAGGAGCCGATCTACGTGACGAAGGGCTTCTACAACCTGCCCGAAGCGCCCGGCACCGGCCTGCGCATCCGCGACAAGGTCGTCGCTGCGCACCGCATCGGTTAGTATGGTGCAGTTCACCGCGCCGAGTGAGTCTCAGGCTCCTCGTGGTTACTTCAGGCTGTTCGCGCTGTCGACTGCGGGGATCCCATCGACCGCGCTCTGGGTGAGGCTGGAATGAGCACCAAGATCGGGTTGAACTGCGTCGCTCGAGGCGGGCTGCTCGGGATGAGCCTTCTGACATGTTTGGTTTCCCAGCAGGAGCAGTGGCGGGTTTGGTCCTCCACGGACGCATACGGACTTCCGGAGCCTATTCGGGACGTCAACGGCGATGGAACGACAGACTGCATCGCGATCGTGGCGAAGAACCTGTTCTCCACGAGCACCACCAACATTGTCGTTCGCATTCACTCTGGATTGGACGGATCGATGCTCATGGAGCAGCCCGTTTGGCAATCCAGCGAACGAGTGTTTGCCATCGGCGATGTGGACGGCGACAACATCTCCGAGTTCGCCATCCAAGTGCACTGGGGCGCCGCCGCGCCGAACTGGCTCAGCGTCTACTCACCGCTGCACGGCCAGCCCCTGTGGACCTGCACGGGATCCTTGACGACCGGCTATGGGTACTTCGGCAAGTACACGATCGGGCTGAACCTCGACAACGACACCAACCGGGAAATCGTCACGTCGACGAGTGAATACAACGACTCGCGCATCTTCGCCTACGACCACGACGGAACGCTGCTCTACACCTTCAACCTGCAGCCCCCAGCCAGCGAATGGATGCGCGGCCTCGGCAGCGTCGGCGACATCGACGGCGACGGTGCCGACGACTTCGGCGTCGGCCTGGTCGAGACCACAGGTCGCGGAGCGATCCAACTGTACTCCGGTCGCTCCGGCAGGGCACTGCGCCGCGATCTCGGGCCGCTGCCCGGCGACGCGATCGGCAGCCAGGTCGTGGGCGTCGGTGACTTCGACCGCGACGGTGTCCCCGACTACGCCGCCAGTAGCTACCTTGGTTTCCGCGGCGTGGCAGTGATCTACTCCGGTGCCACGGGCCAGATGCTGCGCCAATGGTCGGGCGAGCAAGGGCTCGCCGAGAAGCTCGTTGGAGGGCCCGACTTCGATCTCGATGGCGTGCCCGATGTGTTCGCGGGCGGCCCTCGCCACTTCAACCCGACGGGCTGGACCGGCCGTATCCAGGTGCTGTCCGGCCGCGACGGTGGCCTGTTGTGGGACGAGTGGAATGCGCCATCGACGGAACTCGGTGCGCTTTACCAGCCAGATCGCGAACTCGGCACCGGCCTGGCCAACCTCGGGCCGTTGCCGGGCAACCCGTACCCGGTCGTCGTGGTGTGGGACCGCCCTTACAAGATCATCGGCTATCAGGGCACGATCCCGATCGTTCTCCATTCGCCGCGGTTGCGCGCAATCTGCGTTGGCCTCGCGGGCACCGACGTGCAGGGCATCGGGTGCAGCAGCACGGGAGCGCCACCGCAGAACGCAGTGCGCAGCGACTCTGGCGGGCTGCGCATCACGCTGGCTGGCGCTCGTGCGAACGCACTGGCCTGGCTGCTCGTCGGCCCCCAGGGCTCCACGAGCTGGCAGGGCATCCCGCTGCCCTACGGCCTCGGTAGCTGGTCGCTACCTGGATGCTACCTGCTCGTGCCCGCCGACCTCATCTTCGCGCGCGTCACCGGCAGTGGTGGCTGGAACGAGGGCTACACACTCGTGACCGCACCCTTCACCGTCGCCACAACCGGCCTCGGCGTGGCGACGCAGTGGTTCGTGTTCAACCCGGCGACGTCCGACTATGGCATGACACCCCGACACGAACTGCGCATTCAGTGATGGACTCGCCTTCCGCGAGCTAGCCCATCGCCAACGCGAATGTGCGCACCTGCAGCCCGGGCGCGCGCACCGCGCACGCCGCGACGAACTCCGGCCCCGGCGAGACGTCGTGCAGCGACCAGTTCTCGGGATCCTCGCGGCCATCGCGGCACGCGAGCAGCTTCGGCGTGTCGCAGAGACTCACGTCGAACGTGTCGAGCGGCATCGAGAGGCCTTCGCCGAGCGCCTTGATGTAGGCCTCCTTGCGCGTCCAGCAGCGATAGAACGCGAGCCGCCGCGCGTCGCCCTCGAGCGCATCGAGCGCCGCAAACTCGCTCTCGGAGAAATGGCGGCGGCCGATTTCGTTCAAGCTCTCGAGGTGGCGCACCTTCTCGAGGTCGAGCCCGAGCTCGACGCCGCCGATCGCGATCAACGCGAGCTTGCCCGAGTGGGACAGGTTGAAGAACGGCCCCTCTGCGGCCAGATACGGCTTGCCACGCGGCCCGCGCCGGAACTCGATCCCGCGCGGATCCACGCCGAGGTAGCCGCCGAGTATCGCGCGCAACGCGCCGTGTCCGATCTGGAAGCGCCGCCGATGGTCGACGATGCGAAAGCGCGCGAGACGCTCGCGCTCGGCCGGCGACAGCAGCGCATCCTGCGGCTCCGGGTCGCCGTGCAGCGGCACGGCCCAGACGTGCAGCTCGCGCACGCCCAGGGTGATGCCCGCCGCCCTGGTCGGCTGAAAGGCAGCGTAGAGCTCGACCTCATCCATGCGAACGCAGAAGCCTAACCGAGCCACGTCCGCCACACAGCGTCGCTGCGGAATGTCGGCCTGTCAGGATGGCTCGTTCAGCGGAGCGAGGCGCGGAACGGCGGCGCCGGCAGACCGTCGGCGTTCGAGAGCGAGCACCGCGGCGCCGCGGCCCAGGCGTAGCGCACGTGAACCGGTCGTTCGACTCCCGCTGCTTGCAGTTCGATGCCCCCCCCGTGGACCTTGGCCACCGCGGGCACGTAGCGGCCGTCTTCGCCGGCGAGCTCGAAACCTTCGCCGCCCGGCGCGAGCACGAGCGCACTGCCACCCGTGTCGAACAGCAGCTGCATGCGGCCCCCGTCAGTCCGCTGCAGACCCGTGAGACGCGGCCCGCGCCACGCGATGGCTTCCTTGTAGTGGCCCGCCAGCGCCAGCCTCGCGAGACGCTGCCCGACCGGCTTCTTGTCCACGGGATGGATGTCGGCCGGATCGCCGCAATCGAGCGTGACGGCCATTCCGGTCTGCGGCAGCTCGAGGGCTTTCGCCTGCGCCTCGCGCAGCCGAGCGGTCTTGTCGCCCTCGTCGTTCTCATATCCGAACGGCGCGATCTGCACGAAGTAGAACGGCAGCTCGCGGTCGAAGCGCACACGCCAGTCGCTGATCATCGCGGGGAACAGACGCGCGTATCGTTCGGCGTTGTTGCGGTTCGCTTCGCCCTGATACCACAACACTCCCGTGAACGGGAACGCGGTCAGCGGCGCGATCATGCCGTTCCACAACACCGACGGGCGATTCGGACTGTTGTCGTCGGGAGGCAATGGCGGCAGGTCGCGCATCGCGGGTCCGACGCGGCGTTGCCACTCGCCGGCGAGCCCGAGACTCTGCGCATGGTCCTTCACCTGCACGAGACGCAGGTCGGCCGCGGCTGACCTCCAGCCACCGTCGCCGCCCCGGTCGACGACGCGCACACGCAGCACGGCTGTCGCCGCATCCGATGCGTGCACGCGGTAACGGCGCGGGGTCGTCCACGCCCCGATTTCTTCGAGGCCGCCGACGCGCTCGCCGTTCCACCAGACGGTGTCCATGTCGTCGAGGGCACCGAGCTCGAGCTCGAGATCCGCGCCGCGGAACGCCGGCGGCAGGGCGAGCGTGCGTTCGTAGGTCGCTACGCCGTCGAACGACTTCAACTCGCCCGCCGACCACCGCTCGGGCACCTGCACCGCGCGCGGCGCACCGTCACTCGCCCGCTGCACCGCTGCCCAGAACTTCGCGAACTGTTCAGCCCGCGCCTCGGGCCGCGGAGAGCGCAGCTCCTCGAGCGCGTCGCCAAACTCGGGGAACTCGCGCAGTCCGCGCTCGCTCGTCCACGCCTCGCACACCGTGCCGCCCCAAGCCGACACGACCAGCCCGATCGGGCTCTTGCCGTGTGCGAGCAGCTCGCACGCGAAGAAGTAGGCAACCGCCGAGAACCCTGCGGCCGTCGCGGGCGAACACACCTCCCAGACGCCGTCGACGTCGGTCTCGGGCGCAGCGCTGGCCTTGCCCTTCACCGTGAACACCCGCAACTCGTGGTTCGCCTTGCCGACCTCCTGCTGCCAGTCGCGCACGCCGTCCGTGCCACGCTGCGGGCCGAGCGGCATCACCATGTTGGATTGCCCGCTGCAGAGCCACACGTCGCCCGCCAGCACGTCGCGCAGCCTCGTCTCGTCGGCACCATGACGCAGCACGACCTCGAACGGACCGCCGCGAGCCGGCGTCGCGAGATCGCAGCTCCAGCGACCGGCGTCGTCGACGCGCGCTCTCGCCTCGCCACCCCACGAGCCTTTGACCTCGACCGTCGCACCGGGCGCGCCGACGCCGCCGATCGGCACGTTGCTCGCCGCGGGCAGGACCATGTGGTCGCCGAAGATGTGCAACGGACGGAACGCGGCCACGGTCTGCTGCGGTGTCTGCGCAGCGAGGACCGTCGCCAACAACACGACGAGGGAGCGCATGTCGTGCCGGATCGTAGCCCGCGGTAGCGCGCGCTTCACAGTGGCCACGTGCGCTTCACTGCGGCAACGCGACTCGCGCCACGCGGCCGTCGCTGCCGCAGGCCCAGACGCTGCCGTCGCGCCCCATCGCGACGCTGTGGAAACCCTCGGTGCCGAACGGCCGCCACGAACGACCGCGGTCGCGCGACAGACTGCTGCCGTGGGAACCGACGGCCAGCACGTCGTCGGATCCGAGCCAGAGCGCGGCCGAACGGAAACCACCGGCGCCAGCGGGGACCGTTCGCCAACTGCGCCCCCCGTCCGCGGTCCACGCCACCGTGCCCTTGCCGACCTGCGGCTCGCGGTAATCGCCACCGACCGCGACGCCGACCGAGCGGTCGCGGAACGCAAGGCCGAAGGCTCCCTGCGCCGCACCACCCTGCGCGAGCGGCAGCGCCGTGGCGTGCCAGGTGGTTCCGCCATCGAAGCTGCGCACGCAGCGCGAGGCCGAGCCGCCGGTCGCGATCCAGAGCGCCACCTCCGCGGCCTGCTGGCCTTCGGCCGCGCCATCGGCGTGGACCGCGACGCAGGTTCCGCTCGCGGCGAAACCCGCCTCCTCGCCGACGGGGTGCGGCAACAGGTCGGGAGACACGGCAGTCCAGCTGGCACCGCGGTCCGCGCTCGTCAGCAGCGTGAAGACTCCGTCGATCGGATCGCCGAACAGGTAACCGCGGTCACCCGCAAAGGCGATCGCGTCGAAGAACGCCTTCGGCCGCGGATCGTCGTGCACGACCTGCCAGGTCTTGCCACCATCGGTGGTGCGGTAGATGCGCGCGGGCAGGCCCGCCACCATCGCGAGTGCTTGGTCGGCGTCGAAGACCTCGATGTCGCGGAAGTCGCTCTTGCCGCTGTCGGGCGGCGCGACGTTCTGCCAGTTCTGGCCCCCATCCACCGTGCGCAGCAGCGTGCCTTCGGCGCCACCGACCCACACCACGGACGCGTCCACGACCGCGAGACCACGCAGACTCTGCTTGGTCGGCGTCGTCACGAGCTCCCACGTCGCGCGCGGCCAGTCGATGCGCGACCGCGTCGCGCACCCATGGAGAACGAGGCAGACAAGGACAATTGGTGCGTGCTTCATTGCAGGATGTAGCGCCTCCCAGCCGGCCGCGCAGTATCCTGCGCGCGCGGGGCCACGTCGAACTCTCTCGCGATGACTGCACGGTTTCCCATGTGTGGACTGCCCGGCGTTTTCGCCCTGGTGCTGCTGCTTCCTCTTCGCGAGACGATCGCCCAGGGCCCCGAGGGAACCGACCCGCGCTGGGCCTTCACCGCGCTGTCGGTGACCGAACCGCCGCCGAGCGGCGAGGCCGCGTGGGACGCGCATCCGATCGATCGGTTCGTGCGGACGCGGCTCGCCGCGGCGGGCCTGCACCCGAACCCGCAGGCCGACCGGCGCACGCTGCTGCGCCGCGCTTCGTTCGTGCTCACGGGTCTGCCGCCGTCGCCCGAGACGCTCGCGGACTTCGAGGCCGACCAGCGTCCCGATGCGTTCGAACGCGTGCTCGACGTGCTGCTGGCCTCGCCGCACTACGGCGAACAGCAGGCCCGTCACTGGCTCGACCTCGCGCGCTACAGCGACAGCAACGGCCTCGACGAGAACCTCGCGTTCGCGAACGCCTTCCGCTACCGCGACTGGGTCGTGAAGGCGCACAACGAGGACATGCCGTTCGATCGCTTCGGCGCGATGCAGATCGCGGGTGACCTGCTCGCCGGCGATCCCGCGATCGGGCTCGATGGCCACCTCGCGACCGGTTTCCTCGCGTTGGGCCCGCGCATGCTCGCCGAACAGGACAAGGAGAAGCTCGTGCTCGACACGGTCGACGAGCAGATCGACCTCGTCGGCCGCACGTTCCTCGGGCTCACGGTGGGCTGTGCGCGCTGCCACGACCACAAGTTCGATCCGATCAGCCAGCGCGACTACTACGCGCTCGCGGGCATCTTCCGCAGCACCAGGTCGTTCCGGGAGCTCGGCCACGTGTCGCAGTGGTTCGATCGCGAGCTGGCGCCGACCCCGGCCATCGAGCTGCGCAAGCAGCGCGAGGCCGAGCTCGCCAAGCTGCAGAAGGCGCTCGACGAGGCGACCGGGACAGCCCGGGCGGCCCAGCGCGCGGAGCTCGTCGCGGACGCGGGGCGCTACCTGCTCGCGGGTTCGGCGCTGCTGCGGCAGGGACTCCACGTCGAGGCCGAGAATGCGCGCGCTACGAGCTTGCACCGAGACAGCAGCACCTGGGGCTCGGCGACCTGCACGGTGCTGCACACGCAGAAGGCCGGCCCGCAATACGCGGAGTGGGACGTGCAAACGCCGTTGCCGGGCCGCTACCGCCTCGACGTGCGCTTCGCGGCCAAGGAGTCGCGGCCGATGCAGGTCCTGCTCGACGGCGAAGTCGTGTTGGCACGCGCGCTCGAGGCCGTCACGGGCGACTGGATGCCGGCCGGCCAGGCCTGGCACGCAGCCGGCGAACTGGTCCTCGGCGCGCGCAGCCACGTGCTGCGTTTGCAGGCGCTGCAGCCGCACGTGCCGCACCTCGACGCGCTGCTGTTGACGCCCGTCGATTTCGCCGTCGAGCCGGGCCTGCTGCCGCCCGTCGTGCGCCAGGCCGCGGCAGTGCTCGCGAGCCGCAGCAGCGAACCACTCGTCGGCTTCTGGACCGCGTTCGCGGCCTGCGGCACCGACGACTTCGCGAACGCCGTAGCGGCGCACCAGGGCAGGGGCGGGCTCGCGGCGATCCTGCTCGGCGGCCTGTCGCCGACCTCGGCGCGCGATCTGGCGGTCAGGTTCCAGACCTTGTTCGCGACCGCGGCGGCTGCCGCCGACGAAGCGCGCGCGCGCACCAAGGAGGGTCCCGTTCGTCTGCCCGAAGAGAACCTCGAGGCCGCGCGTGCGCTGCTGTTCGACAACGGCGGCCTGTTCGCGCTGCCGGACGCCGCGTTGCATCGCTACCTGCCCGCGGGCACGCTCGCGGACCTCTCGCAGAAGACCGCCGCGGTCGACGAGGCCAAGGCCAAAGTACCTCCACAGGGCCCCACGGCGATGTGCGTCGCGGAGGACAGCGTGCGCGACCTGCCCGTGCACCTGCGCGGCAACCACCTCACGCTCGAAGCGCAGACGACGCCGCGCGGCTTCCTGTCCGCGTTCGACACGCTGCTCGGCGCCGCTTCGCTGCCGGCGGCCGAGAGCGGCCGGCGCGAGCTCGCGTCCTGGCTGTTCGACCCGCGCCAGGGCCTCGTGCTGCGGGTGCTCAGCAACCGCATCTGGCAGCGCGCGTTCGGTGAGGGCCTCGTGCGCTCGCCGTCGAACTTCGGCACGCGCGGCGATCGACCCGTGCACCTACCGCTGCTCGATTGGCTCGCCGCGGACCTGCGCGAACACGGCTGGTCGCAGAAGCACCTCTGGCGGCGCATCCTGACCTCGCGCACCTGGCAACAGACCAGCGACTTGAATCCCGAGGCCGCGCTGCGTGATCCCGACGACCGTCTGCTCTGGCGGCAAACACGGCGCCGACTGCAAGCCGAGTCGGTGCGCGATGCGATGCTCGCCGTCGCGGGGACGCTCGATCCGGCACTCGGCGGATCGTTGCTCGCGACGAAGAACGGCGACTACGTGACCAACGATCAGTCGGCGAACGCAGCGCAGTACGCGACTGCGAGGCGCTCGATCTACCTGCCCGTCATCCGCAATGCGCTGTACGACGTGTTCGGCTCGTTCGACTACAACGAC
>DASRJH010000032.1:0-2508 GCA_035649575.1 Planctomycetota bacterium
CCACGGCAGGCCCATGTCCCACTCCATGTCGGCGTCGTACGTGACGATCCGGCCCCCCGGCAACACAACCAAGTCGTACGGATTGCGGAAGCCGCAGCAGAGCAGCTCCCAGCGCTTGCCGTCGGGATCGACGAGACACACCCAACCACCGGGCGGCGAGTGACCTTCCCAGTACGGGTTCGGGTCGTCGAGGCGCGGCAGCAGGCGGTCCTCGGCCCAGTTCGTCTGCACGCGGCTCTTCGCGAGGCTCGGCAGCTTCGTCTGGTTGCCGCAGACGACGAGCAGGTGCTGGCCGTCGGGCGCGACGACGACCGAGTGCGGGCCGTGCTCACCCTCGCCTTCGAGCGCCGTCAGCTTCTCGACGCGGTCGAGCACGTCGTCGGCGTTCGTGTCGGTGAGTCGAAACAGGCCCGACTCCTTGCCGTTCACGACTGCGTAGAGCGCGTCGCGGAACCAGAGCAAGCCATGACAACCGCCGAGGTCGACGTTCACGCGTTCGATCTGCGACAGCTCGCCGAGCCCGCTGGCCGGCGTGATGCGAAAGAGGCCACGCCGCTGGTCGCTCGCATAGAGCCGGCCCTTCGGATCGGCGCACAGCGACACCCACGAACCGAACGAACGCGGCACCGACAGCAGCCGGAGCACCTCGGGCGGCTCGCCGGCGTGGCCCGGCCACTCGACGCCCGTCTCCACGACCGCAACCTGCGGCGCCTCGGCGTCGAAGAACGAACCGAGAGCGTCTTCGCCGTGCTCGCGCGTCCACGGCGCGTCCTTCTGCCCCATGGCCGCGAGCACGCGCACGGGCACGAAGCCCTTGCCCGCGAAGCCCGGCGCGTTCCAGCCATCGGGGTCGTCGCTGCTGCAGCTCCACGTCGCATCGCTGACGAGCTCGTGGTCCTTGCCATCGATCTGCCAGGAAAGACGCGCGGCCATGGCCGCGGGACCACCTTCGTTCCAACCGTGCACGGCGATCACGTTGTCGCCCCCACGCAGCGCTTTCTGCACGTCGACGGCGACCGGCGATTGCCACTCGTTGCCTTCGCCGACCTTCTCGCCGTTCACGTAGCAGCGGCAGTGGTTGTCGCACGACACCGTGAGGCGCGCCGAAGCCGGCACGCTCGCCAGCGAGAAGGCACGGCGGAAGAACAGTTCTTCGTCGGGCCCCGCCTCCGCATCCCAGAGCCATTGCGGGACCAAGCCCTTCGGTGCCCGCGCATGCAGTTCCTGTTGGCGCAACAACGCGCGCACCGCATCGGGCACGGCGACGTGCTGCCGCATCACCTCGGCGCTCGGATACTCGCTGAGCGCGAGGTCCTTCCACGAGACCGTCATCGGCCCACCCGCGTGCACCTGCAGCGCGATCACGCCGCGGCGCGGCGCGTTCGTGCGCTCGTCCTTGACGGCCGTCACGACGCGACCGTCGAGCAGATGCCAGACGAGGTCGCCGCAGGCCACGATGCGCAGCTGATGCCACGATCCGACGCCGGCGTCGCGAGGCCTGCTCAAGGTCCCGAGCACGCTGCGCCCGCCGTCGCGCCAGTGCACGAACTGGCCGTGCTCGGCGACGATGCCCGCACCCTGCTCGTCGTAGAGCATCGCCAGATACTCGGGCTTCCCGTGCAGGTCGCACTGGTAGCCGCCGACGCGGAACGCGCCGCCGTCGAGCTCGCGACTGCGATACTGCACGCCGCTGTTGTTCTCGCCTTGCAGGCGCACCATCGCGCTGAACACGAAGTCGCCGGGCTGCCGCGCATCGAGCACGAGGAACGTGTTCGCCGCGATCTTTGCTTCGACCGTCGAACCGACGATGCACCCATCGCGCACGCTCCACACCGCCGGATCGCCGCGCCAACCGTGCAGCGTCTTGCCATCGAACAAGGGCTCGGACGGGCGCTGCTGCAATGGCGGCTCGACCTGAGCCAGGACCGCGGCGCAGCAAAAAGTTCCCACTGTGAGCTGGCGCATGAACCGCCAGTCTCACCGGTGAATCCGGCACTGTCCACTCGGCCCTGCGCGAGGCCCGAGGCCAGGCCCCGGCCACCTGGCGCGCGGCGTGCTAGACTCCGGCATGCGCCTGATTCCCCTGATCGTCTGTACTCTCCTCCTCTCGGTTCCTGCGAAGGCCGACAAGTTCTGGCTCGAGGATCCCGAGTCGCACAAGAACGCTGCCGCTGGTTCCTCTCCTGCCGTCATCGAGGGCGTCCTGCTCTCCGAAGACGCCGACGGTTATCACGTTCGCACGGTCGGCGGCGAAGTGGTCCTGGCGAAGAAGTCCGTGTTCAAAGTCGAAAAGGACGGCTTGACCCTCGACGCGATCGTCAAGGCCGAGGGCGCCAAAGCCCAAGCCAACCAGGCCGCCGATCAGGAGCGCCAGATGGCCTAGGCCGCGGATCGCCGCGCCGCCCAGGTCAAGGCCGTCGAGGCTGCGGCCCACCGCGCGTCCGCGACGCCGGTCGAGGCCGCCGCTCCGGCGCCCGCTCCGATCCAAGCGCCGTACGATCCCGTCAT
>DASRJH010000033.1:0-19128 GCA_035649575.1 Planctomycetota bacterium
CAGCGACATCTTCGGCTTGGGCTTGCTCGCGGCGATGGCGTCGTCGCAGCAACGCGGCCTGTTCTTCAGCACCGTGATCGGACCCGGTGGCAAGCCGATCGCCGGCCGAGAACAGGACTGGTGCCGGAGGCGGGACTTGAACCCGCACGCCCGTCAAGGGCGCAGGTTTTTGAAACCTGTGCGTCTGCCGATTCCGCCACTCCGGCTGGCCGCGCGCAGCCTAGGGTGGTGACGCACCACGGTCAACAACGGGTGCGGCCACGCTGCTGCCGTTGCGCCGCAGCCGGTGACAGGCCACACCGACGCGCTGCACGATCCCGATACGCTCCCCGGCCTCCAACACGATCTTCGCGTCGTCGAGATCCGTGCCGAGCCGCTGCACGAGCGCGAACAAGAGTGCTTCGGTCGTCACGGTCGCGGTGGCACCACCGAGCTGCACGAACAACCGCGCGAACAATTGCGGCCCCTCGGCTGCATTGACTGCTGTCGTCGAACCCGCTTCTTCCGCCGCATCGGCACCCGCACAACACGGCTCGATGTTCGTCCCACAGTTGCTGCACTGGCCGTGACCGTGGACCTCCACGACAGCGCCCCGATGCCCGCAATAGGGACAGGATGCCGCGTTCGCCTCGGCGGGCGTCATGTCATCGTGACGACGAGTTCCTCGTCGATTTCGGCTTGCAGCAGGTTCTGGATCGCCATCAGCGTGCCCGAAGTCGAGCTCGGGCAGCTGCCGCATGCGCCCTGATACTTGATGAAGATCGTCTTGCCTTCCATGCCCATCACCTGCAGACCGCCGCCGTCACCCGCGAGTGCCGGCCGCACGCGATCGTCGAGCAGTGAATTGATGCGCGCCAGCATCTCGGGATCACCACCCTTGGGTATCGTCGCGAGCGGGTCCTCGGCGTGAGTCGGGCCGGTCGCAGTCGCTGCGTCGGACGACAACGAGCTGTCGGGGACGTGACTCTCGAGCAGGTGCTTCACCTGCGAAGCGACGGTGCGCCAGTCCGCATGCGCCGTCATGCTCACGGTGACGAAGTTGTCGCAGAAGAACAGCGTCTCGACACCGGGGATCGCGAACATGCCCTGCGCGAGCACGTCTCGCTGGGCCTGTTCGGGCTTGCTGTAGGCGAGCGTCTGGCCGCTCTTGGCGAGCGGCCGGTCCGCGAGGAACTTGAAGGCATTGGGATTCGGGGTCGGCTGGATGCTCGTGACCTTCATGATGGCCTCAGGATATCAGGCGCGGGTGGAAGGCGCCTTGTCGGCCTCGAGAGTCGCATGGACAAGGGGCCCGACCAGACCCGTTTGCGCTCCCTCTCGGCCGAGCAGGCTCAGTTCAGGAATCTGCTCGTCGCAGCGGCCGGACCCGTCGTCAGGAAGGCCGGCTTCCAGAGACCGCCCGCGCCGCCGTGGTCGACGACGCGCAGCACGAGGGTGTTCCTGGCACCCCCGCGCAGGCGCTGGGCGAGCTCGGCCGTCTGGCGTTCGAGCCAGATCGTCGTCTTGGTGGCGGCATCGCCGAAATTGCCGGCAGGCTCGCCGTTGAGCCAGAGCTCGAAACTGTCGTCGACGCCCTCGAACACGGCGCGAGCGTCGATGCCCGCCCAATCGGCCGGTACATCGATGTCGACGCGATACCAGGCCACACCCGTGTAGTGCTCGAGGTCCTTGGCCTGGTTCTCCCAGTGGGAGCCGGCCTTCAGGTCGCGCCACGGCGCCGCCGCAACATCGGTCGCGGGATCGTGCCAGTTCGCGGCGCGTCCTTCGTCGTTCGGATCGGTGCGGAAGCGCCACACGGGCAGATCGATCTTCTTCTCGGTCAGAGTCGCGCGCAGTGCAGCGAGCGTGGCGGCGGAGAGCGAACGCTTGGGGGCCGGGCCTGCGCAGAGATGGCGCAGCAGTTCCTGCTCGACATAGCGGCCGGCAGGGGTCGTGGTGTCGAACGCACTCACGAGCAGGCGCCCTGCGCCGACGTTGCAGTCGAAGGCGAACAGGTGCGCGCGCACTTCGGCGATGTCGTGCGTCTCCCAGAATGCGAGGATCGGATCGACCTGGTCGAGCCAGGGACCCCACGGAACGAGGTGACCGCCGTCGAGGTCGAAGGGCTGCAACTCGATCAGCATCTCGGCCGGCAGGCGTTCGTGCACGGCGTGCGGCGGAGCGAACGGCGCCCCGGTCAGATACCACTTCTTCTCGGTGCGCACGCTGTGTTTCTTGCCCGTCGCATGCAGCAGCACGCGAGCGCCGTTCTCGAGCTGGGCAAGCGTGTCGACGTCGAGGTGTTCGACGACACGCACGTTCGCGGGACGGACATTCTCGAACGGCGGGAGCAGCCAGATGTCCCAGCCAGGGCGTTCCGCAGCGAGGTATGCGGGGATCCGGGCAGGGTCGCACTGCAACCGATGACGCGTCGGACGATCGACGTGCGTCGGCAAACCCGTGAGCGGGAACGGCGCGAACACGCGGTGGAAGAGGATCTCCGGCGACTTCACGACGCGCACGGCAATAGCAGGTTCCGTGTCGGGGGTCACGACGAACGCGCGCGCATCGCCCGGCGTGTCGAGGCACAGCATCGTGTCGCCGTGCCAGCTCCACTGCTCGGCACTCCACTTGAGCCGATCGAAGTCGTCGTAGAGACCCATGCGCGCCTTGGCGAAGTCGCGTGCGACGGACACCACGTAACCGGCGTCCGGGATGCTCACGCGCAGCCGTTCGATCTGGTAGCGCCGCGTGCGCATTGCGTAGTCGCGCGAGACCGGACCCAGGCTCGCGAGCGTCGACGCGCCGAACTCGCGCTCGACCCATGCCTCGAAGCGCTCCTGGTCCGGCAAGCAATCGGGTCGCCACCACACGGCGTCGTCGCTGTGCTGCTGCTGCCACGCCGTGCTATCGGCCCACGTGTCGGCGGCGATGCACTCGCCGAGCAGCAGCGGTTTCTGGCCGTGTTGTTCGATGTGCCGCAGGAACTCCTGCAGGCGGCCCGGCCACCAGCGATTGTTGCCATACGGATGTTCGTCCCAGAAGTCGGTGATCCGCTGCCAGCCGATCCACGAACTGTCGTCGACGACGAGCGTGTCGGGCACCGCCGTCTTGCATGCCTCGAAGAGGGCCTTCACGACATCGAGGTCGGCGCTCTGGCCCGTCTCGCACGTGATGCTGCGGAACGCGACTGACGGATGGTTCCGGTCGTGCGCGAAGAACTCGCCATACTCGGCGAGCAGTTCCTGCTTGTGGGCCTGGTCCATGTGTGGATGCCAGGTCGGATACTCCTGCCACACGAGGAGGCCGAGCTCGTCGCAGAGGTCGTGGACGCAGGTCGGCGGCACCCACAGGCAGCACTTGAGGCAGTTGAAGCCCATCGCCTTGAAGTCCTGGAGCTGGCGGCGCCAGAAGGCCGGGTCCGTCGGCGGCGCGAGGTGCGGCGGTGAATAGCCCCAGTGCAAGATCCCGCGCACCTGCAGCGCCAGGCCGTTCCACAGGATGCGCGTGCCGTCGGCGCGTAGGTCGCGAAACCCGACCTTGCACTCGATTTCGTCGAGCGGGCGACCCTCAGCACGCAGCGCCGCGTGCACGGTGTAGAGATGCGGAACGAGCGGCGACCAGGGTTGCGCCGAAGGCACATTGAGGACGCCCGTCGTCGCGAGGCCCGGCTCGACCTCGAACTGCGTGGTGGCGTGGACCTCGGCGCCGTCGCGCACCGTGAGCACCACTTCGAGCCGGCCGGCCGAAGGTCCCAGAGTCGGGATCGCATAGAGGAGTTCGCCGTTGCCCTTGCCGAACAGGAACAGCCCGAGTCGGTCGATCACGGGGCCGCGGTCGAGGCACAGCTGCGTTCCCTGCCAGATGCCGCCGAAGTGTGGCTGGATGATCGGCAGGAAGCCCTGCGTGTTGTGGCCGACCTTCTCGTCGACGCGCACTTCGATGCAGTCCTGGCCGTTCCACAACAGCGCGTCCGTGAGATCGACGCGGAACGGCGTCCAGCCGCCGAGGTGCTGGCCGACCTCCTTGCCGTTGCAGAACACCGTGGCGTGCGTCGCGACCGCAGCAAACTCGACGCGCACGCGCTGGCAACGTTCGGCCGGCAGCGGCAGCGCACGCCGATACCACGCGACGCCGTCGAAGGTCGACCCCAAGGTCGTCTCGAACGCACTCGGCACCACGGTGTTCTTCACCGACAGATGCGACTCGTCGAGCGGCTCGGCGCGAAGGGTCCACGCGCCGTCGAGCGACACACGCTCCTGGGCCAGCAGGGGCAGCGGCAGCAGCAGCAAGGACAACCAGCGCATCAAGCGAGTCCGTAGATCTGAAGCAGCTTCCGTTCGAGGTGGGCCAAGAAAGCAGTCGCCGACAGCGGGGCCCCCGTGACGAGCTTGCACAGCTCCGCGGGAGTGTGGCGACGGCCGTGCCGGTGCACGTTCCGGCGCAGCCATTCGCGCAGCGTCGCGAACTGGCCGAGCGCGAACAGCGCCTGCAGCCCGCCGAGCGCCTTCTCGGCGGCGGCGGCGATCTGGGCCGCGTAGAGGTTGCCGAGCGTGTAGGTCGGGAAGTAACCGAACAGCCCGCACGACCAGTGCACGTCCTGCAGGCAGCCGGACCGGTCGTCGGGCACCTGCAAGCCGAGATACTCGCGGTAGAGTCCGTTCCAACGCTCCGGCACGCCGGCGACGCCGAGCTCGCCGCTGATCATTGCCTGTTCGATCTCGAATCGGACCATGACGTGCAGGTCGTAGGTCGCTTCGTCGGCCTCCACGCGGATCAGTCCCGGTGCGATGACGTTCGCGGTGCGATACAGCGATGCCGCCGAGTGCTGAGCACAGGCGGAGCCCAGGTGCTGCTGCGCGAGCGGCCAACACCACTGCCAGAACCCTTCGGAGCGGCCGACGTGGTTCTCCCAGAGCCGGCTCTGGCTCTCGTGCACCCCGAGCGACACCGCCTCGCCGAGCGGCGTGCCGAAATGCTGTGGCTCGAGGCCCTGTTCGTACAGACCGTGGCCGCCCTCGTGCATCGTCGAACCGAGCGCGTCGAGCACGTTGTCCTTGTGAAAGCGTGTCGTGAGTCGCACGTCGCCGCCCGTGCCCGTGCAGAACGGATGCGTGCTGCGGTCGATGCGCCCGCGCCGGAAGTCGAATCCCATCGCGGTCACGACGGCGCGCACGAACGCTTCCTGCTTCGCCTCGTCGATCTCGATGCGCGAGAAGGCATCGTCGGGCGCCTTGCCGCCCGACAGGCGCTGCCGCAGCGCCACGAGTCGTTCGCGCAGCGGCACGAACAGCGCCCTCAGGTCGGCCGCACACATGCCGGGTTCGTAGAGGTCCGCCAGTGCGTCCCAGCGCGACTGACCCGGCTTCTTGAGGCAGTCGGCCTTCTGCTGCTGCAGCACCACGACGCGGTCGAGCCAGGGCCGGAACTGGTGGAAGTTCGAAGCGCTGCGCGCCTCGGCCCAGACCTGTTGGGCCTTGCTCTCCGTCGCCGCGAGCTCCGCGACGAGCTGGGGTGGCAGCTTCGTGGCGCGGTCGTAGTCGCGGCGCAGCCCGCGCACGTTGGCCGCGCGGTCGCCATCCTGCTGCAGCCGGGGATCGGCCTCGGCAGCGGCGAGCCATTCGCCAACGCGTGGATCCGTGGCCCGCTGGTGCTGCAAGCTGGCGAGCAGTGCAAGTTGCTCGGCGCGGATGTCTCCCGCACCCTTGGGCATGCAGACCTCCTGGTCCCAGGCCAGCAGAGCTGCGGTCGAACCGAGCAGCGTGGTCTCCCTCGCGTGCGCGATCAGGGCCTCGTAGGCGGCGGCAGCGGACATGCGCGCAGGCTATCCGCGGCAGCTCGCTGTGCGCCAACGCCGCTGCGCCGAACCTTGCGCGCTGCACCGCCGCGCAGCGCGTCAGCGCGCGGGAAAGGCGCGCAGATCGAGCAGGTAGCGCGCGAACAGTTCGTTGAACAGCGCGCCTCGCCGCCTCGCCCGCAGCCGCTCGACAGCCTGCGGACCCGTCATGCCGCCGATCATCAGGATCAGGCCCGCCACCAGAGCGGAACGGTTGAGTCCCATGCCGCAGTGACTGAGCACGCGATGCCCCTGCGCGACGAGCCGAGCGCCGAGCTGCGCCACGGCGTGCAGGCGTTCGAGGTTCGGCATGCCGCCGTCGTGGATCGGCAGGTAGATGTAGAGGAACTCGTCGGCTGCGGTAGGCACGCCGTGATCTACGTCGCCTTCGAGGTCGATGACGACCGTGATGCGGCGGTCGTGCACTGGCTTCCATTCTTCGATCGCGCCGGACAGGAACAGCCGGCCGTCGTCATCGACTTGGACGATCTCGTGCATCGCGCGGGGCGATGATGACTCCTGCATGCGCACAAGTCCAACAGGCCCCGCGGTGGCTGCGGTGGCTCTTTGCCGGCAAGCCATGACGACGCAGGGTTGGGCGGGCGCGGTGCGGCTACGCGGCTTTCGAGGCCCGATCAGTGGGAGCTGCTGTGCGCGTGGGCATCATGAATCTCCGAGATCGGGGCCATCTCCTGGATCCTGGCGGCCAACCCCCTCAGGTGCGCCCTTGGTACGTGGGGACTCCTGCCGAGAACCTCACCTGAGTTGGACTTGAGGACCACGAACGCGCCGTCTTCAGCAAGGTGGGGCACCATGTTGCGGATGTCGCGCACGGCCTTGCGGACGCTCACGACCTCGATTCCCACGGGGATGCGCCCATCGCACTTGAGGCCCATGAGCAGGGGGGCTCCATCGGGACCTTTGAGTGTGAACCAGTAGCGACCGTGCTCGTCACAGTTCAGTTCGAATCTCGGTTCCATGCTTGCTTTGCCACTGCGTGGCCCTCCGAGAGGGTTGACGTTCGTCAGCTTCGCTTGCGTCCAAATCGGCACTCACGAGACAGAATTGGTGCTTGACGATCCGCACCGGATTCTGCGTTGACAGTGGCGCATGCAGTGATCCGGCTGCGCTCGCCGCGAGATCAGGCAGACCACGTGTCCCACCGCTGGCCCAGCGTCGGGATGCGGTAGCTTCGACGGTGGAGGTGGTCAGGAAGTTCACTGGACCGCAGGGACAATCTGCTCAGCGCGTCCTCGAACGCACTCGATCGCAAGTGCAGCCATGGCAGCGCGACCTTCGGCAGCGCCATACAGCACCAAAGCACCCGGGCACTGGGGCTGCGAACCCGGTGAGGAAGAGATGCGGCACGAACGGACGAGAATGCGGGGCTCGTGACGCTCCTTTCAGTCGGGCTGCTTGCGCGCGTTCGTGCGAAAGGGCCTGGTCAGGTTTCGCTCGGGTGACGAGCAATTGGCCGTGATGACGTTGAGGTCACTCGCGAAGCCGCTGAAGAGTCCACCGACGCATCCGATCGCCGCTTCGCTGACGAACCGCAAGGGGATCAGCACCGGAGCTGCGATGAAGACGAGGACCGGCGGGAGGTCTTCGGGATCTTCGTCATCGACCGCGTCGAGTCGCTCACAGATGCAATCGATCGGATAGCTCACCGTGCAGACGACGGGCTTGACGACCGTGCACCCGCCAAGCGTGGCGAGAATGACGCCGAGCAGGACACCCAGCAGGAAGCGATGCAGAGCCATGAGAGCGGTTGGCTGTGTGATGGTGATGCGCACGCGGGGCCCACCAGCGGCGATCCGGATTCGCGTGTTGCAGTCTAGCTCCCACCCGCCCAGGGCGTGGCGAGGTCGCGTCGCGGGCCAGCGCTCGTGCTGGTGAACAGCCGGGGCTACCATTCGCCGCATGCGCCCACGTGGCCTCGTGCTGCTGATCACGGCTTCACTTGCGGCCCAACAGGCGGCAGAACCTGCGCAACCGCCGCTTCGCAGCAAGCGCCCGGCGCTTCGCGAACTGCGCGATCTCGCGTACTACAGCGGGCCAGACGCCGACGCGAACAAACACAAGCTCGACCTGTTCTTGCCGTCCGATGCGAAGAAGGTTCCCGTCGTGATGTGGATCCACGGTGGCGGATGGGTTTGGGGCGATCGCTGGATGTATCCGCAGGTCGGGCGGCGCTTCGCCGAGGCGGGCATCGGCTTTGCTGCCATCAGCTACCGCCTCTCGCCGAAGGTGCAGCATCCCGCTCACGCGCAGGACTGCGCGCGGGCATTCGCGTGGCTGCACACTCACGTCGCGGAATACGGTGGGGATCCTGACCGACTGTTCATCGCGGGTCAGTCCGCGGGTGGACACCTCGCCGCGCTGCTCGCGTGCGATCCGCACTTCCTGAGCGACGCCGGCGTGCCGAGTGGTGCACTGAAGGGCGCGATCCCGATGAGTGGTGTGTATCGGATTCCGGCATTGCCCGCGGACACCAAGGGACTCGGATTCATCTTCCCGCGAGCCTTCGGGTCGAGCGCGGAAGTCTGCGAGACGGCTTCCCCGGTGGCGCACGTCGGCACGCTCACCTGCCCGATGCTCGTCATCACCGAGACGCAGGACTTCGGCGTGATCCGTCACAACATGGAACTCCTGCGCGCGGCCGCGCAGAAAGCAGGTGTCAGCGACATCCGGTTCGTGGATGCCGAGCAACGCAACCACATCACCATCGTGACCAACCTGGCCCGGAGCGGCGACGAAGCGGTGAGGGAGGCGATGCTGGACTTCGTGCGCCAGCGATGTCAGGCACTCGACGCGAAGAAGTAGCCCCGGATGCGACGTGAGTATCACTTGAGACTGGTCGGCTCTGCGAGGTGAGCAGGCTCAGAGCACTTCGCGAACGTGGTCCGAGAGCTCACTACTCGTGAGCAGCAGCACGAGGTCGCCGACCTCGATGCGGGTCTGCCCGTCGGGGACCAGCAGACTGCCGCCGCGATCGATCGCCATCACGAGCACTCCCTTTCCGAGCGCCAACTCGGCGAGTTGCCTGCCGGCCGCCTTCGAATTCGGCGCAATGCGCACCTCGACGACTCGCGCACTGTCGCGCGGGGCGAACACGCCGCGACGCATGTCGAGAGCCACGGCTTGCGCTTCGATCTGACTGACCCCGAAGCGTTCCAGCGTGTGACGAGACATCTCGATGGCAAGTTCGAGTTCGGCGAGCACACCATCGACCCGGTGCCGGTGGGAGAGGTGGTGCCGCTCCGCCTCCGTGTCCACGCGGGCAACGATGTCGATGCCCGGTGACAGGCGCCGGGCGGCTTCGATGGCCTGGCGCGTGGCCATCGGGTCGGCCAGCGTGATCAGCAGCAACTTGGCGCGGTCGATCGACGAGCGTTCGAGGATCAGCTCGTTGGCGGCATCTCCGTGGATGGCCGCGACTCCTTGGGACCGCAGATCGAGCACGATGGCGCGGTCCTGTTCGATGACCACCATCGGCAGTTTGCGCTCCCGCAGCATGCGACCGATCACGCGGCCGCTGCGTCCATGTCCGCACAGCACGACGTGACCACCGTCGGCGTTGGCAGGGTCCTGCGCTGGAGGGACCCTGGCGAGCTCCCCGGCCCTGCCGGTGACCCATCGACTCAGGGAACGGATCCGGCGCAGGCGGGCTTCGAGCGGCTCGACGAGCAGAAAGTAGGCTGGGTTCAGAGCGATGCTGATCAGGGCCGCCGCGACGATCGCTTGCGTGGCCTCGTGAGGCAGGATGCCGAGTTGCTGCCCGAGGCCGCCGACGATGAAGGAGAACTCGCCGATCTGGCCGAGGCCGGCGCCGACAGTCAGGCCGGTGCGGATCGGGAAGCCGATGAACAGCGTGATCAGCAGCGCCGACACGGGCTTCACGAGCAGGATGATGCCGAGCGTGGCGAGGATCAGCAGAGGGCGCTCGATCAGGAAGCGCGGCTCGAACAGCATTCCGACCGCCACGAAGAACAACACGGCGAATGCGTCGCGAAGTGGCAGCGCATCCGCAGCGGCCTGGTGGCTCAGTTCCGACCGGCCGACGATCGTGCCGCCCAGGAAGGCCCCGAGCGCCATGGACACCGAGAACAACGCTGCGGAGCCATACGCGACCCCGAGCGCGATGCCGAGGACCGCGAGCACGAACAGCTCTCGCGACTGGAGGCGCGACACGTGTTGCAGGAACCAAGGCACGAAGCGCGTGCCGCCGACGTAGAGCACCGTGAGTCCAGCGAGTTTGAGCGCCGTCCAGCCCAGGCTCGTGAGCAGTCCACCTTCTGCCGAACCGGCCAGCGCGGGCAGAGCCACGAGGATCAGCACCGTGAACAGATCCTCGACGACGAGCCAACCGACGGCCACGTGGCCGTGCAGTGAGTGCAGTTGCCGTTGGTCGGTGAGACCGCGCACGAGCACCACGGTGCTGGCAACCGACAGCGCGAGGCCGAACACGATCCCGGCCGTCGGGGGCCAGCCACAGAGCATGCCGACGAGGACGCCGAAGAGCGTGGCGATGAGGCTCTGGCCGACGGCTCCCGGCACGGCTACGCGGCGCACAGCCACCAGATCGTCGAGTGAAAAGTGCAGCCCGACTCCGAACATCAGCAAGGCGATCCCGATCTCCGAGAGCTGATCCGCCAGATGCTGGTCGGCTACGAATCCAGGCGTGTGCGGGCCAACCAGGATGCCGGCCAACATGTAGCCGACGATCGTGGACAGCCGGAGTTTCCTCGCCACGAAGCCGAGAGCCAGAGCGGCAGACAGGCTGACGGCGATCGTTGCGATCAGTTCCGTCTGAGCAACCGTGCCTGCCATTCGACCACCGTAGCTTGCCGGTCGCAGCGGGAAAGCACATTGCGCGGTTCGTCGACACGGCTGTCGGTCGGGTCGCTGCCGTCATCAGTCCCAGGCCGCGTCCATCAACGCCGATCGAGATGGGCTGCGAGAACGTTCCGGAACCGCTGATGGCTCGCGGCGCAGATGTCGGGCGAGAACCGCAGTGCGATGCCGTGCAGAGCGCGGACTCCATCGATGTGCCCGCGTGAAATGCCGAAGTCCCTGGCAACGGAGGTGCAGTCGTGGATCCAGGACGCAGGCGCATTGCCCTTCGTAGAGCGCGCCACGCCGTCCGCGATGGTGATCACGAACACCGGTGGATTGGCCAGCCTCGTCAGGCACTGGAACGCGCGACGCAGCATGCGCAGGAGCTTCTGGATGGCGATCGGCCGGGCAGGCGAGATCGCGACGGCCAGAATGCTAACGGGCTGGCCGACTGGGGCCCCAGCAAGTTCCCGTCGCCGCGGGGCGACCCACGAACTGGCGGCCGCCGCTGCGGCGATGAGTCCGAACCACCGGGAGGGAGACTCCGCTGCTGTTTCTCAGTAATCCGACAAGAACGGGTAATACAGCGAGTCGTAGCCCTCCACGCCTTCGCCGCGGTTGTGCTTCACGGCAGACGCGAGCACCTTGATCACCTCGGGGGACTTCTCGGTGCGCTGCAGCTCCGTGAGCGCCTTCGTGCTCTCCGGAGTGCGTTGGCCGCCGAGCACCCATATGGCGAGCACGCGCGTGTTCTGATTGCGGTTCTCCATCAGCGGCAACATCGCATCCACGATCTTCTTGTCCGTGTCGAGATGCCCGAGCGCGACCATGACGTGACCCTTGAGCTGCGCCGAGGCGCTCTTGAGCGTGCGCAGACAGAGATCGCGCACCTCGGCATTGCTGCCTTGCGACCGCGCCGCGGCGCGCAACATCACGCCGAGCACGCGATCGCGCTTCTCCTTCTTGCCCGCCGCGAGCAGCTCGGGGACCGCCTCCGGCATCTGGATCGTGTAGAGAGACTGCGCGACCCTGATCAGGATCGGCGCACTCTTGTCCTTCAGCAAGGCGGTGAGCGGCTTCACGGCCTCGAAGTGGCCCTTGCGCGCCAGCGCGCTGATCGCCGCCATGCGCGTCGCGTCGTCGCGCGACGCGTCGCACTGACGCAACACGGCCGGCAGCGCGCGCGCATCGTCGGCACTGCCGAGGCCGCGCAAGGCCGCTTCGCGCACTTCGAGGTTGTTGCTGTCGAGGTCCTTGATCCAGCCGTCGACCTTCATCTTCTCCTCGTCGACGAGCGCCCCGGGGCGCAATCCCTCGGTATTGCCACCGGTGGCCTTCAACGTCATCGCGAGACACTTGGCGAGCGTGTCCTTCGGGATGAGGTAGACCCTGCGCATCACGACTTCGCCCTTGCTGTTGCAGAACACGTGCTGCGGGCAGCAGACGTCGTCGCCGACCAGCCAGCGCGCGCGTGCCTTCTTCTCGATTGCCTGGTGCTGCGCGCACGTGATGCCCGGGAACTTCGTGCAGCCGCCATCCTCGCTCTTGTGTTCGCCGATACAGCAGACGAGGCAGACGAAGCGGTTGGTCAGCTCGATGATCTCGGCGTCGGTGTAGTGCTCCTTGATCGTCTGGTCGTTCGCCGGTTCGCTGTCCATCAGGAACGCGACGAACAGCGGCTTCTTGTCGGTGGCGGCGCGCTCGAGTGCTTTGTCGAAATCGGTCTCCCACAGAATGCGCGCTGCCGGTTTGGCGGCGGGTGCGGGGTCGGGTGGCGTCTGGGCAGCCGCCGTCGGCAGCGTGGACGCAAGGAGACAGAGGAGAAGACCCAAGACGTGTGTTCCGTGCACAGTGCCTCCAGGGAGCCGGTAGAGACGGGAAGACTCGGATTTGCTTCCGGGCGGCAACGGTATCCTCAGCTGCGTCCGCCATGGAGGAATCACCCGTCATCCACGTGGCTGTTACCACTCGCGAGCAAACAGACTCTCGCGTGGACATCCGGTGAAAACCTCAATGAGTGGATCGGGAAGCCGACTTTTCGGCGAATCCGGGCGAGATTCCTGCGGCCGACGACTGCGTCCACTGGGAACTGATGGTTTGAGTGGACCTGCCACTGCCCGGTGCATGTTCACACCCGTGAAGTCCCCAACGGATTGTGCATCCCGGTGGCGTGTCCACGCAAACCATCAGTCCCCGTCCACTGCACTTCCGGCACGTTCGGCACATGCCTACACTAGGCGGATGGTGACCTCACCCCCGGGGGTCGCGAGCCGAGTGCCCGCCATCGTGCTTGCGCTGCTCGTCGTTTGCGCCGGCGGCGCCTGGTATGTGTTCCGGGCCTCGTATGCCGAAGCCAGCCCCGCTCCGGCTCCCGCCGCCGCAGCAGAGCTGACGACGGAGCCGCGGACAGGATTGCCGGACGCTGCAGCCACGAGCGTGGTCGATCGCAGCGAAGCGCCTGCTGCAACTCCCACGGTCGCGGTGCCACGCGCTGACGCAGGTGTTGCCCCGACCGCGCCAGCACCCGAAGCCGCAGCCGTGGTTCACGGCCGGGTCGTGGACGTCCGCGGCGCAGGCATTGCAGACGCGCGCGTCGCTGTCTTGCGGCAGGATCAACTGCCTGCCGGTATCGCGCTGGGCCTGCCGCGTGAGGTTCGCGACGCCGCGGGCGAACCCGTGCATACTGACAGCGGCGGCGCCTTCGCCGTGCCGCTGGCCAAGCGCGGCTCGTTCGAGCTGATCGCGTCCCACGACGGCCATCCGTCGGCGAAACACGCCGGCGTCGCCGACGGGCCGCGCGTCGAGGGCGTCGTGATCGTGCTGCGCGACGGCGGATCGATCGCCGGCATGATCGAAGGGGCGCCCGCCGACGTGGGGGAACTCGAAGTGATCGCGCGCGCGCTCGAAGAGGGCGTTGCCGCCGCCGCAGGCGCCGCCGCGAATGCGATGTTCGACTTCGGCGGGCTCTTCGAGGGGCTCGATCTGCCGATCGGCGCGCGCAAGACCGTCGCGGCCGCCGACGGCACGTTCCGCTTGATCGGGCTCGAACCCGGCGCGCGCTTCTGGGTGTTCGCGCTGCGCAAGATGCAGGACGGGAAGACGACGCGTTGCACCGAACGCATGGACGTGCGCGAAGGCGCGCACGGAGTGCGGCTCCGCTGGCGCGAGTCGCTCGCCATCGTCGTGCGCGTGCTCGACGCGGACACCGGATCCCCGATCGAAGATCTCGACGTGTCGGTCGGGCCCGTGCGCAAGATGGTAGTCGTCGGCATGTCGGTGCCGGTCCCGATGCGGCAGCCGGTGCCCCAACACCACTTCGCGGACGGTCTCGTCCAGATCGATGGCATCAGCGTCGACGACGGCAAGGACCCGCTGTCGATCGAGGTGCGCGCGCCTGGCCACCGCGCGTGGTTGCGCGACGACCTCGACGCGACACGGCCGGGCCGACTCGACCTCGGCGTCGTGCAGCTGGTCGCCGCGCCGGTCGTCCGCGTCACCGTCGTGTGCGGCGACGAGCCGGTTGCCGGCGCGAAGGTCCGTCTCGTGCGCGTCGAAGACGCCCCAGCGGATCGCGAGGACGGCCCCCGCAGCTCGATCATGTTCTCGACGACGGCGACCACGCCGGCGAATCCGGGAGCCGATCCGACGACGCCCGTGAGCATCCCCGTGACCGACACCAGAGTGACGACGGATGCGAACGGCATCTGCGAACTGACCGCCGATTTCGCCGGCAGGGCTCGCATCAACGTCTCTGCGAGCGGTCATGCGGCCTTCTGGGGCCAGCCGTTCGAGCTGCCCTCGCGCGGGGTCGTCGAGCATCGCGCCGTGCTGTGGCGCGGCGGCAAGGCAGCCGTGCGCGTGGTCGATGGGCACGGTGCACCCCTGGCTGGCGCGACGGTGCGGCGCTCTGGCGCGGAGCCCAAGGACACCGCGACCGCGAAGACGGATGCGCAGGGGGCCGTGTCGTTCAGACACGTGGCGCCGGGCACGCATTCGTTCGCGCTCGACGAGGCCAGCGCGTCCTCCGGCGGAATCCGCGTCGACATCAGCGGCGTGGACGACTCCGATGTAGGCGCGATCTCCGTGCAGATCGGCGATGGGCAGGTGGTCGACGTGCTGCTGACGGCGCCGCTGCGCGGCTCGCTGCGCGGTGTGGTCACCCTCGACGGCCAGCCGCTCGATCGCGCCGAGGTTGCCGTCGTCGACGTTCCCAAAGACGGTGCGGCCGCGGATCTCTCGGCCGAGCTCGGCGCGGCCTTCGAGTCGATGTTGGGTGGTCTCGTCGGCGAGGACCAGGGCCAGCGCACGAAGACCGGCGTCGATGGCGAATACGAACTCGCGAGCGTCCGCGCTGGGGCCCGACGTGTGCTCGTCAGGCACAAGAGGCTTGCGATGCCGGCCTGCTCGGACGTGACGATCGTCGAGGGCATCAACCAGCACGACATCGCGCTGCGTTCGACCACGCTGCGCGGGCGCGTCCTGGATCAACGCGGCGAACCCATCGAAGGTGCTCTCGTCGCGGTCTCGGTCGACATCGGCGATGCGGAGACGGCCACCGCGCGCGCCGACGAAGCGGCGGGGGTGCTCGGCGAGCTGTTCGGCGGCGGCATCCAGCACGAAGTCCGAACCGACAAGGACGGCGCGTTCGAGCTGGGTGGAGTGCGGCCCGGCGTGCCGCTGCGCGTGCGTGCAACTTCGCGGCTGCACGTCGCGCACTCCGTGCGTGTCGATGCGCTGCCGGCTGGCAGCGCGCGCGACGGTGTCGAACTGCGGCTCGGTCTGGCGGGACGCGTTCGCGTGCGTGCTTCGATCGAAGGGGCGCTCTCGGTCAGAGCGGAGTGGAGCGGTGGCACGCCAGTGCCGAAGGGTGCCGGCGCCCCGCGAACGGCCGTGCTGAAGTCGGGGCGGGCCACGCTCGAGGGGCTGCCGCCGGGCCGTTGGAGACTCGGGCTCGAGGGCTCACCCGCCGTGGAGGCGCGTGGCCTCGAACGCACGGTCGAGGTCGGTCCTCTGCAGACGGTGTCCGTGGAGTTTTGAACCAGCGCGGGCGCTCCGAACCGGGACTCAGTTCGCGCCGACGGCGACGCGAAAGCCGTAGTCGGCGTAGGTCCGATCGGGAGGAATGCTGCTGCGTGCCGCGCAGCGCGTGACGCAGACCTGATGGCGCCACGATCCGCCGCGCGAGGATCGCCGCGTGCCGTGCTTCGGCCCCGATGGGTTCCTCGCAGGCGAATGCCGGTAGAAGTCGGCGTCGTACCAATCGCTGCACCATTCGTGGACGAGGTCGCCCATGTTGTGCAGACCGAGGCCGTTCGGCGCGTCGAGGCCGACGACCTGCGGCCCGCCGTGTCGCTCGTTCCCGCGGACGTTCGCATCGTTGCCCCACGGGTAACGGATCCCGCTCGCGCCGCCGAGAGCGGCCTTCTCGCGTTCGGCCTCGGTGGGCAGCCGGCACGGCCGACCCGTGACGAGTGCCAACCAGTCGCAGTAGGCGACCGCGTCGAACCAGCTGACCATCACGACGGGCTGCGCCGGCAGGTGGAACCGCGGATCCGCGAACATGCCCGGCGCGCGGTGGCCCGTGGCCTGCAGGAAGAGGCGATACTCGCGATTGGTCACCGGGTGGACCGCGAGCGCGAATCCGTCGACCCACACCTCGTGAACCGGCAACTCGTCGGGCTGACCCTCCGCGCTGCCCATCGCGAAGGCTCCGGCCGGGATGCTCACGAGTTCGAGGCGCATGGCGCGCATCCTACAAGCCGCGAATCCGAACGCAGTCGTGACGGCAAGCCGGCCGCGCGTGCACACTGGTGATCCTGCGATGTCCACCCAATCGAGCGAACGATCGGCGAACGAACAGTCGGCGAAGCCAGCGTGCTGCAGCGGCCACGAACGGCCAGGACCGCGGCCTGTGCCGCTGTCCGGCGCGAAGTACACGTGCCCGATGCACCCCGAGGTCGTGCAGGACGGACCGGGGACCTGCCCGCTGTGCGGGATGGCGCTCGAGCCCGTGCTGCCGACGCGCGACGACGGGCCGTCCGCCGAGGAACGCGACATGAAGCGTCGCTTCTGGGTCTCGGCGATCCTGGCTACGCCGCTCGTGGCCGCGGGCATGGTCGAGATGGCGGCCGGCGTCCATCTCGAGCACGAGCTGCCGGCAGGGCTCTGGTCGTGGGCGCAGCTCGCGCTCGCGGCACCGGTCGTCGGGTGGGGCGGCGCGCCGTTCTTCGCGCGCGCCGTCGATTCGGTCCGGACGCGGAGCCCGAACATGTTCACGTTGATCGCGCTCGGCGTCGGCGCGGCGTTCGCGTGGAGCGTCGTGGCCACGCTGTTCCCGGCCGTGAACGCGGCCCGAGGGCTCTACTTCGAGGCGGCCGGCGCCATCGTCACGCTGACGCTGCTCGGGCAGGTGCTCGAACTGCGCGCGCGTCGCCGCACCGGTGGTGCGATCCGCGCGCTGCTCTCGCTGGCGCCCGACACCGCGAGACGCATCGAGCCCGACGGATCGGAGGGCGACATCGCGCTCGACCACGTCGCTGCCGGCGATCGACTGCGCGTGCGCCCTGGCGAGAACGTGCCCGTCGACGGTGAGGTCGTCGAAGGACGCAGCGCCGTCGACGAATCGATGTTGACCGGTGAGCCGATTCCCGTCGAGAAGACTGCCGGCTCGCGCGTGACCGCCGGCACGCGCAACGGCACCGGCAGCTTCGTGATGCGCGCTACGCGCGTTGGTGCGGATACCCTGCTGTCGCGGATCGTGGGCATGGTCACGGCTGCCCAGCGCAGTCGCGCGCCGATCCAGGGCGTGGCCGACCGCGTCGCCGCGGTCTTCGTGCCCGCGGTCCTCGTCGTCGCCGTACTGACGTTCGCTGCGTGGATGGGGCTCGGGCCCGAGCCACGGCTCGGACCAGCGCTCGCGAACGCCATCGCGGTGCTCATCATCGCGTGCCCGTGTGCGCTCGGACTCGCAACGCCGATGTCGGTGATGGTCGGGATCGGGCGCGGCGCGACTTCTGGCATCCTGGTTCGCGACGCCGAGGCACTGCAAGCGCTCGCGACCGTCGACACCGTGCTCGTGGACAAGACGGGAACGCTCACGGAAGGCAAACCGAGGCTCGCGGCGTTCGAAGCTGCGCCCGGCATCGATGCCTCGCGGGTCCTCGCCTGGACTGCGGGTCTCGAGCGAGCAAGCGAGCATCCACTGGCGGCTGCAGTCCTCGCTGCGGTGCGGGCACGCGGACTCGAGCCCCGGACCCCCGAGCAGTTCGAAGCCCTCGCGGGCCGCGGCATCCGCGGCACGACCGACGGTCGCCGCCTGGCCGTCGGCTCGGCTCGTTGGATGAAGGACCTCGGAATCGAGCTCGGTTGGTTCGCCGACCAGCTCGCAGTCCATCGCGCGAGCGGCCGCACGGTGGTCCTGGTTGCCGTCGACGATCGTGTTGCGGGCCTGCTCGCGATCGAGGACGCGCCTCGCGCGACGAGTCGCGGAGCAATCGCGGAGTTGCGTTCGGCGGGCATGGACGTGGTCATGCTGACGGGCGATGCGCGTTCCACGGCGCAAGCCATCGCGCAGCGTGTCGGCATCGACGAGGTGATGGCCGAAGTCGATCCGGAGGCCAAAGGCGATGCCGTGGCTGAGCTGAGGGCGAAGGGCCGACGCGTCGCCATGGTCGGCGATGGCGTCAACGACGCAGTTGCCCTGGCGCAAGCCGATGTCGGCATCGCGATGGCGCGCGGTGCCGATGCAGCACTCGAGAGTTCCGGCATCACGCTGGTTGGCGGCGATCTGCGCGCGCTCGGCAGGGCTCGGCGCCTTGCGCGCGCGACGCTGCGCAACATTCGCCAGAACCTGGCCTTCGCGTTCGTCTACAACCTGGTGGGCGTGCCGATCGCAGCAGGACTGCTGTATCCGCTGACCGGCTGGTTGCTCTCGCCGATGCTCGCGAGCGCAGCCATGAGTCTGTCCTCGGTCTCGGTCATCGCGAACGCGCTGCGACTCAAGAACGCAGCGTTGTGACGCCACGGCCACATGGTGCTGAGCGCACAGCCGTCAGGGCGACAGGCGGAAGTTGCCGCCGAGCTCGGCCCGGATGTAGCTGCGCACCTTGCTGACGTCGCGCGGCGGCTGCCGGGTAGCTGCGACGCAAGCCGCTTGTGCGGCATCGGCGGCCACGTGCACGTCGGCGCACAGTTGCCGGGCCAATGCGTGTACCCAGCCCACGTTGGCGAGCAGGGCGTCGAGCGCAGGGGAGGATGGCGTCGCGGTCACGTCCATCAGGATGCCACGGAGGACCGGAACCGTCGGTTCTTCTCGGGAATCTGCGGCGGGAGTGTCCTCAGCGTCGCCATTGGGTGGCAGTCCGTGGCTTGTCGCCGATGGCGCCTCACGTACCGTGACGCTCGATGCCCCATTGGCACTTCGATGACCGAGACACCCCCGAGGCTCGACGATGGCACACAGCACACACACCGCACCC
>DASRJH010000034.1:0-13635 GCA_035649575.1 Planctomycetota bacterium
TCCTGGCACCACTCCCAGACGTTGCCCGACATGCCGTAGAGGCCGAACGCGTTCGCGGGGAACTGGCGCACCGGAGCAGTACCCTCGAAACCGTCGGCGAGCGTGTTCTGCTGCGGGAACTTGCCCTGCCAGATGTTCGCCTGCCATGCGGCGCCGCCCGGTGCGGTGTCGCCCCAGACGTAGCGCTTCTGGTCGAGGCCGCCGCGCGCCGCGTACTCCCATTCGGCCTCGGTCGGCAGGCGCTTCTTCGCCCAGGCCGCGTACGCGATCGCGTCGCGCCAGCTCACCTGCACGACGGGGTGATCGCCCTTGCCCTCGATCGACGAATCGGGTCCCGCCGGGTGACGCCAGCACGCACCGGGAACGAACGACCACCATTGCGAGAACTCGCGCAGGTCGACCGCACCGGGCGGCGTCTGGAAGACGAGCGCGCCCGCAGTGAGCTGGTCCGCTGGCACGCCGGGAACCTCCTCGGGCGTCGGTTTCTTCTCGGCATCGGTCACGTAGCGCGTGGCGGCCACGAACGCAGCGAACTGGTCGTTCGTAACCTCGGTCGCGTCGATCCAGAAACCATCGAGGCGCACGCGGTGCAGCGGCGCATCGCGGTCGCCGTTCTGGCTGCCGAGCACGGCCTCACCGCCGGGCACGAACACCATGCCCGGTTGCGGCGCGCTCGACGCCGGCGGATCCACGTGCGGCGCCCTCCAGGCCTGGGCCGACACGACACCGGCCAGCACGAGGAACGAAAACCGCGCGACGCTCATCCCGCTCATCGTCGTGCCGCGCCCCGTCGATCACAACCTCCGCGCAGCGCCGCGGCCACGAGCTACGCGACTCGGTGAGCCGGCGCAGGCAAAGATCCCGGCACAAAACACGCAGAAAACGCGCCTCCCCAATCCACCAAGGAGGGCCCGAACAACTCTGCCGTCAGAATGACGTCTCTCCCTCCCCCGACTGGCGGCACGGGCTGCTCCGTGCACGAGCTGCCGGCGACGGGCTGAACGCGACGCACCACCGATGCGGCGGCGCGCGCCGATCATCAGATTCTGCTGGCGACGTGTTGGATCGCGGCGAGATGGAGCGCCAGCGTCGACTCGAGCGCGTGCAGCGCGCGTGCGTGCGGCAGCAGGTTCTCCGCCGGCTCGTCGAAGATGCAGGCCGTGATCGCACCGCGCACGAACTCCGTGAGCTCACGCCCGGGGCGCGCCACGTGCTCGAGGTCGGGGCCGCTGCCCGCCAGCATCGGGATCCACTGCGTGGCGAGCGCGTGCAGCGTCGGCTGATCGACATTGCCGCCGAGGATCGCGAGGATCCACGCTCGCGCGGAGCGGCGGCGGCGGTTCAGCACCGAGAGCTGGATCGGCTGCGGATTGCCGCGTTCGAGCTCGCGCCGATACTGGCGCTCGATCGTGTAATCGACGAGCGAGGCCACGAGCGCCGGCACCGAGGGCATGACCCTGGCATCGAGAATCTCGCAGCCGACCGGGTCGACCGCTTCGCCGGGCACCAGCGGCGCGGGTTCGAGATAGAGGAACGGGCGCGGCTCCCGCACCGCCGAGGCCCGGTCCAGTTCCGTGACTACCGACTTCGTCATGCCGCCGCTATCGGCGACTTCGCACCGCGAACTTCAGCCACTCGCCATGCTGCGCCACAGCGAACCGAGCTGCGTGTCCACGATTGCAACAGCCGGTGTCGGCGTTTCGAGCAGGCAGGCCGCGCGTGGGCCATACACGGCATTGCTGTGCGCGAGCGCTCGGGCCCGATGCAGGTCGCCGAGGTCGCAGACCCGCTCGACGACACGAAGGCCGCTGCGGCGTGCTCCCGCCAGCAGCCGCGCCCGCGCGATGCCCGGTAGCACGCGGCCGTCGAGCGCCGGCGTGACCCAGCCGTCTTCGAGGCGCAGCCAGAGGTTGCCCGTCGCCGTCTCGAGCACTGCGCCGTCGGCCCCGACCACGATGCCGTCGTCGGCGCCGCCGGCCTGCGCCTGGAACAACACGGCGTCGTAGAAGGTCCGCGGAAAAGCCTTGAGGTCCGCGGCAGGAGCCTCGGCCGGACGCGGCGCGACCGTCGGCAAGAGCCGCACGAACGGAATGTGCTGCCGCGGCCGCGTCGTGAGCACGACGCGCACGCTGTCTTGCGCGCGCTGCGCGCGAGAGAGCGGTGCTTCGGGCAGCAGCGCGAGCCGCAGGATGCCCTCGGTGTCGCCGTTCTTGGCCAGCAGCTCGCAGGCCGCCTGGTGCAGTGATGCCGACGGACGGAACAGCAGGCCGCAGCGCGATGCCGCCGCAGACAGACGCGCGATGTGCTCGGACCAGAGCGGCAGGCTGCCGGCGTGCGCCCCCATCGTCTCGAACGGCGCCGTGCTCGCGCCCGGTTCCGGGGCTGCTCCATCGGGCAGGAACTCGCCATCGACCCAGACCGTCACGGCGCGACCTCGGGCGGAACCGTCGCGGCGACCTGCAGCGCGCGTTCGAGCCCCGCCATCTTCGCGAGCATCTCCTTCCACTCCTCGCGCGGATCGCTGAGCGCCGTGACGCCGCCGCCCGCGTTGCCACGCAATCGCCCCGCGCGAAAAACGAGCGTGCGGATCGCGATGTTGAGGTGCATCGTGTCGCCGGGGCCGAACCAGCCGCAGGCGCCCGTGTAGACGCCGCGTCGCGCGACTTCGAGCTGCTCGAGGATCTCGAGACATCGCAGCTTCGGGCAGCCCGTGATCGAACCACCCGGGAACACGGCGCGCAGCAGCTCGACGGCCGAGACGCCGGGACGCAGGCGCGCGACGACGGTCGCAAACAGGTGGTGCACGTGCGCAAACGACGCGTGCTCGGGGAACGGTCCCACCTGCACGGATCCGACCGCGGCCACCTTGCCGAGATCGTTGCGCAGCAGGTCGACGATCATCGCGAGCTCGGCCTGGTCCTTCTCGCTGGCCAGCAGCTCGGCGAGCAGGCGCTCGTCTTCGGCCGGCGTCGCGCCGCGCGGGCGCGTGCCCTTGATCGGCCGCGTGCGGACCTCGAAGCCTTGCCGCCACAGGAACTCCTCGGGCGAGCTGCTCAGCACCGCGGTGCCGGCCCCGTCCTCGATGTAGGCCGCGAACGGGGCGGGACTCTGTTCGCACAGCCGCCAGAACAGACCGCGCGGGTCGCCTTGCCAGCTCGCCGTGAACGGCTGCGTCAGGTTGGCCTGGAAGATGTCGCCGGCGCGGATGTGTTCGACGACCGCCGCGACACGGCGCTCGTAGTCGGCGCGGCCGATGTGCGCACGCAGGGCCGCGGCCGGTGCGAGGGCCGGCGCCCCGTGCGGCATGGAAGGCGCGAACTCCTGCACGGTCGCGTAGGCCGCCACGTGCAGCACGGGCACCGGGAAGTCGTCCACGAGCCGCAGCGGCCATGCCTCGACGTCGAGACCGAGATCGTAGCCGAGCCACCCGACGACGCGCCGTTGCTGGTGGCGGGCCAGGAACGCGTCGAGCTCGGCGAACGCCCCCTCGGTCGCGCCGGCCGGTCGCGCGAGCGTGTCGACCGGTTCCGTGCACAGCATCGTGCGGCCACGACCGCCACTGTGCAGCAGTGCCACGGGCACCCCGCGCGGCGCGCCGAGCAACGCCAGGAACGGCTCGCGACCCGCGGCCATCGGGGCTCCGGCCATCTGGGCTCCGGCCACCTAGGCCCGCAGCCAGGACGGCTTGCGTTTGTCGAGGAAGGCCTGAAGACCTTCCTTCATCTCGCTCGTGCTGCTGATGACTCCGAACAGATCCGCTTCGAGCTGCAGGCCGTCGCGCATCGACAGGTGCTGACCGCGCCGCACGGCCTCCTTGGCTAACGCGACGGCCGTAGGCCCGCGCGAGACGATCTTCTTGCCGATCGCGAGGCAGCCGGGCAGCAGCTCTTGGGGCTCGAACACGCCGTTCACGAGGCCGATCCGCAGCGCTTCATCGGCCGTCACGGGATCGCCCGTGAGGATCAGCTGCAGCGCCATGCCGGTGCCGACGAGGCGCGGCAAGCGCTGCGTGCCGCCGTAGCCGGGGATGATGCCGAGCGACACCTCGGGCAGACCCATCTTCGCGGTCCTAGCACAGAAGCGCAGGTCGCACGCGAGCGCGAGCTCGAGGCCGCCGCCGAACGCGAAGCCGTTGATCGCCGCGATCACGGGCTTCTTGCAGTTCTCGATGCGCAGCGTGAGCGCCTGGCCGCGCAGCGCGTTCTGCTTGCCGTCGATCACGCCTTGCTTGCTGAGCTCGCCGATGTCGGCACCAGCGACGAACGACTTCTCGCCGGCACCCGTGAGCACGATGGCGCCCGTGTTGTCGTCGTCGCCGAGGGCTGCGAACACTGCGTCGAGCTCGGCCATCGTGTTGTCATTCAGCGCATTGAGCTTCTGCGGCCGGTTCACGCTGACGGTCGCCAGATGCCCGTCGCGGGCGAGCAGCACGTTCTGCAGCGATCCGAGGTCGACTGCCATCAGCTCCCCTCCGCCTCGACCTCGCCCGAGGCCTCTTTCGGCTGTTCGCGCAGCTGCCGCGGGCGCAGCTCGATGTTGCGGATCTCGACGCGCTCCTTGGGCTTGCTGCGCTCGCCGCCGGCGCCGAAGTCGCACTCGAGGCTCGCGATCTCGTCGAGCACCTCGAGACCGGCTTCGACCTTGCCGAACACCGTGTATTGGCCGTCGAGGAATTGCGCGTGCTCGCCGTGAACAATGAAGAACTGCGAACCCGCGGAGTTCGGATCCTGCGTCCGGGCCATCGACACGGTGCCGCGCGTGTGCGGGATGTCGTTGAACTCGGCCGGCAGTTGATAGCCGGGCCCGCCCGTGCCCGGCTGGCCCTTCGCCCCCTTCTTGGTGTTCGGACACCCGGTCTGGATCATGAAGTTGCGCACGATCCGGTGGAACGCGATGCCGTCGTAGAAGCCCTGCTGCGCGAGCTTCAGGAAACCGCGCACGTGCTGCGGTGCCTGCTCGGGGAAGAACGTGATGACCATCGTGCCCTTGTCGGTCACGAGAGCCGCTTCGATGGTCGAGGGGTCGGTCTGTTCGAAGTCCATTGCGTGGATCGTGGTCTACGGCCCCGGGAAACGCGAAGGGGCCGAGGGTAGCGGGCCGTCGTCGCACAAACAATCGCCCGCCTTGCGCGCGCACGCGCGCAAGGCGGCGTCCCCTCGCTGCACCCAGCCCACACACTGGTGCGCAATCAAGTTGACGGTGGCCTCCGCCTACTTCTTCACGGGCAGCACGATCGCCGCGTGCACGATCACGGGCTGGATCGGTGCATTCCTTCGCGGCCCACCGAGCATCGTCGTCGCGATGCGATCGAGTGTGTCCATGCCCTCTTCGAGGTTGCCGAACGCCGAGTACTTGCCGTCGAGACCGGGATTGTCCTTCTGCATGATGAAGAAGCCGGAACCCGCGCTGTTCACGTCAGAAGGAAGGCGGGCCATCGAGAGCGTGCCGCGCAGGTGACGCAGGTCGCTCGCCTCGAGGTTCACCGTGTAGCCCGGGCCGCCGGTGCCCCAGAGGTCCTGCTTGCTGTCGTCCTTCGTGTTCGGGCAACCACCCTGGATCATGAAGTCGCGCTCGACGCGGTGGAACTTCGTGCCGTCGTAGAAGCCCTCCTTGCAGAGCTTCACGAAGTTCCTGACGTGGTTCGGTGCCTTGTCGGGACGGAACGAGAGACGCATCTCGCCATAGTTCGTGACGAGCACGACCTGCGTCTTCTGGAGGTCGAGCGCGTCGACGTCGACCTTGCTCGTGTCGGGCGCCACCTTGAACATGCAGTTGGCACCGGGCAGTCCCTCCCACTCGACGACGACCGTCGCGACCGACATGCCATCGGCGTTTGGCACGAAGCGCGTAGCCGGGAACGAGAGCACCCGTTCGATGCGCGTTCCGGCCGCGATGGCAACGGTCCCACCCTTGCCCGGTTGGTCGATCGCCGTCGGCCGCTGGTCGTTGATGGTGACCTTGAGCTTGGTCGCCGTCAGCACGTCACCGGGCAGCTGCGCTTCCGCCTCGACCTGCAACGAGAGTCGCAGGTCGACCGTAGCGTTGGCCTGGTAGAGGGAACGCGCCGAGAGGTTCGCCTTGACGCCGGGAATCTCCTGGGCACTCAGGCCGGCCGGCAGCGAGGCGCCCAGAAGGAGGGAGCCAAGAACAAGAGAGCTCGGAAACGAAGAGCCGAAAAGCGAAGACGAGAATCGATGCATGCGTGGATCCGGTTCGGATCGCGTGTCATACCCGCCGCAGCCCGCGCCCGGAAGCGCGGCGCGCGGCGTTTCCCGATCACCCGTCGACCAGGGTCGGCCGCACGCGGTCGCGCAGCAGGTCGCCGATCGTGCCCAGGCGCCAACGTTCGAGCAACAGATCGGGCCCGAACCACAACATGCAACCGGGCAGCTCGGCGCCCTCGAGCTCGAGCGACAGGCTCGCCGGAACGTCGTCGGACGGCGAGGACAGCTCGAAGCCCCACCCGGCCGTCTCCTTCCAGAACCACAGCAGAGCGATGCCGCTCGTGCGATGCTCGTAGACGAACTCCGGAGCACCGAGTGCTCGAAGACAATCCGCCAGCGAGTCCCGGCCGGGGCGCAGCGCCTGCAGCGTCGCGTCGGCGACCGGCTCCCCGACGTTCATGCGGTTGTAGTCGAGGCTGAAGCAACCGGGCAGCAGACCGACCATCGCAGTCGCGAGGCAGGCGCGGCTCATCGCACGGCGCCTCACCTCTGCTGCACTCCGGCCCTCGCCGCGTCGCGGACCTCGTTGTCGGCGGTCTCGTGCACGTCCTCCCAGGGCAGCGCGTATTGCGTGCGGTGCGTGCCGAACGAGGCGCCGTAGTGCGTGAGCACGTCCTTCTCGTCGAAGAACAACCAGAGCCGGTCGCTGCGTGTGTCCTGGTTGCCGAAGTTGACGACGATGAGGGCCAGGAACGTGCTCTTCGTCGACGCCGCGTCGTAGCGGTAGGCCGTGCGTCTCGCGAGTTGCACGACGTCGCTCGGCGCCCCGAGCCGCTCGACGACTTCACGCGCGGTCGTCGTTCCGGGCACGAACCCGCGGATCGTCACCGCGTCCAGCGGATCGTTCGTGTCCTGGCGGCCGAACACACAGGCGGTCAACAAGCAGCAGAGCAGCAGCAGGGCGAAGCGTGGCATTCGAAGTGTCTCCGGGTGCGACCAGTGAAAGGCACGCGTAGTCAGCGCTCGAACTCGATCGCCATGCCCATGCCACCGCTCATGCACAGCGTCGCGAGCCCCCGGCGCGCGCCGGCGCGGACCATTTCGTGCAGCAGCGTGACGACGATGCGGGCCCCCGTCGCGCCGATCGGATGGCCGAGCGCGATCGCGCCGCCGTTCACGTTGAGTCGATCGCGCGCGATCGGCAGGTCGCGCAAGCAGGCGAGCATCTGCGCCGCGAACGCTTCGTTGAGCTCGACACGTTCGTAGTCGTCGAGCCGCCGGCTCGTCTTCTGCAGCAGTTTCCGCACCGCAGGCACGGGACCGATGCCCATGATGCGAGGGGGCACGCCGGCCAAAGCAGACGCACCGAGCCACGCGAGCGGCTCGAGCCCACGGCGTTGCACCTCGCTCGCCGGCATCAGCAGCAGCGCCGAGCCGCCATCGGTGATGCCCGAACTATTCCCCGCGTGCACGGTCCCGTTCTTCTCGCGGAAGACCGGCGGCAGCTTCTGCAGATCCTCGATCGTGACGCCGGCACGCACGTGTTCGTCCGTCGCGACGACGGTCGGCCCCTTCTTGCCCTCGATCGTCACGGGCGCGATCTCGGCCTGGAAGCGCCCGGTCTTCTGCGCTGCCTCGGCCCTCTGGTGCGATTGCAACGCGTACTCGTCCTGTTCGCGCCGGCCGATCCTGTAGTCGTCCGCGAGATACTCGGCCGTCATTCCCATCGGCTCGCCGAGGATGCCGCACGTGAAGCCGTCCTGGTAGTTGCCGTCCTTGACCTCGACATGGCCGAGCCGGAAGCCCTTGCGGAAGTCCGGCAGCAGGAACGGGATGTTCGTCATGCTCTCCATGCCGCCCGCGATCACGACCTTCCTGCCGTCGAGCGCGATCGCCGCGCGCGCGAGGTCGACGGCCTTCAGGCTGCTGCCGCACGCCTTGTTCACGGTCATCGCGACGCAGCCGTCGCCGCAGCCGGCCCTGATCGCGACCTGTCGCGCGGGGTTCGGGCCCGATCCGAGCTGCCGCGCCTGGCCCATGAAGACCTCTTCGACGTCGGTGGCCGTCACGCGGGCGCGCGCCAACACGGCCTGCACGGCCGCGGTGCCGAGCTCGACGGCCGTCAGTGCGGAGAGCCCGCCGAGGAACTTTCCGATCGGCGTGCGAGCGGCGGCAACGATGGCAATCCGTTCCATGATCCCCATGCCATACCTCTGCCAGGGCCGGTGCCGCAAGGGATCTTCGTTTCCCAAAGCCTGCCTGGTGCGCAAGATTCTCGTGAGTCATGCCGAACGACGCCGCGATGCCAGCCTTGCCTCGGTTCTGGACCGACGTGCCACGCGGCCGCGTGCTCGTGTTCGCGCCGCATCCCGACGACGAGGTCGCGGGCCCCGGCGGCGTGCTCGCGCTGCACCGCCGCGCTGACGATCCCGTGCGCGTGGTCGTGACGACCGACGGCACCACGGGTGACCCCGATCGCCGCTTCGATCCGAACACCTACGCCGAGCTGCGTCGCGGCGAATCGCGCGCCGGCCTGCGCGAGGTCGGCGTCGACGACGTGCAGTTCTGGGGCTTCCCCGATGGCCACGTGCTGAGCCCTACGGACCTCGCGCTCGGCGAACGGCTCGCCACTTCCGAGGTCGAACGCTGGCGGCCCGACATCGTCTACCTGCCGTGGGAGCGCGAAGGGCATGCCGACCACCACGCCGTTCACGTCGTCGTGACGAAGGCACTCGACAAGATGCAGTGGCGCGGGCTCGCGCTCGGCTACGAGATCTGGAACGCGATGGTGCCCGACGTCGTCGTCGACGTGACTCCGGTCATGGCCCAGAAGCGCTCGGCGATGCTGGCCCACAAGAGCCAGATCGCCTACGTGACCTACGACCACTCGCTCGCCGGCCTCAACGCCTACCGGTCGCTGATGCACCAGCGCGGCAAGGGCTATGGCGAGGCGTTCCGGCTCGTGCGCGGTTCCTGGCCCGCGGGTACCTGAACGGAAGGAACGGACCGCGCCAGCCAGAGGCCTGCCGCGACGACGAGTGCTAGCGCGACGCAGGACGCGAGCACGGTCGGCCACGTGCGCAGCAGCAGCTCGTACGTGAACGACGCCGCGTTCGAGAACGACATGGGCTGGTCCTTTTCGACGCGGCCCGGCAGCAGCGACAGGATCTCGCCGCTGATGCGCGTGAACTCGGCGCCACCCTGCTGGCTCGGAACCGGGTGCAGCCACGCGTAGCTCGCGATCGACGACACGAGCAGCACGGCGAGCACGCTGCGCCCGCGCGGTCTGCACAAGAACGCGACGCTGCCGAGCACGAGCGGCAGGAACGCGAGCGCCGCAAAACGCATGACGTCGTAGGCGAGCAACATGAGCGGCAGGATGCCCGCGACGTAGAGCCACGGCCCCCACCGCCCCATGCCGAGCTCGCCACGGCGCCATGCCCACACCACGATCGCGAGCAGCGGACCGAACTCGACGAGCAGGACGAACGCCCACAGCGCCCAGAGCGCCGGCATCCCCCACGGCACCCAGAAGTTGTTCTTCATGTAGTAGAGGCTGTCGTAGGCGACGCCGGTCGCACCGACCCTCACGACGAGCCGCCACGCCGCGTAGACCGCGCAGACGCCGCCGAGCGCGAGCACCTCGCGCCTCTGCCGCCCCCCGGCCTGGCAACGCAGGTAGACGAGCCACGGCGCGAAGAAGAACACCATCTCGTGGGCCAGGGACGCGAGCAGCACGAGGCCCCAGAACACCGCAGGCCGCGCGACGAAGTGCACGGCCAGCAGCAGCAGCAGGAACATCAACGTGTCCGAGTAACACGCCATCGGCTTGTAGACGAGCACCGCCCCCGTCGCGGCGACCGCGGCCGTCACGAGCAACGCGTCGGCGGCCTTCGCACCACGTTGCCGGCAGAACCAGAACACCGTGGCGAGGAAGGCCCCGTTGCAGACTTGCGAGAAGACCGGCGCGCGCGGTCCGCCGAGCCCCGTGAAGTGCGCGAGCAACGGCCACAGGATGCGGTGCGGGAACGCGCCGTGCAGCCACAGCGGATCCACCGTCATCGCCTGGAAGTACTCGCCGTGGCCCTCGAACGCGACCGACGACGGCGGCTGCAGCCAGTCGGACAACCACAGCACGATGGCCCCGACGGCGGCAGCGGCGAGCCATGAAACAAGTTGCTGGGAGCGGCGTTCTTGCTCGGCCATGAGTGCGCGAGCTTACCTGCGAAGCCCGGCCCGCACGCCGGCTCGGTTCGTTCGATCCGAGTGGAATGCTTGACGCGCTGCCGCGGAGGCTCCACCTTAGCGGCTACTCGATGCAGAAGCAGAAGGGCATGCCGCTGCGTGCGTTCGCGATCTTCCTGCTCGCGGCCATCATCGGCGTCGCCGGCGGCCTGCTCGGCAGCGCGTTCCAGATCGGGCTCAACTGGATCCAGCACACGCTGACGCGCGCGGGTCCCGAGGAGAGCCTCTCGGACGCTGTGCGCAACCACCTGAACTGGTGGCAGACGCTGCTGGTCCCGACCGCGGGCGGGTTCGCGGCAGGGCTCGTGCTGCTGTTCGTGCGCGGCAGGAAGCCGCCGTTCGGCATCGCCGACCTCGTCCAGCTCGTGCAGCTGCGCAAGGGCACGATCCGCTTCCGCGAGAGCCTCGTGCAGATCGTCTCGTCCGCGTGCACGATCGGGTCCGGTGGCAGCATCGGCCGCGAAGGCGCGAACTCGCAGATCGCCGCGACGGTGGCCGCGCTGATCGCTCGCTGGGCACAACTCGGTTCGCGGCCGCGCGCGGTGCTGCTCGGCTGCGGCGTCGCCGCGGGCATGGCGACCTCCTACAACGCGCCAATCGCGGGCGCGATGTTCGTGATGGAAGCCGTGCTCGGCAACTTCGCGATGGACGTGTTCGCGCCGATCGTCGTCGCGTCCGTGCTCGCGACGATGATCCGCTCGGAACTGCTCGGCGAGGGGGCGATCTACGCCGACAGCCTGCCCAAGGTGCTGCCCGCCCTGTCGTCGAACCTCGTGCTGACGGCGCTGCTGCTCGGCGTGATGTGCGGGTTCGGCGGGCTCGTGTTCCGCCACGCGCTCGAGTTCGGCCGCCTCGCGTTCACGCGGCTGCGCCTCAACGCGCCGCTGACGCTGGCGCTCGGCGGGCTCGCCGTCGGCGGCATCGGCGTCTTCATGCCCGAGACGTGGGGCAACGGCTTCGAAGTCATCAGGAAGTACGCCGAGGAACCGACCGTCGCGCTGATCCTCACGCTGTTCATCTGGAAGCTCGTCGCCACGTGCGCGACGATCGGCTCGGGCGGTCTCGGCGGCATCTTCACCCCGAACCTCGTGATCGGCGCTGCGTTCGGCGCCTTCTTCGCGTTCGGCGTGCACTGGTTCACCGGTGCGGAGACGACCGAGGCGACGAAGGTCGAGACGCAGATCTTCGCGTTCGTCGGCATGGCGGGCCTGACGGCCGCGACGATGCATGCGCCCGTCACGTCCGTCGTGCTCGTGTTCGAGCTGACGCGTCACTACGAACTCACGCTGCCGGTCATGCTCTGCAGCATCGTCGCGAGCATCACGGCGAGCCTGCTCGACGAAGACAGCTACTACACGGCCGCGATCAAGCAGAAGGGCGAGAGCCTGCCCGGCGGCCTCGAGGACATGGCGATCCGCTCCACGTTCGTGCGCGACGTGCAGCGCCGGGACGTCGTCACCGTGCGCGACACGGCCGGCTTCGCCGAGGTCATGCAGCTGCTCGGCAACCACCGCGGCGACACGATCTACGTGCAGGACGGAATCGGCGCTCTCGTCGGGCGCATCGAGTTGCAGGACGTGAAGAACTTCCTGAACGATCCGGCCCTGACCTCGGCCGTCATCGCGGCCGACCTCACGCGACCCGCGGTGACGGCCGGCCCCGACGAGTCGATTGCCGCCGTGATGCCCCGCTTCGACGATCCCGAGCTGCGCGAGATCGCCGTCGTGACGCCGGGCAATCCGCCGCGGTTGCAGGGTCGCGTGCGCCACCAGGACGTCATCACGACGCTCGGCAGCGAAGTGCTGGGCCAGCAGCGCCGCAATACGCGTCTGTCGCTGCAGGGCGCCGACGCCGAAGACCTCAAGGTGCCCCAGGGCTACGAGCTGCGCACGCTGCCGGTGCCCGATGCCTGGGTCGGACTCGCGGTCGATGCGCTGCCGCCCGAGAGCATGCGCGGCGTCGTCGTCATGATGGCGATGCGCAGCGAGAACGGACGCGACGAGTACGTGGCCGGTACGCCCGATCTCGTGCTGCTCGACGGGTGGCGCGTGGTCGTGCTCGGCACCCCCGAGTCGATCGCGCGCTTGCAGCGCGACGGGGAACCCATGGAGGAGTAGGCTCCCGGCTGCCGCGGTCCAACCGCGCGAGGAGCCACCATGCGCCGTGTCCTTCCGTTCGCGTTCTCTGTTCTCGTGTGCCAGTTGCCAGCGCAGGAAGCGCCTGCCGCGGTCCAGAGTCCGCCACAGGTCGTCGAACCGCTCGCGGCGACGCTGGGCCTCGCCGACCACATCCCTTGGCGCAGCGACGGCCAGGAGTACTACGAGAGGGATCCCGCGCCGAAGAAGGTCAAGGTCGACCGCCAAGCGCTCATCGACGCCGCCTGCGCCGAGGCCAAGCAGCAGGGCAAGCTCGTGCTCTGGTACGTGCACCGCATCCAGGAGAAGACGCTGCAAGGCCGGCAGATGTATCGGGCGCCCGTGCTCGACATCTACGCGCGGCAGGTGTTGTTCGCCGATCCGGACGTCAGCGAGCTCGCTTCGAACGCATTCATCCCGGTGCGCTGCGTGATGGACCAGCAGCTCAGCGACCGCTTCGGGCTGAAGCCGCTCGCGTTCGTCGAACCCGCGGTCGTCTTCCTCGACGGCGAGGGCCAGGTCGTTCACTTCGTCGAACGCATCCGCACCTTCCACGGCCAGTGGTTCGCCGATCTCTGTGTGCGCGTGCTCGAACACGCGAAGGTGGCGCGCAAGGGCGACACGGTCGACGAGCTGCGCGCGCAGGGCATGTGGCGCGAGGCCATAGCACTCGCGAGCAAGCAGGAGCCGATGACGGCCGCCACCTGGCTCCAGGTCGCACGGCTGCAGCGGCTGCTGCGTCAGCCCGAACAGGCGCTCGACAGCGTGCGCAAGGCGCGCGCACTGGCGGCTGGGGCTGCCGCTTCGGGCGAGAACGACGCCGCGGCGTCGCGGCGACGCTCGAACCGCGAGCAGCCGCTGCTCGCGGACGCCGCATGCGAAGAGGGGCTGGTACTCTCCATGCTCGGCCGATTGCTCGATGCGCAGCCCGTGCTCGAGCAGGCCTGGCGCAGCACGAGCGAACGCGCGGCCGAGGCCGGCTACTGGTATGCGTTGAACGCGCTGCGCCTCGGCGACGAGGTCGGCGCGATGCGGCGCTTTCTGCTCGCGGCCACGAAGGGCGGCGACACGCTGTTCGGCCGCCGCGCGCG
>DASRJH010000035.1:0-6362 GCA_035649575.1 Planctomycetota bacterium
GGGCCCGGCTTTTTCCTGTTGGGCACGCATACACGTTAACGGAGCCGAGGGCCGTCCCTCAACCGCGCTGTCCGAAGACTGCCGTGCCGATGCGCACGAGCGTGGAGCCGGCCGCGATGGCGGCTTCGAGATCCGACGACATGCCGAGGCTCAGCACTGGCAAGTCGAGCCCCGATCGCGCGCGCAAGTCACAACACAGCGAGGCCGTGCGCAGGAACGCGGGCGCCGGGTCGCCTTCGAGTGGTCCCATCGCCATCACGCCGCGCACGACGACGTTCGGACAGAGCACCTGCACGTGGTCGAGCAGTGCCGGAGCTTCGCCGAACGGACAGCCGTGCTTGGTCGGCTCGTCAGTGGCGTGCACCTGCAGCAACACATCGAGCCGGCGATCGACGCGGGCGAGGTGGCGTTGCAGCTCGTCGGCGAGCCGCACGCGGTCGAGGCTGTGCACGAGCGCGAGGCCAGGCACACGCAGCAGGTCGCCGACCTTGTTGGTCTGCAGCGAGCCGATCAGATGCCACTGCAGACCAGGCAACGCGGTCACCTCGGCGGACTTCGCGACGAGTTCCTGCACGCGGTTCTCGCCGAACAGCAGTTGGCCGGCAGCGTGCGCTTGCTGGACGAGCGCCGCGGGGTGCGTCTTGCTGACGGCCAACAGTTCGACCGCGGGCGGCCGGCCGGCGCGCGCGCAGGCCGCTGCGATGCGTTCGCGAACCCGCGCGAGATTCGCCGCAACCGTGCTCACGATGCGCGCCCGCAGTTTTCATGCGGAGTGTCCATGGGCCAGGTCTAGTGCCGGAAGTGCCGCACGCCGGTCATCACCATCGCGATGCCGTGCTGGTCGGCCGCGGCGATGACCTCCTCGTCGCGCTTGCTGCCGCCCGGTTGCACGACCGCCGTGGCGCCCGCCTTCGCGCAGACCAGCATGCCGTCGGCAAACGGAAAGAACGCATCGCTCGCGACCACGGCACCACGCGCGCGATCACCGGCCTTGTCGACGGCGATCTTCGCCGAGTCGACGCGACTCATCTGCCCAGCGCCGACGCCGACCGTGTAGAACGCGCCATCGTCGGTCGCGCGCGCGAACACGATCGCGTTCGACTTGACGTGCTTGCAGACCTTCCAGGCAAACGCGAGTGTCACGCGCTCGACCTCGGTCGGCGCGCGCTTCGTCACGACGTCGGTGCGCGGCGCGTCGGGTGGGAAGTCCGCGGTCTGCAACAAGAACCCGCCGCTGACCGGTCTCGCCACGAACCGGCGCCGCAGCATGAGGTCAGGCAACCCGCCGAGATCGAGCACCCGCACGTTCGAGCCCCACTTGGCGCGCTGCAGGATCCCGAGCGCATCGGGATCGACCTGCGGAGCGGCGACGACCTCGAGGAACGTGCCGCTCGCCACCACGACAGCCGCCGTCTGCGCGTCGAACGGGCGATTCGTCGCGAGGATGCCGCCGAACGCGGACACCGGGTCGCCCGCGAGCGCGAGCTCGAAGGCCCGCGGCAGACTCGGCGCCGTGGCCGTCCCGCACGGATTGTTGTGCTTCACGAGCACGCAGCACGGCTGCTCGAACTCGAGTACGAGCCCGAGCGCCGCGTCGGCATCGAGGATGTTGTTGTAGCTGAGCTCCTTGCCACCGAGCTGTTTGCTGTTGCCGAGACTCGGCGACGATTCGCCGAGGCTGTAGAAGGCCGCCTGCTGGTGCGGATTCTCGCCGTAGCGCAGGTCGAACAGCTTCTCGCCCCAGAACGACACGCGCGGCGCGAAGAACGGCTCACCGGCGATCGTGCGGCGTTCGCAATCGAACCACTGCGCGATCGCCGCATCGTAGGCAGCAGTGTGCGCGAAGGCCTTCGCGGCGAGCTTGCGCAACAGCTCGTGCGGTAGCTTGCCGCTGTGTTCGCGTAGCGCGCGCAACACGGCGCCGTAGTCGTTCGGATCGACGACGACCGCGACGCTGGAGTGGTTCTTGGCCGCGCTGCGGATCATCGCCGGACCGCCGATGTCGATGTGTTCGACGATCTCCCCGCGCGAGATCCCGGGCTTCTTGACCGTCTCGCGGAAGCGGTAGAGGTTCACGCACAAGAGGTCGATCGGATCGATACCGTGCGACTCCATCGCGGCGCGATCACCCGCGTCGTCGCGACGCGCGAGCAGACCGCCGTGCACCTTCGGGTGCAGCGTCTTGACGCGGCCATCCATCATCTCGGGGAAGCCCGTGTAGGCGGCCACCTCCTGTGTCTGGATGCCGGCCTCGGCGAGTGTGCGGGCAGTACCACCGGTCGAAAGCAGCGAGAATCCCGCCTGGACCAAGCCGCTCGCGAAGTCGGCGAGGCCCTGTTTGTCCGTGACCGAGAGCAGTGCGCGTCTCATTTCTTGCCCTCGTCCTTTCTCATCTTGAGGTAGCCCTCGATGAAGGGATCCAGGTCGCCGTCGAGCACGCCGTGCACGTCGGACGTCTCGATGTCGGTGCGCAGATCCTTGCACATCTGGTAGGGCTGCAGCACGTAGCTGCGGATCTGGTTGCCCCAGCTGATGGAGCCACGATCGCCATAGAACTTGGCCAGCTCGGCTTCGCGCTTCGCGAGCTCGAGCTGGTAGAGCTTCGACCGTATCGTGCGCATCGCGGATTCGCGGTTCTTGTGCTGGCTGCGTTCGGCCTGGCACGCGACGACGATGCCGGTCGGGATGTGCGTGATGCGGATTGCCGACTCGGTCTTGTTCACGTGCTGGCCGCCGGCGCCGGAGCTGCGAAAGGTGTCGACCTTGAGATCTTCCTTGCGTAGATCGACCGAGAGGTCGTCGTCGAGCTCGGGCACGACCTCGACCGAAGCGAACGACGTCTGCCGCCGGCCTTGCCCATCGAACGGCGAGATGCGGACCAGGCGGTGCACCCCCTGCTCGGCCTTCAACCGGCCATAGGCGTAGGGCCCCTTCACGACGATCGTCGCGTTCTTGATGCCGGCTTCCTCGGCCTTCTGGAAGTCGGTCTCCTCGACCTGGTAGTCGTGACTGGCGGCCCACTTGATGTACATGCGCAGCATCATCTCGGCCCAGTCGGACGCATCGATGCCGCCAGCACCGGGCTGCAGCGTCACGATCGCGTTCAGCGGGTCGTGTTCGCCGCCGAGCATGAGCTGGAACTCCAACTGGTCGAGGCGCTCGTGGATCTTGTGCTCCGTCTCGACCAGATCGGCCTCGACTGCGGACGGATCCTCCGCGCCGAGCTCGACCAGCACGCGTCCGTCCTCGATCAGACGCATGAGCCCATCGATCGGCTCGACGACCTGCACGCAGAGCTTCTTCTTCTGCACGATGGTCTGGGCGCGTTCGCCGTCGTCCCAGAAATCGGGCCGGGTCATCTGGTGTTCGATGTCTGCCAGCTCACGGTGACGCCGAACGTAGTCAAAGACTCACCTTGATCGATTCGACCCGGTGTTCAGCTTCCGTCAGCGCGTCACGATGCTCGATCAGACCCATGGAAAGTGGATCTGAGCATCACGCGCGGCACTTTTCCAGACTCGGGCCGAGGCTCGCAGGCGGCGAGACGCGTCAGGAAAAGTAGAACCCGCGACGGGCACTGCAGGCAAAGGATCGAAGTCGGCGAATCAAGGCCCGTCGCAGGTTCCGTGTTTCGATGCCGCGTGTGACGCGACTCGCTGGATTCTCGGCTGCCAGTGGCAGTGCATAAGTGCCGTCCGGCAAGGCGTGAGAGGCCGATGAAGGCGGCTCGAAGGCAGCGCACGATCGCATCGGCGCGTCGCGCCGGGGCGGCCCCGATCTGCCTGCGCACAAATGCTCCAAACGGGACGACAGCAGGCGCGAGGGCTCGAGCGTGCGAGAAACCGTCAGCGCACCCGCGACGAGTCGCTGGCAGCGCCGGTGCGCGCGAAAGCTCGCAGATCAGCAGCCGGGCGCTTGCATCACGCGCTTCTCAAATTGGTCCGCTCGACTGCTGCAGCGGCGGCGAAGGGTGCGCGTGCCCGAGTCGTGGTTGTTCGCCTCGCGGGCGAGCAGCCTCAAATGATCGTCACCGACGTCGACGACATCATGCGCTTTCGCGCCACTGCCTCGGAGGACCGGTAGCTCTTGAGCTTGTTGTAGAGGGTCTTCGTGTCGATGCCGAGGATCCGCGCGGCCCGAGTCTTGTTGCCACCGGTCGACGACAAGACGCGCTGGATGTGCCGCTTCTCGACGTCCGCCAGCGTCAGCTTGAGCGTTTCCTCGATCGTGTTCTCCGCGACCAACCGCTGCAGGCCCGAGGAGGACTCGATGAGCACGAAATCGTAGTCAGCACCCTCGATGCGACCGCGGAACTCGTCGATCGAGGTGCAGCTGCTCGAGAGACAGCCCCAACTGGCTGTCAACTTGGCGAGGGACGCGGCCGACGGGTCGCGAGCGGAATAGAGAAGCAGACGTTTGCCGAGAGTCATGAGTGGTTTCGTCCGGAGGAACCCGACCGTAGCGCCACTCTCGGGAGTGGAACCGTCGGGGACCGGGCATGCGGGGTCAGTGAGGCTTGGGGGCGAACGACGACTTGCTACGGGTTGTCGCCACAGACGAGAGGTTCCTGCCGACATTTTCCTATTACGGAAAAAGAGCTGCCGTGTGGGAAACCGCGTCTGCGACAACAGGATCGCGAGAGCGCAAGAGGCTCCCTATCCTTTCCAGGACGCTGGGTAACCGCGTGTCCCAAAGCTGCCACCGAGCGCGGAGCGCCGGCCTCAGCCCTGCTCGAAGCTCCTCGGCGCGATCGACAAGTGTCCGGACCCCGTGCGCAGCACGACCTTGGTCCGCGCACTGCCGCGCTTTCCGACCAGCACGCGGCCGAAATCGAGAACCGGCTGTGGCACCAGACCGAAACCATTGCCGATGTGTCCAACCACGGCTCGCGCATCGAGGTCGAACTCGATCGTCGAGGGCACGTGGCACTGCACCGTACCTTTCCCCGTGTCGAGTCGGATGAGATCCCCTGGTTCGCGCACGAAGACTTGCATGTCGCCATGCTTGGTGGTGATGTCCAGGTCGCCGCGATGGTCGAAAGCAATGACCATGCCAAGGCCGGTTTCCGCCTCTACGGCGCTGGCGCAGTGCTCGAACCGCAGGTCGCCGCGGCCGGTTTCGACGTGCGTGCTCGCCCTGCGGTTGGCGACGGTCACGTGACCGCTGCCACTGATCACGATCGCCAGCGGAAGGTCGGCGGGCAGCCCGATGCGGGCCAGGATCCCCAGCACGCCCTTCACGCCCCCGGCCGGAATCGCCGGGCCGCGCACCACGAGCGTTGCCGGTTCCGCGGCATCGTTGGCGACATAGAAGTCGTTCGGGATCTGCTGCAGTTGCGCGAGTTCCTCAGCCGTGTCGGCGGCTCGACGCACGCCGCCCGCGATGGCAACGGCTCGCTCGGAGTTCGCGTCGACATCGAGGCTCCCGTTCTGGATCTCGATCCGGATCCGCTCGATGGCCTGACCGATGGGCAGCGTGTTGGCCATCTCGGCAACGGCCCGGTGCGAGAGGCTACCGCCACAACCGCCAGGCAACGAACCGACCAGCACCAGGAGCAGAAGAGGGGTGCCGTGTGCGGTGCCGCGAACCGTCGCGGGGCCGATGGCAGGGGAGGTTGCAGAAGACATGGCTTTGGTAACTAGTTCAGGAGCGTCGGTTTTCGTCAGCTCGGAGTTTCTCCCAAGCCATGCCGTCTTGCGACCTTCATGTTGTCAGCGGCCGTGGCTGCACCGCCGGCCAGAGCTAGAATCCTCCTCCCAAGCGATGGTCAGCCCGAGCCAGGACTACCAACCAGACCCCGTCACGATGGTCTCCTACCATCGTGCACTCGCTGAACACACGGACAGTCTGAAGGCCTACGCGACGCGGCTCCTCGGCGACTCCATCGCTGCCGAAGACGTCGCGCAGGATGCCTTCCTGGCCCTCTACCGCCATCTCAACCAGGTGCCTGCCGCTGCTTTCCGGCCCTGGCTCTTCCGAGTGGCGCGCAACCTCTGCCTCGACCAGTTGCGACGGCGCAAGTTCAAGCTCTGCCTGTTCCGCGACCTGCAGAAGGACGACGACAACCCATTCGTACCGGCCGATACGGGCAGCGCCCGGCCGGATCAACTCGCCGAGACGCGCGAAGCCAACCACGCGATCGAAGTAGCGATCGGCGAACTTCCCATGAAGTTCCGGGAGGCGTTCCTGCTCTGCGAAGTTGAAGGGCTCAGTTATGAAGACGCGGCGGCGGTCATGGGATGTCCAGTAAAGACGGTCTCCACTCGATTGTTCCGCGCGCGCCAACGCTTCACGTCCCTGGTCAGTCGATTGATCAAGGTCTGACTCGCGCACCCGAATCACGCAAGATGAACTGCTCCACC